>CAVKKE010000006.1:0-39512 GCA_963656875.1 Barnesiella intestinihominis | reverse complement strand
TGTGAGCACCAACGTGGATATGTCCCACGCATATAAGGACTATGCCAGCATCATCCAGCGTGCCGGGCTGGGCGCAGTGAAGGAGGGGTGACACCAATGGAAAGTATTTTATCCGCCGTCATTGCCGGTGCTGTGACGCTGATTGGCGTGCTGATCGCCAACAGCCGCAGTCAGGCCGTGACCGATACCAAGCTGGAAGAGCTGACCCGCGAGGTGCGCGAGCATAACAATTTTGCGAAGCGCGTCCCCATTCTGGAAGAACAGATGAAGGTGGCAAACCACCGCATCGCTGATCTCGAAGAGAACGAGAAGAAAGGAACCTGACCATGGAAGCACTGACCAATATTCTGAACATCATCCCCGGCTGGCTGGCCCTCGTCCTGATGCTGGGCGGCTTCGCCTTTTACGTCCTCGGTGCCATCCGTCTGGGCTATGGCGCATCCGTCCGCGCCTTGACGCTTGACCTGATCGAGCGTGCCGAACACGAGATTCAGGGCACCAAGCGCGGGCAGGAGCGCAAGGCGTGGGTCGCTGCAAAGCTGCGCACCGCATTGGACGCCAGCAAGTTCGGCCGGCTTTTCAGCTGGGCCATTACCGACGAAACCATCGGCAGGGTCATTCAGTTCTGCTTTGACAGGGCAAAGACCGTTGTAAAACAGTAATATACATAGCAGCAGCCCCGGGGTTCCGTTCGCACGGTTCCTCGGGGCTGTTTTTTGCTTATGCGGCATATTTCGACACTTTACGACGCATATCAACACATTTGGAACATTCTGGAATTTTTTCGGTTAGAGTTGACGCAAAAGAAAGGATGTGTCAATTATGATCGTTTCCGAACTATCCACCCAAATCAATGACCTGCTGCGCCCGATGGGCATCACACGCAACATGAGTGCCTACAGCATTCTGCAGCAATGCATCGAGCTGACTTGCGAGCAGGAAGACCGCCTGCGGGCTGTGGAAAAGGAAATCTACACGCCCATTGCAGAGCAACGGAATTGCGAGCCGAAGGCAATTCAGAGCGCTATCCGCAGGGCGGCGAAAAGTGCATGGCTTACAAATCCTGATTATGTGCAGCAGCTGGCAGGCTACCCGCTGACCGGATGCCCTAGCGCGGTGCAGTTCGTGGAGATGCTGTATAATGCGGTGGTGAGAATGTAAGAAAATAGCCATCATAGAGTCACGTCCATGATGGCTTTTGGTTTGTGACTCAAAAAGTGGGTTTGATAGTGGGTTACAATAAAAGAAAAGCGCTTAGAAACTTACGTCTCTAAGCGCTATTTCTTGGTGGGCGCGGGTGGATTCGAACCACCGAAGCTGAAAGCAGCAGATTTACAGTCTGTCCCCATTGGCCACTCGGGAACACGCCCGGATTCATTTGTTGTCATCCATTAGCCGGACGACTTGCTTATTTTAGCATGGAACACGGGATTTGTCAACAGCTTTTTTCATTTTTCTCAAAGAGTTTTAGCAATCAAAGTGGGTTTGGATGCACGAACTGTCGGTAAAACCGGTGAAATTTGTGAAAAATGCAGAGTTTTACGGTACTTATTGAAAAATACAGGAGGAAATGTTATTATAAAAGTGCAACAAAAACGTAACAAACCGCAACAAATCGAAAGCTCGAATTTGTGACGAAATGCGGTTAGGAATGAAAAAGAAAGGCACGGAGATCGCCATGACGATGCAAGAATGCTATGCGCAGATGGGTGCGGACTACGCTGATGTGCTCAGGCGCCTTTACAGTGAAGCAATGATCCACAAATTTGTCCTTTTGTTTTTGAAGGACGACAGCTATCAGAACCTGGAACGGGCACTGGAAAAGCAGGATGTGAAAGAAGCTTTCCGTGCTGCCCACACCCTGAAGGGGGTCTGCCAGAACCTTGGTTTCACCAACCTGTATGCACCCGCGGCAGCGCTCACGGAGACACTGCGTGCAGGCCAGCTGGAAGGCACCGATGTGCAGTTCAAAGCGGTGAAGAAGCAGTATCGTATCACAACTGGAGCCATCCGGGCTCTGGACTGAATGAGCGTTCCACGAGGAAATTCCCCGATCAATAGAAAGAGCAGAACAGCCGCAGCACTTGTCCCACATGGGGCAGACGCTGCGGCTGCTTTGTTTATTGGAGTTTTTTGCGCTTTTCGTAGTCGTTCAGCGCATCCAGCGCCTCATGGGCCATGGGCACCAGCGCCAGCATGTTGAAGATGGTCATCAGGCCGATGCCCACGTCACCCAGGTCCCACACCACGGTGTAGGCCTGCATTCCGCCAATGACCAGCATGGCCAGCGCAATGAGTTTGTAAATGGTCTGGCTCCACCAGTTGTCGCCGCACAGATAAGCCACATTGCAGCGGGCGTAGTACAGCACGCCCAAAAAGGTGGAAAAGCTGAACAGTGCCAGAGTGACGGCAATGAACACCGTGCCAAATCCGCCCAGATGGTACTGCATGGCGGTCTGCAGCAGGTCCATGCCCACAAGGCCTGCGGTGATGTCTTCGGGCACCAGCAGCATGAGGAAAGCCGTGCAGCTGCAGATGACCACCGTGTCAATGAGCACGCCCAGCGCCTGCACAAAGCCCATCTTCACCGGGTCGTCGCACTCGGCGGCGGCAGCGGCACAGGGGGCGGAGCCACTGCCCGCCTCGTTGGAAAACAGCCCTCGCTTCACGCCGTTCATCAGCACGGCACCAAAGCCGCCGGCAGCTGCCTGCCGCAGGCCGAAGGCCTCGGTAAAGATACGCCCGAACACGGCAGGGAGCTTTGGCAGGTTGAACACCACCACGCCCACCGTGAGGGCAAAGTAGCACACCGCCATGATGGGTACCATCACGTCCAGGCTTTTTACGGTGGCGTTCTTGCGCAGCACGATCAACGCCGCAATGGCCGTGAGCACCAGTGTGGTAGCCAGCGGCGGGATACGGAACGCGTTCTCAAAGGCGGAGCTCACCGAGTTGGAGATGACCTGACTGATGCCGCACCAGCAGATGAGGCCGGACACCGCGAACAGCGCTGCGCATACTGACCGCTTGAGCTTTCTACCCCGGCGGCGTTCGGCCAGAACATGGAGGTAATAGGCCGGGCCGCCCCGCCAGCCGCCGTAGAGCGGGTCGGGCTGGCGGTATTTCTGGGCGAGGGTGGATTCAATGAAAGAGGTGGACGCGCCCAGCAAGGCTGTGACCCACATCCAGAACACTGCACCCGCGCCGCCTGCAGATACCGCCGCCACCACGCCCACGAGGTTGCCCATGCCCACGCGGGTGGCCGTGGAAATGACCAGCGTCTGGAAGGAGGACAGGCCGCTTTCCGACTGCTTTTTCTCGCAGACGGCGGCGATCATATCCCGGAACAGCCGCACGGGCAGCAGCCGTGTGCGGCAGGTGAACCAGATACCCGCTGTGAACAGCAGCACCACCATGAAGGAGATGCCGATGCCCCCGGCCAGCGGCAGGGTGAACAGGTCGCCCCAGAGCAGACGATAGACGGATTCGATAAGATTTACCAGCAAGGCGGTGTCCTCCTGTATCTTGGGTGAAAACAAATCTTTGCTTTATTATAGTACAGTACAGAAGAATTGTAAATTCTAAAATATTGATCGAATTTATCGATAAGTCGGGACGGACAGCAGTTTATGCGGGCCAGAATGGAGAACGAATACAAGCCCCTTGCATTTTTGGTGCAATGGGTGTAGAATACAGTCACAATCAAATACAGGGGAGCTTGTGATGCAGGCTGAGAGGAAGTGCCCGAACTTCGACCCTTTTACCTGATGCGGATAATGCCGCCGTAGGAAGTCATCATCGTGATTTTTTGCAGGAGGCCCCGCAGGGTCTCCTGTTTTTTGTTGCATTTTTTGTTGAGGAGGAAGAGCCAGCTGCGCCGGATACACAAGGCGCGGCTTCTGCGGGGTGGGCCGCAGCGGGCTGAGGGGGAGCGCCCTGAGCCTTGAGAACCGTCAGCGATGGGAAGCCGTGTTCCGGCGTGAGAGGAGACCAGCAAGTCTCGACCGCTTCGTGATATCCCTGCACCCGGCGTTTCTGTGCCCGGGCGCGGGCCTGTTTGCGGGGGCACTGTCGGTTTTGGTGCGCCGCCGCGTGGAAAGGAGCATCCTCTTATGAAAAACATCTCGGTGAAAAAGCTGGCGCTGGCAGGTATGCTGTGCGCCCTGTGCGTGGTGGGCAGCGTGTTCAGCTTCCCCATGTTCGGCAGCAAGTGTGCCCCCATCCAGCACATGGTCAACGTGACCTGCGCTGTGCTGCTGGGCCCCTGGTGGGGCGTGGGCGTGGCCTTTGTGGCATCTCTGCTGCGCAACCTGCTGGGTCTGGGCAGCCTGATGGCTTTCCCGGGCAGCATGTTCGGCGCGCTGCTGTGCGGCGTCGTGTACTGGAAGACCAAAAACATCCTTGCTACCATGGTGGGCGAGGTGTTCGGCACCAGCGTGCTGGGCGGGCTGTGCGCTTACCCTGTGGCCATCTTCCTCATGGGCAAGAGCGCCGGTGACATCGCGTTCTATGCCTACATCGTGCCCTTCCTCATCTCCACCGCCGTGGGTTCTATCATCGCGGGTGTGCTGGTGTACAGCCTGCAGCGTTCCGGCGCTCTGCGCTCCATGCAGAGCAGCCTTTCTTAAAGAAGGAGGTACCTGAACATGTTCAAGACTGAATTTGCAAATGTCCGTGCCAAGTGCCCCCTCATCCACAACATCACCAACTATGTCACCGTCAACGATTGCGCCAACATGGTGCTGGCCTGCGGCGCTTCGCCCATCATGGCCGACGATGCCGCTGAGGTGGAGGACATCACCACCATCTGCGGCGGGCTGAACATCAACATCGGCACCCTGAACAGCCGCACCATCACTTCCATGCTGCTGGCGGGCAAAAAGGCCAACCAGCTGGGCCATCCCGTGGTGCTGGACCCGGTGGGCGCGGGCGCATCCCGTCTGCGCACTGACACGGCTTACCGCCTGCTGAAAGACGTGAAGTTCACGGTCATCCGGGGCAACATCTCGGAGATCAAGACGCTGGCTTCCGGTGCGGGCACAACCAAGGGAGTGGATGCCGATGTGGCCGACAAGGTCACCGAAGAGAACCTTGATTCCGCCGTGGCCTTCGCCAAGAAGTTTGCCGCAGAAACCGGCGCAGTTGTCGCCATCACCGGCGCCATCGACATTGTGGCCGACGCAGACAAAGCTTACTGCATTCGCAACGGCCATCCCATGATGAGCAGCATCACCGGCACCGGGTGCCAGCTGTCCGCCCTGACCGCCGCTTTCATCACGGCAAACCCGGACTGCCCGCTGGAAGCCGCTGCCGCCGCCGTATGCGCCATGGGCCTTGCGGGCGAGATCGCCCACAAGCGGCTGTCCCCGCTGGACGGCAACTCCACCTACCGCAACTACATCATCGATGCCATTTACAATATGACCCCGGAGCAGCTGGAAGAAGGAGCAAGCTATGAAGTGCGATAAGCATACCATACTTTTATATGCCGTCACCGACCGTGCGTGGGTGGGCAAACAGACCCTTTACGAGCAGGTGGAGTGCGCCCTGAAAGGCGGGGCCACCTGTGTGCAACTGAGGGAAAAGCACCTGGGCGACGCGGATTTCCTGCAGGAAGCCATTGAGATCCACGCCCTGTGCCAGCGCTACGGCGTGCCGCTGTTCATCAACGACAACGTGGACGTAGCCATCCAGTGCCGCGCTGAGGGCGTGCATGTGGGTCAGAGCGATATGGAAGCGGCACAGGTGCGTCAGCGTGTGGGCGAAAACATGATGATCGGAGTTTCTGCCCATACGGTTGAAGAAGCAAAGAAAGCCGTGGCCCACGGGGCCGACTGTCTGGGCGTGGGGGCCGTGTTTGCGACCAACACCAAGACCGACGTGGACGTGCTACCCCGCCAGACCCTTATTGACATCTGCAATGCCGTGGATGTGCCGGTGGTGGCCATCGGCGGCATCCACAAGGAGAACATCCTCCAGCTCAAAGGCACCGGCGTGGACGGTGTGGCCCTCGTGAGCGCCATTTTTGGCGCGGAGGACATCGAGAGCGAGTGCAAAGAGCTGAAAGCCCTGTCGGGGCAGATCATCTAAGGGGAAATCGGCATTGTCACTGCCTGCTCCGTCCTGCTGCCGCTCGCCAGACCACCAGCGTGGCAAACCCTCGCATTCCCCAGAAGAAACCATCGTCGATTATAGCTGCAGCCCGACCTTCAGACATGGCGTCGCGTCATCCTGCCGGAGCAGGCAGCGCCGATGCCGGGCAAGCTGCTGTTACCCCGGGCAGGACGGCAGATAGTTTCCAAAGCAAATGATCCGCTGGGGTGGGACCCTGTTGCCGAAGGCAATAGGGCGGGCGATGGAATGGCCCGAAGCATTTGCGTGGAAAGCTATCTGCTGGCCTGCCAGCTCCACCCATCTCCATCTGCAAGCATGACCGGCAAAATGCCGTTCAGATAGATAAAAGAGAGTAATTTGGAGGGAAGTTTTATGCAGACTTACACCACCCAGATGGATGCCGCCCGCAAAGGCATCATCACCCCGCAGATGGAAATCGTGGCAAAGAAGGAGTACCGCACACCGGAGGAGATCCGCCAGTGGGTTGCAGAGGGCAAGGTGGCCATTCCGGCCAACAAGCACCACGAGTGCCTGAACCCTGAGGGCATCGGCTCCATGCTGCGCACCAAGATCAATGTCAACCTTGGTGTCTCCCGGGACTGTAAGGACTATGATGTGGAGATGCAGAAGGTGCTCAGCGCTGTCAACATGGGCGCGGAAGCCATCATGGATCTGTCCAGCCACGGCAACACCCAGCCCTTCCGCCAGAAGCTGACCCATGAGTGCCCCGTGATGATCGGCACCGTGCCGGTGTATGACTCGGTCATTCACTATCAGCGTGACCTGGCCCAGCTGACCGCGCAGGACTTCATCGATGTGGTGCGTCTGCACGCAGAGGATGGCGTGGACTTTGTCACCCTGCACTGCGGAATCACCCGCAAGACCATCGAGCAGATCCGTAAGCACAAGCGCAAGATGAACATCGTCAGCCGCGGCGGCTCCCTCGTGTTTGCGTGGATGAGCATGACCGGCAATGAGAACCCCTTCTACGAGCACTTTGACGAGATCTGCGACATCTGCGCCGAGCACGACGTGACCATTTCGCTGGGTGACGCCTGCCGCCCCGGCTGTCTGGCTGACGCCACCGATGTGTGCCAGATCGAAGAGCTGGTGCGTCTGGGTGAGCTGACCAAGCGCGCATGGGCTCACAATGTGCAGGTCATGGTGGAGGGCCCGGGCCATGTGCCCCTGAATCAGGTGGCTGCCAACATGGAAGTGCAGAAGTCCATCTGCATGGGCGCACCCTTCTATGTGCTGGGACCTCTGGTCACCGACATTGCTCCCGGCTATGACCACATCACTGCTGCCATCGGCGGAGCTGTGGCTGCGGCCAGCGGTGCGGCTTTCCTGTGCTATGTGACCCCCGCCGAGCATCTGGCACTGCCCAATGTGGATGATGTGAAGCAGGGCATCGTGGCGTCCAAGATCGCCGCCCACGCCGCTGATATCGCCAAGGGCATCCCCCATGCCCGGGACATCGACGACAAGATGGGCGACGCCCGCCGCGTGCTGGACTGGGACGCACAGTTCGCCTGCGCCCTTGACCCCGAGACCGCCAAGGCCATCCGCGACGCCCGCCTGCCCGAGGACGACCACAGCGACACCTGCAGCATGTGCGGCAAGTTCTGCGCCGTGCGCAGCATGAACAAGGCGCTGGCCGGTGAGTACATCGACATCCTGTAACAGAATCATCCCCGAAAGCTTTTGAGCGTTCTTCCTCCGCCGCCCGGCTTTGACCGCCGGGCGGTTTTGCTTTGCAGAAGGAACAGATGCAAAAACGCGGAATGACAAATGTCATTCCGCGTTTTTTGTCTGTATTGGTTTTATCCTCTCCACCCGCGTGCCGAGGGGTCCAGCATCTCGGCAGCGGAGTAAACAAGGGCGTTGCAGATGGCTGCAGCCACATTGCTGCCGCCTTTGCGGCCCATGGCCGCGATGGCAGGCACACCAAAACGTTCGCAGGCGGCGAAGACGGTCTCCTTGCTCTCCACCACGTTCACAAAGCCCACCGGAACCCCGATGACCAGGGCAGGCCGCAGACCGTTTTCCATCTCTTCGGTAATGGCAAGCAGGGCTGTGGGTGCATTGCCGACGGCCAGAATGGCCCCCGGGCGCTCTCGGGCCGCTTTGTGCA
Source organism: Barnesiella intestinihominis (assembly GCA_963656875.1). Lineage (GTDB taxonomy): Bacteria > Bacillota > Clostridia > Oscillospirales > Ruminococcaceae > Faecalibacterium. Next base: position 31,264 of record CAVKKE010000006.1, on the reverse strand, counting down.
TGGCGGCCACGGCCCGGGTGGTACCTGCCTGCTTTGCGGCTTCGGCCACGGCAGGGTCGGCCATGTAGCACACGGCTTCGCAGCCCAGCTTTGCAAGCCCTGGCTTCGAGATGCCCGCCAGTGCCATATTGGTGTCAGTGACGATGGAAGCGCCCTCGTGTAGGGCCCGGACAGCGGATTCCACCGCGCCGGGAGTGAAGCGCAGGTTCTTTGCATAGTCGAAGTCGGCGGTGGTGTGAATGACCCGTTTGACCACGGCGGCTGTCTCCGGCGGCGGGGTCAGACCCAGTTCTTCCAGCTCCTTTGTGATAATAGAAATGCTTGTCCGCTCAATGTCGGCGGGCAGGTGATGCTGCGGAGTCATAAGCGGTCTCCTTTCGGGTTTGTGAGCCCCATGGCGGCATAGACGGCGTCCATGTCCAGCGCCGCCCGCACCCCGTCGGCCAGCAGGGCGAACTGCTGCTGACGGTACTGCTCCATCGGGATCAGGTCAGCCCCGGCGGGGTCGATGCCCTTCCGGCTGCACAAAAATGCGGTGAGTTTTTCGGTCAGTTCGCCGGTGTCGAACAGCCCGTGCAGATAGGTGCCGAACACATTGTCCCGCACGCAGCCCTCGGGGGGGCCGTCTGCCGTGCGGCAGAACGCTTCGCCCCGCACCTCGGTGCGCCCGGCGTGGATCTCATAGCCGGTGAGCTTTGCCCCCTCGAAGGGCCCGGCTGCGGCCACGGCCTCGGTCTGGGTCAGGCGCTTTTCAGCGTTGAACACCGTGCTTGTGGGCAGCAGGCCCAGCCCCCGCAGGGTGCATGGGGTGCCGCTTTCTTCGCCCTCGGGGTCGGCCAGCGTTTCGCCCAGCATCTGATAGCCTCCGCACACACCCAGCACTGGCGTGCCGCCAGCCGCCAGCCTGAGCACAGCGGCTTCCAGCCCGCTCTGCCGCAGCCACCGCAGATCGTCCATGGTGTTCTTGGTGCCGGGCAGGATGACAAGGTCGGGCGCACCCAGCTGACGGGTGTTCTGCACATAGCGCACGCCCAGCAGAGGGTGCTGCTCCAGCGGGATGAAGTCCGTGAAGTTGGACACATGCGGCAGGCGCAGGATGGCGATGTCCAGCGGCTTCACTGCGCTTTTTGCGTCCAGCCGGTCGGAGAAGGAGTCTTCGTCTTCGATCTCCACCCGCAGATAGGGCACCACGCCCACCACCGGCAGATGCGTTTTCTCTTCCAGCATGGCAAGGCCGGGCCGCAGGATCTCCACGTCGCCCCGGAACTTGTTGATGACCAGACCCTTGATGCGGGCCCGCTCGGCGGGTTCCAGAAGCTCCACGGTGCCGTACAGCTGGGCGAACACGCCGCCTCGGTCGATGTCGCCCGCCAGCAGGACCGGCGCGTCCACCAGTTTTGCAAGGCCCATGTTCACGATGTCGTCAGCTTTCAGGTTGATCTCGGCGGGGCTGCCCGCGCCTTCAATGACGATGATGTCATTTTCGGCGGCAAGGCCGTTGTAGGCTTCCAGAATATCCGGGATGAGCTTCCGCTTTATTTTGAAGTAGTCGGCGGCAGGCATCTGCCCCCGTGCCTTGCCGTTGACGATCACCTGACTGCCCACGTCGCTGCTGGGCTTGAGCAGGATGGGGTTCATGCGCACATCCGGCTCCACGCCTGCGGCCTGCGCCTGCACCACCTGCGCCCGGCCCATTTCGGCGCCCTCCCGGGTGACGAAGCTGTTCAGGGCCATGTTCTGGCTCTTGAAGGGCACCACCCGGAAGCCGTCCTGCGCAAAGATGCGGCACAGCGCGGCGCACAGCAGGCTTTTGCCTGCGCCGCTCATGGTGCCCTGCACCATAATGCATTTTGCTTTGCTCATGCTAAAACCTCTCGTAACAGCGCTAATAACTGCTGGTTCTCGGCTTCGGTGCGCACAGCAGTGCGGTACCAGCTGGCGTCCAGCCCGGGGTAATTGCCGCAGCTGCGCACCACCGCGCCTTTCTGTTTCAAGGCATCGCCCAGCGTTTCCGGGGCCTGAAACAGCAAATAGTTTGCTTTTCCTTCAATGACCCGCAGGCCAAGCGTTCGCAGGCCTTCTGCAAGCACGGGGCGCTGGGTCTCAATGAGGGTGCGCACCCGGGCCACATAGTCCGTCTCGTCCAGTGCGGCAATGCCTGCCGCCTGCGCAAGGCTGGACACGGCCCAGGGCTGGCCCGCCGCCTGCATCCGGGCAAGACGGTCCTCGTCGGCACACAGGCAGTAGCCCAGCCGGACGCCCGCCATGCCGTAAAGCTTGGTGAACGCTTTGAGGATGACAAGGCTCCGGCTGGTGTTCAGCAGGTGCTTGGCCGAGAGAGGACCGCCCTCGGGCAGGAAGTCGAGGAAGCATTCATCCACCACCAGAACGGCCCCGCAGGTTTCACACCGCTGCAGCAAGGCTTCCACAAGGGCTGGTCTTGTCAGCTGGCCGGTGGGGTTGTTGGGCTGGCAGAGGAACACCATGTCCGTGCCCGGATGCACGGCGTCCAGAATGGCGTCCGTCACCGCAAAATCGTTTTCTTCGGTGAGGAAGTGCCGCTCCACCCTGCATCCCGCAGTTTCCAGCGCCGTGGCATACTCCGCGAAGGTGGGGGCTGTCACAAGGGCGGTGCGGGGCTTTTCTGCCAGAGCCAGCCGGAAAATGAGGTCTGCTGCGCCGTTGCCGCACAGCAGCCACTCGGCGGGCACACCCTCGGCCACTGCCAGCTTTGCCCGCAGCGCCCGGCACAGGGGGTCGGGGTAGCGGGCAGCAGTGGCAAGCGATGCCGTGATGGCCTTTGCTACGCCCTTCGGCAGGCCGAGAGGGCTGACGTTGGCCGAAAAATCCAGCGGGTCGCGGCCAAACTCGGCGCGGTAGCCCGCCCAGTCGCCGCCATGGGTCAGTGGTTGCATGGTTGTCTCCTTTGCATGAACCCTCTCAGGTGCTGACGCGCCAGCTCTCCGGAAGGGCGAGCTTTTCTGCATCTGCCGGGTAGGATGTTCTTTCGATGAAAAGATGATTTGTCTCCGGTTCCACCTATAAAGCTCCCCCTTCGGGGGAGCTGGCAAAGCCGTTAGGCTTTGACTGAGAGGGTCACAAAATCCCTCGTATCACAAGGCCCAGCACCACCGCCAGCATACTGGCAGCGTACATCATGCGGTTGGCGCGGAGAATGTCCTCCGGCTCAATGGGCCGCAGGGCATCGCCGATGGTGGGTTTGGGGTAATATTCGCCAAAGTAGTAGGCGGGCCCGGCCAGCTGCACCCCCAGAGCACCCGCACAGGCGCTTTCGGTCTGGGCGCTGTTGGGGCTGGCGTGGTAGCGGCGGTCCCGCCGCCAGATGTGCCACGCGCCTTTGGCATCGTTCCCGGTAAAGGCCGCAGCGGCCACCCACAGCAGCGCCGCCAGACGGCTGGGAATGTAGTTTGCCACGTCATCCAGCCTGGCCGGGACCCGGCCGAAATAAAGATATTTCTCGTTTTTATAGCCCAGCATACTGTCCATGGTGTTGATGGCCTTGTAGGTCAGCGCCAGCGGGGCCCCGCCGATGAGCATATACAAGAGCGGCGCAATGACGCCGTCGCTGGCGTTTTCGGCCACCGTCTCCACGGCGGCTTTGGTCACGCCCTCGGCGGTGAGATTTTCCGTGTCACGGCCAACGATGCGGCTCACGGCCTTGCGGGCTGCAGGCAGGTCGTTTTTTTTCAGCTGAGCGTATACGTTCCGGCTTTCCTGCGCAAGGCCCTTTGCCGCCAGCGCCTGCCCGCACCAGAACATCTGCACCGCCAGCCCCAGCCACGGGCTGATTTTTGCCGCACCCAGGCACACAAGGCTCGTGAACAGAAAGGTGCCCACCGGCAGGCAGAACGCCACGATGGCCCCGCCCAGCAGTTCGCCCTGCGGGGTTTGGGGCAGGCGAGCGCGGAGGAATTTTTCCAGCCGTGAGATGCATTTGCCCATAAACACCACCGGGTGGGGCAGCCACGCCGGGTCAGCGAAGATGCAGTCCAGCACAAAGCCGCCCAGAACCGCCAGCGCGGTCATGCGTTTTTCTCCTTTGTGTACTGGACGGTCTTGACGAGGTACAGCACATGCTTTTCCGCCCAGTCCTTTGCGTCCAGCACAAAGCCGCCCGCGTTGGGGGCACACCACTCGTAATAATCTTTGTGGGGGATGGCGTAGCGCTCCATGGCGGCCATCTGGGTCCCGCCGTGGGCCAGAATGACCAGCCGCTCCTTGCCCTCAGCGAGGGCCTTGTCCACCAGTGCCGCAAAAGTGCGGCAGATGCGGTCGGAAAAGTCGGCCTTGCGCTCACCGTCCGGGCAGGAGCTTTCGCAGTTGGCCTGCACCCACGCCTGATATTCCGGGTCTTTTTCCATCTCAATGAAGTTGCGGCCCTCAAAGCTGCCGAAGCACATCTCTTTCAGGCCGTCCACCGGCACGAGCTTTGCGGTGGGGAACAGGATGCGTGCCGTCTGGCTGGTGCGCTGCAGGGTAGAGACATAAACCACGTCGGGGTCAAAATCGGCCCGGCGCAGCTGGGCGATGCCCTCCGGAGAGAGCGGGATATCGCGCTGGCCCTGATAACGCTTCTGGGCGTTGTATTCAGTCAGGCCATGACGCAGAAGATAGATCAGCATTTGGGAAGTTCTCCTTTCAACACCGTGGGGATGCCGCAGAACATCTGCACCACGCAGTCTGCCCGGGCAGCCAGCAGGCAGGCCAGCCGCCCTGCCGCTTCGCGGTCAGCGCGTTCTTTCGGGTCCATCGGCACCACACCGCCGCCTACTTCGGCAGCGATGAGGACATCATAGTCCGCAGCAAGGCGGTCGGCCAGGGCGGGCAGATCGGCAGCATCTGCCGCCAGCGCCTGCACATCAGCCCGGATCTTCAGGTTTTGACCGGGAAGCGTTTGCGCAAAGGTGCGCTTGCCGCTATAGAGCGGCCCTGTGATAAAGATCATAGCAATCCTCCCCACTGGCAGGCGCACAGCGCCGCCAGCATCCAGAGTTCGGCTTTTTGCAAGAACCACCCGGCAAGGTCGCCGGTGATGCCGCCGAACTGCTTCTGGCTCACGGTGTGATAGCGCCACAGCACCGCCAATGCGGCCAGCACCAGTGCCCCTCCGCCCAGCAGCACCATGCCCACGGCCAGCGCTGCCGCCAGCACTGCCAGCACCCGGCGCACGGTGGTCTTGTCCGCTGCCGAAGCGAAGGTGTGGGCAAGGCCGGTGTTCTTTGCCATGGGGAACGCCGCCACGGCATAGCCCGAGAGAGCCCGTTCCAGCACCAGCGCCAGAACCCAAAGTGCGCCCACGCGGCGCGTGAAGCTCACGCAGGTGCACAGCGCAAAATAGGCCAGAAAATAGCTGCACAGCCGGATGACTGCGAAGGCCCCGCAGTGGGGGTCTTTTAAAATTTCCAGCTTCTTTTCCCGGCTGCCGTAGCTGGAAAGGGCGTCGCAGGTGTCGGCATAGCCGTCCAGATGGATGCCGCCGGTGATCCACACCGGAATGAGGGCAAAGCCCGCCGCCTGCACAAGGCCCGGCAGAGGCAGCGCCCCGCACACGCACCATGCTGCGCCGATGACCAGCCCGATGAGGGGGAAAGCGCACATGGCATAGCGCATGTTCTTTTCGTTCCAGTCGAACTGCGGCACCGGGATGGCCGAGAACATGGCAAAGGCCACCGCAATGGTCTGCAAAACGATCATGATTCCACTCCTTTATAGTACACCGGGATGCCGCACACCACCCGCACCACATTGTCTGCCCGGGCGGCAAAGGCGTTGTTCACCTGCGCCAGCGCCAGCAGATAGCGGCCAGTGTCCCCGGCATAATCCGCTCCGCCGCTGAACACCTCGTTGGAGACCACGATCAGATGTTCGCACTGAGCGGCAAGGTGTTCCAGTCCTGCGAGGATGGCCTGCGCCGCCTGCGCTCCGGCCCCGGCAGGGTCGTACAGTTCGTTGGCGGCGAGGTTGCCCAGGTCTTCCAGCAGCACAGTGCCCCGGGCGGGCAGACGCACATTTTCCAGGTGCAGGGGGCACTCCACGGTCTCAAACTGCTTTGCAACCCGCATCCGGCGGTGCTTTTCCACCCGGGCGGCGCACTCGGCGTCCCACACCTGCATGGTGGCAAGATAATAGCGGGGACCTGTGGTTTTGAGCACAAGGCTCTCGGCGTATTCGCTTTTGCCGCTGGCTGCGCCGCCGATCACCAGCGTCAGCATTGGGGCTGATACGGCTCAATGCCGCCCTCCGTGAAGGAGTAGCACCCGCCGTACACCGCCAGCGCCATGTCCCACAGCGGGATGGACGCCACCGCCCCGGTGCCCTCGCCCAGATGCAGCCCAGCTGTGATGAGCGGAGCCTTGCCCAGCGCTTCCAGAACCAGCTTTGCAGCGGGCTCGGCGGAGCAGTGGCTGGCGAACACGGCCTTGGCTGCAGCGGGGCACAGCCGCACTGCGCACAGCGCTGCCACGCCGCTGATGAAGCCGTCTGCGATCACCGGCACCCCGGCCAGCGCCCCGCCCAGGAACACACCGCAGAGGCCTGCAATGTCGAAACCGCCAAGCTTCGCCAGCACGTCCAGCGGGTCTTCCGGGTCCGGCTTGTTGACCAAAATGCCCCGGCAGACGGCGCTCACCTTGCGGGCCAGCCCTTCGTCCGAAAGGCCGGCACCCCGCCCGGTCATGAGCTCCACGGGCTGGCCCAGCAGCACCGCCGCCACAGCGCTGGAAGTGGTGGTGTTGCCGATGCCCATTTCGCCGGTGGCGATGAGCCGATAGCCATCCTCGGCTAGCTCCCGGGCGAGGGAGATGCCCTCCCTGATGGACTGCACGGCCTGCGTCCGGCTCATGGCAGGGCCGAGGGTGAAGTCCGCCGTCCCGGCGGCAACGCGGCAGTTCCGCACGCCGGGCACAGGCTCGCCTGCGATGCCCATGTCCACGGGGACGACATCACAGCTCACGGTGCGGGCCATCTGGCACACACTGGTGCGCCGCATGGCGAGGTTCTCGGCCACAGCGCGGGTCACCTCCTGCCCGGTCTGGCTCACGCCCTGTGCCACCACGCCGTTGTCCGCACAGAGCACCGCCACGGCCCGGCGGGAAAAATCAAGGCCGGCGCTGCCGGTGAGGGCGGCGGCGTCTTCCAGCATCGTCTCCAACTGCCCCAGCCCGCCCAAGGGCTTCGCAAGGCTGGCCCAGTGAGCGTGGGCTGCGGCCCGGGCAGCTTCGTCCGGGGGAGTGATGGAAGCAAGCAGGTTTTTCAGTTCGGTCTCGGTCATTTTGGTTATCCTTTGTGTCGTTGATAATACATGGCTGCCGCCGCAAAACGGCGGGGCAGGGGCGTGCCCGCCCAGTATAAATGGGGGAACCCGGCATAGAAATGTTCGTTTGCAAAGCCGCATTCCCACTGTGTTTTCTCGTTCTTGACGGCAGTGAACGCCGTGCCGTTTGCGGTGGAATCCCAGTGGTGGAATTCGTGGATGGGCAAATGCTCTCCGGCATGGAACAGCATGCTGTCCTCTTTGGCGGTGAGCTCGGCATAACCGAACCGCACCAGCCTGCCGACCTTCACGCCGCTGCCGGGCAGAACGCCCGCCATGGGAAAGACATTGCCGTCGGCGTCCTCAAGGCTCTGCCCCAGATACAGAAAGCCGCCGCATTCTGCCGCAGTGGGCAGACCGGCGCTCACGGTCTGCCGGATGGCCGTGAGCATGGTTTTGTTTTCGCTCAGAGCCTTTGCGTGCAGCTCCGGGTAGCCGCCGGGCAGATACAGCCCGCAGACATTTTCCGGCAGGGCGGCATCGTGCACCGGGCTGAAAAAGACCAGCTCTGCCCCTGCATCCGAAAGTGCATCCAGCGTTTCAGCATAAGTGAAACAGAAGGCTTCGTCCCGCGCCACAGCGATACGAGGAGTAGAGGCTTCCCCCTCGGGGGAAGCTGTCACCGCAGGTGACTGATGAGGGGCAGCCATCTTTTGAAGCCGCTCCAAAGAAGCGGGATCTGTACACTGCTTCCCCTCATCCGGCGCTAACGCGCTACCTGTCCCCAGGGGGGAAGGCTTTTCTGTAAGTTCCGTCAATCTGTCCCAGTCCAGCACGAGGTTTTCAGCCAGAAGGGCGATTTTCTCCTGCAGGCCGGTAATTTCATCTGCAGTTTTCAGGCCGAGGTGGCGGCTCTCCACTGCCGCCTGCGGCAGATGGGGCAGATAGCCCAGCACCGGCAGGCCGGCCTCCTTTTCCAGCAGAGCTTTCAGCATGTTGTACAACTTTTCGGAGCAGCCGTTGAGCAGAATGCCCGCGATATGGCTGTTCTTACGGAAATGCACAAGGCCCTGAATTTCTGCCGCCAGCGTGACACTGGCCCCTTTGGGCTGCACCACCAGCAGCACTGGCAGGCCCAGCGTGTCTGCCAGCTCCCAGGCGCTTGCCCGGGTAGTCAGGCCCTGCCCGTCGTAAAAGCCCATGGCTCCTTCGCACACGGCGGCACTGTGTCCGGCGGCGTAGCGGGCGTAGAGGACGCGCACCGTGGACGGCGCAGAAAGGAAGAGGTCCAGATTGTGGCTTTCCACGCCCAGCACAGAGCGGTGGAACATGGGGTCAATGTAGTCCGGCCCGCTTTTGAAAGCGCAGGGGTCGGCCCCGCGCTGCTTCAGCGTCGCCAGAAGGGCGCAGGTCATGGTGGTTTTGCCGCTGCCGGAGCGGGGCGCGGCGATGAGAAACTGCATCATCTGCGTTCCCCCGTGATCAGAAAAATGGGGTTGTTGGCCATCAGCAGGTGCAGCCTGCCTGCCGGTCTCGTGCGGCTGACGGCGATCTGCGCCACCTCAACGGTGAGGCTCCGGGCGGTCATGGCGGCCACGGCGGCGCTCATCGTCTCCAGCGCAATGGCGGAGACGCAGACCCGTGCAGCTGGATTTTTGCTGTAAACAGCGTCCAGAACACCGTCCATGCCGCCTTTTGTTCCGCCGATGAACACGGCGTCCGGGGCGGGCAGAGAAGCAAGGGCATCCGGGGCCGTGCCTTCGATGAGGGTCAGGTTGAAAGCCCGGAACTTCTCCCGGTTTTTGCGGATGAGTGCGCAGGCGTCCGGGTCACACTCCACAGCGTACACATGGCCCCGGGGCGCGGCGAGAGCCAGCTCTACACTGACACTGCCGGTGCCTGCGCCCACGTCCCAGAGGATGTCGGCAGGTTTCACGCCCAGCTTTGCCAGCGCTGCGGCCCGCACCTCCTGTTTGGTCATGGGCACGTCCCCCCGGATGAAGCTTTCGTCCGGGAAGCCGGAACTGCGGAAGGACGTAGTATCAAAGTTTTCCACCAGAAGAACGCTGAGCGGTGCAAAACTCCGCCCTGCCAGTTCTTCGGCAGAGCCGTAACGGATGGCTTCCTCGGCGGTGCCCAGGTTTTCGCCCACTGTGGCGTGAGCCCGGCCCAGCCCGGCGGCGGTCAGCTTTGCGCAGAGAGACGCCGGAGTTTCGGTGCCCCCGGTGAGGAAGAACACAGCCTTATTTGCCATGCATTCGGTCACCGGGTCGCACGCACAGCCGTGGGCGGACACCAGCTTCCAGTCCTGCCACGGACGGCCCAGTGCAGCCGAAAGCATCTGCACGCTGGACACCCCCGGCAGGATGCGGGCCGGGATGCCCAGCGCCCGCAGGGGCTGAATGAACCCGGATGCCCCGGAATAGAACCCGGTGTCACCGCTGTAAAGCACGGCGGCGTCCTGCTCCGGGAACTGTGACAGGGTGTCGAGGATCTCTTCGGACTTGTAGAGGGCAAACTGCTGTGCGGCGCAGTCCGCAGGCAGGCCCGCCAGCAGACGCTTTGCGCCGAACACAAGGCCTGCACCGCGCACAGCCTGCTGTGCCTGTGCGGAAAGAGCTTCCCAGCTTCCGCTGCCCATTCCGATCAGTGTGACCATTGCAAAACCTCCTGACAGTGCGTGAAGAGTTCGTCCTCGGTCTCACCGGTCTCCGGCGGACGCCGCAGTACCACCAGCTGTGCGCCGGTGGCCTGTGCGGCCTGGACTTTCTCGGCAAAACCACCTGCCGCGCCGCCGTCCTTTGTGACGAGAAAGCGGATGGAGAACTGTTCCATCAGTGCCACGTTCAGCGCCAGCGAGAAGGGTCCCTGCATGGCGATGATGTTCCGGTGGGGGATGTGCGCCCCTTCACAGGCCGCGATGCCCTCCGGTGTGGGCAGCACCCGGGGGTAAAGCCGCGCCGGGTCAAGCCATGCAAACGCGGCCAGCTCCTTGGCACCGGTGGCAAGAAGGATGTTCCCCTCTGTTCCGGCAAGGTATTCTGCCGCCTGTGCTGCTGTTTCAAACACGGCGCAGGCCTCTGGCAGGGGGCTCGGGGCCCGCAGCAGGCGGCGGTATTCCACGCCTGCCTGTGCTGCTGCAGTCCGGATGTTTTTGGTGGCGTCCACGGCGTAAGGGTGGGTGGCGTCGATGCAGAGGTCACTTCCCGCAAGCAATGCTGCCATGGCATCCGGTTCCAGCCGCCCGGCATGGACGGTGATGCCTGCCATCTCGCCCTGTTCCTCAGCCCCCAGCGGGGTGGCAACACAGACGGTCACGTCTGCGCCCAAAGCGGCCAGACGCTTGGAAAAGCGGCGTCCTTCGGTGGTGCCGCTGAACACGACAGCTTTCATCTGCGGTACCCCCGGGGCGTGACCATCCGGCCCGAGAGGGCCCGGGTATTGCTGTTGCCGATGTACACAGTGGTAAACATGTCCACGGGTGTGTTTTCCAGTTCGGCCAGCGTCAGCACGCGGGAGCTCTGGCCGTCGCGGCCGATGTTCCGCACAAGGCCGCAGACTGTGTCCGGGCCTTTGCCGCTTTCCCGCAGGATGCGCACAGCCTTTTGCAGGTAGTCCGGCCTGCCCTTGGAGGAAGGGTTGTACAGTGCGAGGCAGAAATCGCCCATTGCTGCGCAGGCCAGCCGTTTTTCGATGACCTCCCACGGGGTGAGCCGGTCGGACAGAGAAATGACGCAGAAATCGTGGGCCAGCGGTGCGCCCAGCACGGCCCCGCCGCTGAGGGCGGCAGTCAGCCCAGGCACCACTTCCACAGAAACGTCCGGAAAGTCCTCGGCCAGTTCCAGCAGGGGGCTGGCCATGCCGTAAACGCCCGCGTCGCCGCTGCACACCAGAGCCACCGACTTGCCGGCGCTGGCGGTTTCCAGCGCCCAGCGGCAGCGGTCGATCTCCTTTGTCATGCCGGTGGAGTAGTATTCCTTGTCCGGGTAATAGGGCCGGATGAGGTCCAGATAGACCGTATAGCCGCACAGCACCTGCGACTGCTCGAGGGCGCTCTGCGCCTGCGCGGTCAGAAAGGCCGGGTCGCCGGGGCCAAGGCCCACCACATAAACCAGCTTGGATTCATTCATACTGCCACCTCCAGTCCGGGGCATAGGGGCGCAGCGCCAGCGCAAAGGTCACGCCGCCGCCCGCCTGTTTGGGGAGAAAGATCGTTCCGCAGGAAGCCAGTACCGCCGCCCGCTCACACACGTTGTCCACGCCGGTGATGCTCTGCACGAAGGCGGATGGGGTATATCTGCCGGGGGCCTGCCGCAGCTGGTCAGCGGAGAAAAATTCCATCGGCCAGCCGTGCTTTTTGCAGAAGGTGAGAAGCCCTTCTTCGTTCTGCTTCAGGTCGATGCTGGTCGCAGTGGTGATGCACTGCGGGGCCAGATTGTGGCCTTGGTAGAACGCGGTGAACGCAGTTTCCAGCGCTTCGGCAGAAGTGCCGCGCCGGCACCCGACGCCCAGCACACCGATGCGGGGCACGAGATGCAAAGCGTCGTCTGCCGGGGTCAGGGTGAGGGAAAAATCAGGGGCACCGCCCGCAGTCACCCCTGCCGGGGCCTGCCCGGCGATGGGCCAGCCGGACGCAAAATGCACAGTTTCCCCGGCAAGCAGCTTTCCGCTGACCAGCTTGATGCGTTCCGGTTCCAGCACAGCGCAGTTCTGGTGTTTTGCCCATTCGTCCACGGCGAACACGCCGTTGGCGTCGGTGGCCGTCGTGATGACCGGCACCGCCCCGCACACAGCGGCCAGCGCCCGGGCAAGGTCGTTTGCCCCGCCCAGATGGCCGGACAGGATGGGAACAGCGAACCGCCCGCACTCGTCCAGCACCACTACGGCGGGGTCGGAAGCCTTGCTTTTGCAGTGGGGCGCGATGGCCCGCACGGCGATGCCCACGGCTCCTATAAAAATCAAGGCGTCACTTTGTGCAAACTGCTGGCCTGTCCAGTCCGCAAGATGCACCCCATCTTTGCTGCAGCGGGTCACGCTGCCGGGATATTCCGCCGAGAGCTTTTCTGCAAGCGTCAGGCCCTTTTCGGTGAAGGCCAGATAAGCCCGGGTCACTGGTCAGTCCCCCTGCGGAACTCGGTGGTGAAGGCCGGGTCATACAGCTTGCTGCGCTCGTAGTTCTGGCCGAGGAATCCGCCCACCACGATGAGGGCCGTTTTGGTGATGCCTGCCGCATGGACGTTTTCAGCTAATGTGCCCACAGTGCAGCGGACGGTCTTCTGCTCAGGCCATGTGGCCTTGTAGACCACTGCCGCCGGGGTGTCCAGCGTATAGGCCCCGCCCGCCAGAAGGGCTTCCTGCACCTTGTCCACAAGACCGATGGAAAGGAAAATGACCATGGTGGCCCCGTGGGACGCCAGAGACGCCAGCTTTTCTTTTTCGGGCACCGGGGTGCGGCCCTCCATGCGGGTGATGATAACGGTCTGGCTCACAGTGGGCAGGGTGTATTCAGCGTTCAGTGCCGCCGCCGCGCCGCAGAAACTGGACACGCCCGGGGTGTCGTCGTAGGGGATACCCTCAGCGTCCAGCACGTCCATCTGCTCCCGGATGGCTCCGTAAAGGCAGGGATCGCCGGTGTGCAGGCGCACGGTGGTCTTGCCTGCGGCTTCCATCTGCCGCATCACATCCAGCACCTGCTCAAGGGTCATCTCGGCGCTGTTGAAAATGGCACAGCCCTCTTTGGCAAGGCCCAGCAGGGCCGGGTTCACCAGACTGCCCGCGTAGATGATGCAGTCGGCGGTCTGCAGCAGAGCGGCACCCCGCTGAGTAATGAGGTCCGGTGCGCCGGGGCCTGCGCCTACAAAATGTACCATAGCATTTACTCCTTTACCAGAACAGTGGCAAAATAGCCCGCTGAATTTTCGGGCCGGGCGGCGGAAAGATCGGGCCAGACGGTTTCGTCCGGCAGGCCGCAATTGCACACAAGAGCGCTGTCCGCCAATTTTCCGCGGGCTTCGAGGGTGTCCAGCAGGGCGGGCAGCTGACGGCCGGATTTCATCAGCACTTTGGCCCCGGGCACGTCCAGCACCCGGCCGGCCCAGCCGCCCGGGGCAATGGTGAGCGGGGCGTCCATGCCGCCGGTGAGAGGGCGGTTCAGCCGCGCCGCTGCCGCACAGAAACTGGGCACGCCTGCCGCCATGGCGGTGGCATAGCCTTTCGCCTGCAAGATCTCCTGCAGATATCCGAAGGTGGCGTAGATGGACACATCGCCGATGTTCAGCATGGCCACATCCTGTCCTGCATCCAGAAAAGGCAGAACGGCCTGCACTGCATTTTCGTGAGATGCTGCCAGCACTGCCGGGTCACGGCTCATGGCAAAGTGCAGGGAAAGGATGGTTTTGCTGCTAAGCTCTTCGCCTAATGCCCGGCGGGCGATTTCCAGAGCAAGCATCTGGCCGGAAGAGGTCTGCGGCGCGGCAAGAACGGGGCACTGCCGGATGAGCCGCACAGCCTGCAGGGTCAGCAGTTCCGGGTCGCCGGGGCCCACGCTGACCCCGTAAAAAGTGCCTTTCAGTTCTGCCATGCGGTCATCAGCTCCTTTGCGGTTTTGGTCTCGCCCAGCGGGCCGTGCTGGTTTGAAAAGAGCACGGCACCCACCCGGAATGCCCCGCCTGCCCGGCGGTCAAGATGCATCTGGATGGCGGCGAGGATGCTTTCCAGCACCGGGGCACGCAGGTCTGCGCCGTCCAGAATGTCCAGACAGGCGTCTGTAGTGGCGGCGTCCATCAGGGCGGCGCACACTTCGCGGGATGCCCCGCACAGCGCCGCGTGGGCACAGAACACTTCTGCGCGGCCGTCCGCCGTGTGGGAGTGGGTGTTCATGACGCCCGCCCCAAGCTTGACCAGCTTGCCCACATGGCCCACAAGAAGCACTTCCTCAAATTTAGCAGTTGCGGCCATGTCCAGCGTGTCGCCGATAAAGTTGGAGGTCTTGACCACCGGGAACCGCTCGAACTGGGGCAGGGCAGACGCCAGATAGTCCAGCCCGTAGTTGCCCGGGGCCAGCACCAGACGCCGGGGGCCGTCTGCGGTTTTGGCACGGAGTGCGGCTTGATTCATTTCCAGCTGGATGGTGTCCAGAATGGCCTGCTGGCTCATGGGCTCCACGATGCCGCTGGTGCCCAGCACCGACAGGCCTCCTTCCACCCCGATGTGGGGGTTGAAGGTGCGCCTGGCAGTTTCAGCTCCGCCCTCGATGGAGATGGTCACCGCAAAGCCGCCCGGGTAGCCTGCGTTTTCGGCTTCCTTGTGCAGGGCGTCGGCGATCATCTGCCGGGGCACATGGTTGATGGCGGCTTCGCCCACGGGCTGGTCAAGGCCGGGCTTCGTCACCCGGCCCACGCCCTCGCCGCCAAAGATGCGCACACCGGGCTCGTCCGGTTCCAGCACCACGGATGCAATCACCGGCAGGCCGGTGGTCACGTCCACGTCGTCGCCGCCGTCCTTGCGGATGGCGCACGTTGCGCCGCTCTCGGTTTTGCGGCAGTAGATGGGGGCCACTTCTACTACGATGCCTTTTGGGGTACGCAGAGCCACGGTCTCCGGCTCATGGCCGGTGAGCAGCAGCCGCGCCGCCCCCGCCGCGCCCAGCGCCGCACAGGTTCCGGTGGTGTAGCCGCAGCGCAAAAGCTTCTGCCCGCTGCGGACGTAGTGCTCGAATAGAGGCTTGTCCGGCTTCGGCTCAGCCGGTGCGGGTTCGAAAGACTTTGCCGGTTCGCCGTAAAGGGCAGCGTACTGCTCTTCCGAAAGGCCATAAAGTGCCCGGATATTCTCCGGTGTGAACGCCTGCGCGGGAGTCAGCACCCCGGACACGCCGGAAGGGGAGACGCACACCACGGTGTCGGCGATCTTTTCGGCCAGTTCCAGCTCGTGCAGGCTCAGGATCACCGCCAGCTTTTTGGTGTGGGCAAGCTCTTTCAGGATGGTCAGCAGTTCGATCTTACCCTTGATGTCCAGAAAAGACGTGGGTTCGTCCAGCAGGATCACCTCCGGCTGCTGGCACAGGGCCCGGGCCAGCAAGACGCGCTGGCGCTGGCCGTCGCTGATGCGGTTGAAGTCCCGGCCTGCGAGGTGAGCAGCACCCACTAGCTCCAAAGCTTCGTGCACCTGCCGCTTATCCTCGGCGGACAGGATGCCCAGCCGCCCGGTGTAGGGGTAGCGGCCTGTGGCAGCAAAGTCGAAACAGGTGGTCAGCTCCACCCGGCGGCTGTGAGGGGCCATCAGGGCCAGCTTGCGGGCGCGCTCCGTGCCGGAATAATCTGAGAGAGATTTCTCTTCCAGCAGCACGGCTCCGCCCATGGGGGCCAGCTGGCCCGCCAGTGTGCGCAGCAGGGTGGATTTGCCCGCCCCGTTGGGGCCGATGAGGGTCAGGATCTGTCCCGGTTGCACCCCGAGGGAAATGCTCGTGAGCAGCGGCGCTTTGCCGTAGCCAATGGCGAGGTCTTTTGCCCCGCAGAGGAATGTTTTGTTCATCGTGCGCCCTCCTGATTGCGCCGCACCAGCAGCCAGATGACCACCGGTGCGCCGAACACTGCCGTCACCGAGCTGATGGACAGCTCGGTGGGGGCGAACAGGCTGCGGGCCAGCAGGTCGCAGAACAGGCAGAATGCTGCCCCGCCCAGGCAGCACCCGGGCAGCACATGCAGAGGTTTCGCACTGCCCAAAATCTGCTTGACCAGATGGGGCACCGCGATGCCCACGAAAGAGATGGGCCCCGCAAAGGCGGTGACGCAGGCCGCCAGCAGGCTGGACAGCAGCACCAGAGCCGCCGAGAAGGGTTTGACGTTCACGCCCACGCTGCGGGCGTATTCCTCGCCCATCTGGTAGGCGGCCATGGGCTTTGACAGCAGAAAGGACGCCGCCAGCGCGGGCAGTGCCACCAGTGCCGCCGCCTGCACATTGGCCCAGGTCATGCCGGAAAAGCTGCCCTGCGACCAGTTGTGGAGGTTGACGATGTTGGAGTCCTGCGCAAAGGCCACCACGATGTCGGTGATGGCAGAGCAGATGTAGCCGATCATGACGCCGCAGATGACCAGGATGCTCATGCGCTGCACCCGGCGGGCCACTGCCAGCACAAAGGCCATGGCGGCCATGGCGCCCACAAAGGCGGCGACGATCAATGCCACTGAGCTGGTGAGCATTCCCCGGTTGAGAAAGACCACCATGGTCAGGGCCACGGCCAGCTTGGCTCCGCTGGAAATACCCATGACGAAGGGGCCCGCAATGGGGTTCGCGAAGAAGGTCTGCAGAAGGTAGCCTGCCGCGCTGAGCGCCGCGCCCAGCAGCGCTGCCATCACGGCTCGAGGCAGGCGCAGCTGCAGGATGATGTTCATGGAAAGGGTGTCTTCGCTCCGGCCCAGCAGAGCCGTCAGCACCTGACCCGGCGCAAGGGAAACACTGCCCCAGAACAGGTTCAGTGCAAAGATCACGGCCAGAGCCGCCGTAAGGGCGATGTAAGAGACCGCAAGGCGTCGGGTATGGGTCATAGACAGTCCTTTCTGTAATAATACGACAGTTTAGTCCACATGGACGAGGAATTTCAGCTCATCCGGGGCGGGAGTCTCCTCGGTGAATACTTTGTTCATGTCTAGGATGAGGTCGGCCAGAGACATGCTCTGCTGGAACAGGCTCTGGGAGGTACACCACACCTGACTGTTTTGCACGGCCTTGAACTCGCTCAGCAGCGGGAATTTTTCGGTCAGCTGGCTCACAGAGGAAACAGTGCCCTCGATGGCGCTGTTGTAGATGAGCACATCGGCGTCCTTTGCTCCGGCGTAGAAATCCTCAAGGGGCAGGTTCATAGTGGCAAGGCTGTTGCCGTTGTCGGTCAGGTCGGAGAAGACGTAGCTTCCGCCGGCCATCTCGATCATTTTGGCCACATAGTCATTGCCCTTGCGCACGGTGGCAAGGTTGTTGGAGCTGATGGAGAAGAACGCGCAGCTCTTGCCGGTGGACTCCTGCGAGAGGATGGGCTGAATGGCGTTTTCCTGCGCAGAAAACACCTGTTCGGCCAGCTCTTCCTTGCCCAGCAGGATGCCGTAGAATTTGATCCACTCCATGCGGGCCAGCGGGCCGCTCTCATAGCTGGAACGCTCTACCATTACCGGGATGCCGAAATGCTCCAGCTGCTCCTTCACCTCGGGGGTGTGCAGGATCATGGTGTTCTGGATGGAAAGGCTGCAGTTCGCAGCCAGGATCTGCTCGTAGTCCGGCGCGCTGTATTTGCCTGCATAGGCAATTTTGCCCTCTTCCATGGCCTGCCGGGCTTCGGGCAGATACCAGCCCTCGGCCTTGGTGCCGGACAAAGCGATGCTGTCCAGTGCATCCAGATGGATGAAAAGATCCATCACCGAGGTGGAGACGAGATAGATGTTCTCCACCGGCTGGCGCAGCACGACCACATCAGCGGGAAGATCGTCCACCTCAGCGGCATCCTGTGGCACAACGAGAAATTTCTCGCCGGAATCCGGAATGCTCACCATGGTGTAGCCGCCCTCGTAGCAGTCCGCAGTGAACTGCTGCGCATAGTCCAGCTGGTAATGATGTAAGAAAACAAGACTTTCCGTATTGGCGGGCTGAGCTTTGCTGCCGCAGCCGGAAAGCGTCAGTGCCGCAGCAGGAACGAGCTTTAGAAATTGTTTGCGGGTGATTTTCATAGGTGACCTCAAGGCAGAAAGCCTTCCCCCTCGGGGGAAGGTGCTGAACGAAGTGAAGCGGATGAGGGGCAGCAGCGGCCAGAAGCCGTTTTGGGAAGCGGAATCGAAAGGTGACTTCCCCTCATCAGTCGCTGACGCGACAGCTTCCCCCGAGGGGGAAGCCTTTACTTCAGGCTTGCAGAATCAAAGGTCAGGGTGTACTCGATCTCGTGGGGCTGGCTCATGGCCACGGTGTCGGCGGTGACGTCCAGCGCAGTGTCCAGAGCGGCAACGGGAATCTCAAAGGTGGAGTTGCCGTCGGTGTTGGTGGGCAGATACTTCTCGCCGTCCACGATCATATAGTCGTAGTTGGGGCTGCTCCACACGATGGTGGCGGTCATCTTGCCGTCAGCCACGGTCAGAGCGGCGGGGCTGTCCACAGTGGCGCGGCCGGAGCCGCCTTCCAGAGTCACATCGCAGGTGTAGGTGCCGTCTGCGGGAGTCTCAACACTTTCGGCAGCCTGTTCCACAGCGTCACGCACGCTGACTACATGGTCATACCACTTGCCCTTGGTGCCCAGAATGGCCAGATCGAAGTCAGCATCCACAGCGGACAGCGGAATGTCGAAGCCGTACACTTCCTCGGAAGTACCGTCAGAATAGGTCACGGTGTCGGTGGTGGGCTGCAGCCAGTCGGCCTCGTGGTCGGCGGCATCTTCGGCCTTGCCCAGATACAGGTTGACGATCTTCTTGGAAGCCAGACTGACGTGGAAGGTCATCTCGCCGTTTTCCACGGTCAGGGTGCCCTTGCCGTCGCAGGCTTCATTGGCGTGGAACATGGAGCTGTCGGTGTCGAAGTCGGCGGTGTATACGCCGTCCGGCAGAGCAGCCGTCTCAGCGGCGGAAGCGGCCTCGGAAGATGCCGCAGTGGAAGCAGCTTCCGAAGAAGCAGCGCTGGAAGCCACAGAAGATGCGGTGGAAGAAGCGCCGCAGCCTGCCAGCAGGCTCAGCGCGAGAGAAGCGGTGATAACACAGGAAAAAATGCGTTTCATAGAAAAATACCTCTACATTATAAGATGAAAAGTGAAATCGGGTTTATTATAGCATGATTCTGAACAAAAAAGAACCCTCTCAGTCAGGATTCCGCACGGGGCGGCCGCGAGACGGAGAGGGTTCAGGAAAATTAACCGTTC
This sequence comes from Barnesiella intestinihominis, assembly GCA_963656875.1. Classification (GTDB taxonomy): domain Bacteria; phylum Bacillota; class Clostridia; order Oscillospirales; family Ruminococcaceae; genus Faecalibacterium. The sequence continues at coordinate 12,107 of CAVKKE010000006.1, read as the reverse complement.
AGGGAATCAATGGCAGCCTTGGTGTGAGCGATGTACAGGTTCTGGATGTCCTCGATCTCGCCCAGACCAGCGATCTGGCAGTCAATGCTCTCGAAAGCACCGGAAGCGGTGAACTGGCTCAGCCAGGAGTCGGCGTCGTCGCCAGCCATATCGTTGTTGGCGTGGTCGCCTGCAACCACCATCAGCGGGCGCAGGATGACCTTGGTGTAGCCGGCAGCCTTGACAGCCTCGATGATGTTCTCGCAGGCAGTCTCCTCGGGCTCACCCTCAACGGTGCCGATGAACACGTTGTCGTAGCCCAGGGTCTGCATGGTGGTCTGCATCTGGCTGTAGCTCACCTTTGCGGTGTGAGAGGTGCCATGACCCATGAAGACGAAAGCGACCTTGTCCTCAGCGGCGGCGTCCAGGCTGTCGTAACCAGCTTCCTTCACAGCAGCAGCGGTGACAGCCTCAGCAACAGCTTCCTTGTCCTCGTTGATGACGGTGGCGTCGGAGCCGACCTCGCCCAGCAGGGGCTCAGCCACAGCGACGGACTCGAACTTGTCGCGGTACTCGTCGATCATTTCCATCATCTCGTCATATTCAGCGCCGTGCATCAGGTGGGTGGGCTGGACGACCAGGTTCTTCACGCCGTTGGCCACAGCGCGGTCCATGGCCTGCTGCATGTTGTCGATCTTCTCGCCGTCACGGGCCTGCACATGGTTGATGATGATCTGTGCGGTGAATGCACGGCGCACGGACCAATCCGGGTAAGCAGCCTGCAGAGCATCCTCGATGCCCTTGATGTCCTTCACGCGGCTGTCGTTGAAGGAGGTGCCGAAGGAAACCACCAGCAGCTCGTTGTCGCCGATGTTGTCCTCGTTGCGGGCATCATCCTTGGAAGCGTCGCCGGTGTCGCGGCCGAAGTAGTCGGGGTCAGCATTCTCGCCTTCCACCATTTCCTTCTGGGTGTCGGTCAGGGCATCCCATGCAGCCTTGGCCTCTTCGCACTGGGCGTCGGTGTTGTCGTTGCGCTCCTGCACATAGATGGCATCGATCAGGTCAGCCACGTTCTTTGCAGCCATTTCGTCAGCCTCCTCGCTGCTCACTTCGCTGGAAGCGGCAGACTCGGCAATGCTGGTGCTGGATGCAGTGCTGGAAGCAGCACCGCCGCAGCCGGTGAGCACACCGGCGCACAGGGCCAGAGCCGTGACAGCGGCTGCCAGCTTTTTGGTTTCGATTCTTCTCATGTGTGTCTTTTCCTTTCCTGTGGATGGATTTTCGGCGCTGAACAAGGGTACAGGAAAGAGAGCTTGAAAAAAGGGCCCTTTCGTCCTGCGGCTGGCATGACAAAAAGACCCTTTGCATTCAGGCTTTTTGGTACAACCAATTCCTCGTGATCTGGGGCGTGTGCCCCTGTACCAACAGCAGGCAGGTTTCCTGGCTGAAAGATCGCCGCCCGGCGTCGCCTTCCCGGAGCAAAACTCCAGTGACTGGTGCGCAAGGCACCTTGACGCGGACTCCCTTATCACAGTGACGAGATCGTGCGGGATTTGCGCCCGCTTCCCTTTTGACCCTTCTGCCGTGCACAGGGCAGCAGCGAAAGGCACCTGCTGTTTTTGTTCAGTTCGCAGGAAAGTATAGCATACCAAGATGAAAAATGCAACAAGAAGGACCGGACTTGTGCGCTATCCCTTATAAAAAAGGAAAAAGCGTGCCGCGTTTTGTATAAAATCCTTCTGCCTGCCCCACACTAACCCCGAAACGCGTGTACACAACACAACAGATGGGAGCGAAAACAATGGAGCAGATCAAAAAGTTTTTGCGTGACAAAGGCTTTGCGCTGGCGCTTCTGGCCTGCCTTGTGGCGGCGGGTGCGGCGGGGGTCTGGGCGGTGCGCGCCGTCCGGGACGAACTGGAAAAAAGCTATGAGAGCCTGACGAAGCCGGATGCATCGTCCGCGCCGCAGCAGGCCGCAGAGCCGGAATGGAATGCAGATCTTGAACAGGAGGATGACGTATGGCAGCAGGATGTTACGGACGTGGCAGAAAGCAAGGCAGATGTGCCCAAGGCGGAGAGCTCCTCCGGCTCGGCTGGTGCATCCTCTGGTGCGCAGTCTGGGTCTGGTTCTGTGCACGAACCCTCCGCACTGCAAGGCTCCTCTGCACCTGCCAGCAGCTCGGCGGCGCCTGCCTCCGCGCAGCCGGTCACGGGACGGGTATTAAACGCCTGCAGTGGTGACGAGCTGGTCTACAGTAAGACTCTGGGCGACTGGCGCACCCACAACGGCGTGGATTACGCCTGCAGTCAGGACGCCGCTGTCAATGCGCCGGTGTCCGGCAAGGTGACCGCTGTGGAAACGGATGGTCGCTGGGGCGGCGTGGTGAGCATCGAGGACAGCACTGGGCGCATCTGGCGGGTGTGCGGCACAGCAGACCCGGAAGTGAAAGCGGGCGATACCGTAGAGACTGGCCATACCCTCGGCAGGGCGGGAAATATCCCCTCCGAATGCGCCGAGGAGACCCATGTGCACTTGGAAGTGCTGGAAGGGGACAAGTACCTCGATCCGGCAAAGCTCATCGGATGAAAAAAGCAAAGGGCACCTGCCCAGGGCGCGTATGCGCCCGGCGGGTGCCTTTTTTGTGCGAAGGGAAAAAAGCCTGTTACCAGGCGTTCTTCCTTTTAATAAGCGTGCAGTATCAGTTGATCTTTCGGATTTCCATTTTTCCTTCGCGGACGATATCCAGGCATTTCATGTTGCTGGAACGCGTTCCGCCAGCAGCGACAAAAAGATTATACAAGTTGATGATAGAATTTTTCATCGCATCCGTCAGAACAAATTCGATGTTCTTTTCATCGCCGCAGAGCCGAACTTTGATCTCTTCGTTTCGGTGTTCGATCAATTCCCGCATAAGCGGCACGGTGCTGCTGTCTACTGTAATGCCGGTTGATTCCCGGATTGTTCCATTGGAAGCAACTTCTCTGTTGGACTCAACACCGGAAAACACATAGCTTTTATTCCCGATTTTCACGATAAAGCCATCAATATAAGCCCAATCATCGGCATAATATTGGATTGCGACTCTGAAAAGGTCAAAACTGCTATTGACGGAAATTCCTGCATATACAGCAACCGTTTCGCCGTCTCCAACGGAAATTTCTCCATCAGTTCCCAGCAAAGAGGTAGTGGCGAAAATCGCATCTCCTGTCATGTCATCAACTTTAGCTGTAACATCAGCAGCGCTATTAAATACAGCTTTGTTAAATCCGGTAGCCGCATAGGCCGCTGTTGAAACAGATGCGATCAGCATCAAAGCTGCTGCGAGGGATAATAATCTTTTTTTCATTTTTCATAGCTTCCTTTTTGTTTAAGACATTGTTACACTAGTTCCATCCGTGAAAACGATCATGCTGGGCTCATACTCAAAAATCAAATCAGAATAGTCAGTATTATAGACCTTGGTCATATAATCGATATAAGGATTGATTTTTAGACTCAATTCATCGTCCACATGGGTTTCTCCCGGTTGAATAGTGTAGCCGGTAAAATCACAACCGCTGTCCATGATGGACTCACCAAACAAATCCTTGATGTGTAAAACACCTTGGACACCCTTAATTGCTTTATCACTGTTGTTGGTCAGCTCATAGGTGAAGAGCACATAATCCGAAAATCTCCATGCGGAACTATCTTCGGGAAGATTTTCTTTGTTGGTACATACAACTTTGATGTAACGATAATTCTTAAGCTCACTGTATTGTTGGGCGAGTGCCTTGAGTTCATCGGTATTGCCAACAACGCCAGACAACGTGTTGATAGTGCTGATTGCGCTGTCATAATCTTTTGAATCAGCTTCCTGCTGTGCCTGCGCCTTCATCGTTTCGGTATAGGTTTCACTCAGCTGCAAAACCTTTGCCTGCGCGGTTTCATGGTTCGGGTCATCTTCGATAACGTTTTTATAATTCGTAATGGCATCAGCTAAATTGCCATCATTTTCAGCTTTTTCCGCATCGGAATAGGCGTCTTTCGATTTCTGAAGAGTCGTTACTTTATTAATGGTCGTAAAGGCGTAGACAGAAGAAGTATCGCACTCTTTATAGCTTTTTAGCTTTTCTTTTGATTCATCAGATGTGATTTTGCCAGCCTTGAAATCTTCATAGATAGAATCCATACGTTCTTCCAGCTTAGTCTGCAGAGCTTTTTTGTCTTCACTGCTGTCTTTGATTTCTTCACTGTAAATTTGAGACGCCGCATCGCTGTCGCCTTTATCAAAAGAGCGAAGATATTTGTCAACAGGGCTGGTAGAAGCACATCCAGAGAGAATGCTCACACATAGAAATGTTGAGCAAACTACCAAAACAGTTTTTCGTTTCATGTCATGATTCCTTTCCTTTAAAGTGAATACCAGTATGTTCATTGTACGCTTTGCCTGGCTGGATGTCAACAAAACTATACAGATTTGGATAATTTAATATCAAAGGCTGTATAGTAAAGTAGATGCAGGAAGGTGAACAACATGATTTCTGACAACATCAAGCGTCTTCGGGAAAACGCCGGGCTTTCACAAGCTGCCCTTGCTCGCAAGCTGGGGGTCACGCGTGCCAGTGTCAACGCATGGGAAATGGAGCTGTCCGCACCGACTGCACAATACCTGATCGCTCTTGCACAGCTGTTTCACACTACGACGGATGATATTCTGGGCCTTGAGTCTCAGGAACAGATCGTTCTGCGCGGTATGAATGAACAGGAAAAGCGGCTGGTGTATGATCTGATCTCTTATATCACAGAGAGAAAGGAAGAGGAATGAGAAAAGGCTGCGGCATCGACAATGCAGCAGCCTCATAATAAGGGTACCTTTTGAACAGAATTTACAAAGAACGTAGTGTTTTTCCTTGACACAATAGGAATGTTCAGTTAAAATAACATGGTAAGCTTTTTGTTGAACTTCAGATCATAAGGGGACCAATAAGGCCATCTGGTGATTTGAAATGAAGAAAATAGCGATAATGCGCCATCGCCAAGCGGTAAGGCAGGGGACTTTGACTCCCCCATCGTAGGTTCGACTCCTGCTGGCGCAACCAAAAGCCCCGCCGGTCTTTGCAGACCAGCGGGGCTTTTTGCGTCATATCGTCATGTTGGGGAAGAGAAGGCTCAGCGGCGGTGGATCTTTTTGGAGGGCTTGCGCCGGTTCCAACGGTTCAGCAGCACCCATGCGCCGTAGATGAGCGCCGAGAGGATGCACAGGAACAGCACCACTTTCAGATACAGGCTACCCAGAAACTCCCGGAACCGTGCCACGGTGAACAGCAGGGGATTCAGGCTCACGTCCTGCCCGGCGATGAGGTCCACCACGCCGATGGTCTCACCGGCCAGCTTCAACTCCACGGTGCCCACCACGTCGCCCTGCTGGATGGGTGCACTGACCGAGTCCGGCAGGTGGAAATATTTCTGGGTGACGCTGCCGTCTCCGGTGGAGGGCAGCAGAGTCATCATGCTGTCGGCAGGGTAGAGCTGCAGGGTGTCAGTGTCGGAAGAATACTTCACCGGGATCTCTGCGATGGCGAGGTCGGTGTCCAGTGCCGCCTGAATGGAAAAGCTGTCGAACACCCAGTCCATGAGCTTCACGGTCTCATACAGAGCCGGGCGGCGGTTGGCATAGCCGAAATCGTCGCAGGTGTCAGGGCTTTCCATGATGCAGAAGATGTAGGTAGAGCCGTTTTTGTTGCCCCAGGAAACATAGCTCTGATTTCCGCTGTCATTCTTGAAAGCGGTCACGTCGCACATGCCGCCCTGCATGGCGCTGCGGTAATAGCTGCCGCCGCTGGATTTGCTCAGGGCCGCGTTCTGGTTGACCAGCACCGACGAAGAACGGTGTTTTTCCTTGGCGGGCATGGTGAAGCTGGGCGCACCGGAGATCTCCACAAAGGCGTCAAAGCTCATCAGATAGCGCAGGATCAGATACATGTCCACAGCGGTGGTCACGTTGCCGCTGTCAATGCCGCAGGCGTCCGTCCAGGTGCTGCCGGTGGTGCCGATGCGCTGGGACAGGGCGTTCATCTGGCTCACCCATCCGGCAAGGTCTCCGCCGGAAAGAGCATAGGCCAGACCCATGGCGGCCTCATTGGCGTTGCGGGTCACCATGGCGTACACCGCTTCCCGGTAGGTGAAAGTCTCGTTGGAGCGCATGTCGGCGTTGTTGGTGTTATAAACATAGTCCGAGATGGCAAAAGGCATCTGGAAGGTGTCGTCCAGGTGGTCGGCATAGTTGGTCAGCAGCAGGGCGATGGTCATATATTTGGTCAGGCCGCCCGCCGACACCTGCTTTGAGCTGTCTTTATCATAGACGATGATGTTGGTGTCGGTGTTGACGATGTAGGCGCTCTGCGCCTGCACCTGATAGACCGGGGTGGGGTCAAACATGGCCCCGGCGGGCAGCACAAGGCAGCTGAACAGAACTGCGAAGGACAAAACCAGTGCAAAAATACGTTTCATGTGGACAATTCCTTTAAAAAGCGATAATATAAAACAACAGGCGGTGCTGCCGGAAATGCGGCCCGCCGGGAAAGTCTGAGATCACAGCACAGTGCTGTACTCTTTATAATAACAGGTTTGGCGGGGTGTGGCAAGGCTTTTTGCGCCGATTCACGCAGCTTTCACACCCGGGCAGGGAGGACGGAAATGGTATATCTGACAGGCGACACCCACGGCGACATTGACCGCTTCAAGCACGGAAAGCTGCGCTGGCTTGGCAGGCGGGACACCGTGGTGGTGCTGGGTGACTTCGGCTTTGTGTGGGACGGCAGCAAGGAAGAGCAGAAAAAACTGGACTGGCTGCGCAAGCGCCCCTATACGCTGCTGTTTCTGGATGGCAGCCACGAAAACTATGACCGGCTGAAGCAGTATCCCACAGAAGAAAAGTTCGGTGGAAAGGTGCAGGCCTTGGGCGGCAATGTGTACCACGTCTGCCGCGGCAGCGTGTTGGAACTGGAAGATAAAAAGTACCTCTGCTTCGGCGGAGCGGAAAGCCAGGACAAAGAAGACCGGGAGCCCGGCATCAACTGGTGGAAGGAAGAGATGCCCTCGGACGAGGAATATGCGTTCTGCGAAGAGAATCTGGCGGCGTGTGATTACAAAGTGGATTATGTGCTGACCCACGACGCCCCAAGCAGATTCCTTGATTTTACCGCTCTTGCCAGTGGCGAGACCAACCAGCTGCACAGTTTTCTGGACAAAATTCTGTTGAAGCTGACCTATGAAAAGTGGTTCTTCGGCTGCTACCACAAGGACGTGCAGCTCTCCACCAAGAGCCGCTGCGTTTTCTGCGATGTCGTCTGCATGGGTGACCGGCACGCAAAGTGGCGAAAATAATATAACAAAAAGCACATGCATCCCAGCCTTCTTGCAGCGTGATGCATGTGCTTTTGTTTTTTGTGGGCGAGACTGAAAGAGTCCAGCGCAGGCAGATGCCGCTGACTGTTAGGACCCCTCCCGTGAAAAAGGGGCTGTTGCAAAATAAAAATGCGATAGCAATTTGCACAAAAAATAGCGCAAAAACAGAAACCCGGAACCCTTTTTGAGCCACTTTGGCCCTGAAAAGGTTCCGGGTTTTGTGCATAATTTTTTCAGCGAGCCATTTTGCAACAGCCCCAATATCAAAAATAAATTTTCCGCTGAAAATGCTCAGAGCGCCAGCGGAGGGCATTCAAAATAGCAGCTCAATTCATCGCCCCGGCTTTGTCGAACATCTGCTGCACCTGCTGTTCCAGCAGAGCATGTTCCGGCTTTGCCAGAAGCGGGTCGTCCGCCAGCATGGCAGCGGCTTCATTCTGGGCGGCGTGAAGGGTGCGGGTGTCGTTCATCAGGTCTGCGATCTGCAGCGTGGGCAGGCCGTGCTGACGGCTCCCGAAGAAGTCACCGGGGCCGCGCGTCTCAAGGTCGTACTGAGCCACCGCAAAGCCGTCCGTGGTGCTGCACAAAAACTTCAGTCGTTTTTGGACAGTTTCACTCTGGTTGTCGCTGACGAGGAAGCACCAGCTCTCCGCTGCGCCGCGTCCCACGCGGCCGCGCAGCTGGTGCAGGGCGCTCAGACCGTAGCGTTCCGCGTTCTCAATGACCATGACGCTGGCGTTGGGCACATCCACGCCCACCTCGATAACGGTGGTGGACACCAGTGCGTCCAACCGCCCTGCTTTGAAGTCTTCCATGACGGCAGCTTTTTCTTTGGGTTTCAGTTTGCCGTGCATCAGGCCCACCCGGCGGTCGGGCAGAAGGGCCTTGGCCACATCTTCATAGTAGGTCTTGACTGCATTCAACCCGCCGTCCGGGGTGTCCTCGATGGCGGGGCAGACCAGATACACCTGCCGCCCGCGTCCGATCTCCTGATCGAGGAAATGATAGAGGTCATGCCTCTTTTTGCCGGTGATGCACCGGGTCTTCACCGGAGTGCGGCCCGGGGGCAGCTCGTCCAGAATGGAGATGTCCAGGTCGCCGTAGATCAGCAGGCCCAGCGTGCGGGGAATGGGCGTGGCGCTCATGACCAGCAGGTGCGGGTTCGCGGCTTTTTCCGCCAGCATACCGCGCTGACGCACGCCGAAACGGTGCTGTTCGTCGATGACGGCCAGCCCCAGCCGGGCGAACTCCACACCCTCGCTGAGGATGGCGTGTGTGCCCACCACAAGGTCAGCCTGATCGTCCCGGATGGCGGCGAGGGTGGTGCGCTTGGCGGCGGCCTTCATGCCGCCGGTCAGCAGGGCCACCCGCATCCCGAAGGGGGCCAGCATCTTGTTCAGGCCCTCCGCGTGCTGGGCGGCAAGGATCTCGGTGGGGGCCAGCAGCGCGGCCTGATATCCTGCCCGGATGCAGGCCCAGATGGCGGCGGCGGCCACAAGGGTCTTGCCGCTGCCCACATCGCCCTGCAAAAGGCGGTTCATGGAAGTCTCGCCCGCCATGTCGGCCAGAATTTCGCTCACGGCCCGGCGCTGGGCACCGGTGGGGGAGAAGGGCAGACTGTCCCAGAAAGGGGTGGGGTCGGCCTGCCGCATGGGTGCCCCGGTGGAAGCAGCACCCCGGTTCTTCATGCGGCCGATGCCCAGCTGCAGAACCAGAAGCTCTTCGTAGATGAGCCGCCGCCGGGCGGCATAGGCTTCCTCTTCGGTGGCAGGGCAGTGGATGGTCCGCACGGCGTCCGCCTTGGAGAGCAGACGGTATTTTTTCAGCATCTCCGGAGGAAGAGGATCGGGCAGAAGCTCCGCGTGGGGCAGCAGCTGGCGCACGCACTTGGCGATGGCATTGCTGGTCAGGCCCTCGGTCTGGGGGTAAACGGCTTCAAAGGGAGCAGCTTTGATCTGCTCGGCGGTGCGCACCTGTGGGTTCACCATCTGGCGGCGCAGCATCCCGCCGGTGACGATGCCCTGAAAATAGTATTCCTGCCCCAGTTCCAGCTTCTGGGCGGCGTAGGGATTATTGAACCATGTGATCTCCAGGCTGGACACATCGTCCCCAGCGGTGATGCGCTCCATCCGCCGCCCGCCCGGCAGGATGCGCCCGCCGGGTTTGGCGAACACTTCGGCCTTGACCACACACTCCACATCGGTGGGGGCCTCGGCGATGGAATAGGGCTTGGTAAAGTCGATATACTTCCGGGGATAGTGGCACAAAAGGTCAGCCAGCGTCACGATGCCCAGCTTCTCGAACCGCTCGGCGGTTTTGGGGCCGACGCCCTTCAGGTAGCGCACCGGGGTGTCGGGTGTCAGGGTGGTGTGGTTTTCGGCAGGCATGGCGTCAGCTCCTTTGCAAAGTAGTATAGCCATTGTAGCACGGAGAAGGGGCGGATGCAAACAATAAGATGTTTCCCGTGCAGAGAGTGGGCGTGTGGGGAAGGTCCTATGGCTTTTATAAAATTGCTCTCCGACGGATATGTTCTCTTTTGCACGCACAAAAGAGAACCAGAAAAGCGCCCGCTACTTTCGAAGCGCGGGAGGCACGAACTAGGGGCTGCTCGCCCCTAGTAACCCTAAAGAAGTAGGCTGCACACAAAAAAGCTGGAGATTCCCGCCTATTCGGCGTGAAGATCTCTTAATCGCTTTTTTGTGTTCCGCCGATTGAAAGTCGCTGCGCGACGCCGTAAGGCGACAGCAGCATATGCAGTTTACCGTTACGGCCCTTCCCGCGAAAAAGTAAATTGGAAAAATCTGCAGATTTTTCCAATTTACAAAATTATAAATAAGATTTCCGCTATTATTGTCAGAGCGAAGCGGAGACAATTCTAAATCGTACTCTTGCAAATTCCCGAAAACCTGCTATAATCATCTCGGGAATGAAGTTCTCCCAAGGGGACACCCCCTGAACCGCTGATTTTCAAGCTGATGACTTCTGTGATTTTTGAAATCGCAGGGGGCACCAGCTTTTTTGTTTGCTTTCTGCGAAGAAACGGAGGAACTATGTTGACATCCCTTGCACTCGTTTTTCTGGTGGGGCTTGCCATGGCGGCGCTCTGCCAGCAGGTTCGTCTGCCGCGCATTATTGGCATGCTGGTCACCGGCATTCTGCTGGGCCCTTATGTGTTGAACTGGCTGGACCAGTCCATCCTGTCCATCTCCTCTGAACTGCGGCAGATGGCGCTCATCATCATCCTGATCAAGGCCGGGCTTTCACTGAACCTCGCTGACCTGAAAAAGGTGGGCCGTCCGGCCGTGATGATGTCCTGTGTGCCGGCCAGCTGCGAAATTCTGGCGTTTATCCTGTTCGCACCGCACATTCTGGGCATCACCCGCGTCGAAGCTGCCGTGATGGGAGCCGTGCTGGGTGCAGTGTCCCCAGCGGTGGTCATTCCCCGCATGGTGCAGCTGATGGATGAAAAATATGGCACAGCAAAGAGCATCCCGCAGATGATCCTGGCGGGTGCTTCCTGTGATGATATCTTTGTCATTGTGCTGTTTTCCACCTTCACCAGCATGGCGCAGGGCGGAAGCGTCCATGTGATGGACTTTGTGAACATCCCGGTGTCCATTGTGCTTGGCGTCGTGCTGGGTGCCGCGGCGGGCTTTGTGCTGAGCTGGTTCTTCGAGACGGCCTACGCCCGGAAGCACACCGTGCGCAACAGCATGAAGGTCATCATTGTGCTGGGCTCGGCGTTCCTGCTCATGTCCATTGAAACCTGGCTCAAGGGGCTGGTGTCGGTGTCCGGTCTGCTGGCTGTAGTGAGCATGGCCTGCGTGCTCAAAATGCGCTGTGTGCCCAGTGTGTCGGGGCGTCTCTCTGAAAAATTCGGCAAGCTGTGGCTGGCAGCAGAGGTGATCTTGTTCGTGCTGGTGGGCGCAGCGGTGGACATCCGTTATACGCTGGCAGCAGGCATCCCGGCAGTGGCAATGATTTTGCTGGCGCTGGTGTTCCGTGCCTGCGGCGTCTGCCTGTGCATGGCGGGCACGGCGCTGAACAAAAAGGAGCGGATTTTCTGTGTGATCGCCTATCTGCCCAAGGCCACGGTGCAGGCGGCCATTGGCTCAGTGCCGCTGGCAATGGGCCTGCCCTGCGGGCAGATCGTGCTTTCGGTGGCGGTGCTGGCGATCCTGATCACGGCTCCGCTGGGGGCAATCGGGATGGATATGACTTATAAAAAGCTGCTGACAAAAGAAAACTGACGATTTGGAATTGCCGACGCGTTCGCTTTGGCAATAGCAGAGGAAATAATTATTTTATAATTTGCAAAGGGGCTGTTGCAAAATGGCTCGCTGAAAAAATCATGCACAAAACCCGGAACCTTTTCAGGGCCAAAGTGGCTCAAAAAGGGTTCCGGGTTTCTGTTTTTGCGCTATTTTTTGTGCAAATTGCTATCGCATTTTTATTTTGCAACAGCCCCTTTGCTTTTTCACGGGAAGGGCCGTGGAGAGAAACAACTTCTTTGATGGCAGGACGGTGGGTAGTTCCTACGCAAATGCAAACGGGTTGCGGCACCCAGCATCTGCTTCGCTGCCGTTCGCATCTTGCTGACCGCTGCCCCAACAATAGCTCTTTGCATCGGCCACTGGCCGCAGTCGCTATTGTTGCAGGCCATTCCATCGTCCGCCCTATTGCCCTACGGGCAACAGGGTCCCACCCCAGCGGATCATTTGCTTTGGAAACTCCCCGC
>CAVKKE010000005.1:0-40940 GCA_963656875.1 Barnesiella intestinihominis | reverse complement strand
TGTGGCTGCGGAATGCGTGGCCGCGCTTGATCTTGCCGTTCTTGGTCAGCTTAAAGCGCTTCTTAGCGCCGGAGTGCGTCTTCAGTTTCATCTTAGCCATTTTAGTATCCTCCTAAAATTAGTCCTTATTGGGTTTCGGGATCAGCAGAATGGACATCGTACGTCCCTCGAGCACCGGCTGCTTATCCATGCTTGCCTGCGGCAGAGCCTCGGCAAAGCGCTTGAGCACATCGGCACCCAGAGCACTGTGCGCCATCTCACGGCCGCGGAAACGGATCGAAACCTTCACCTTGTGCCCGGCTGCCAGGAACTTGGCAGTCTGGTTCAGCTTGGTGTTGAAGTCGTTGGTGTCAATGTTGAGCGAAAGGCGGGTCTCCTTGACTTCGACCACCTTTTGGTTCTTCTTGGCTTCCTTCTCCTTCTTCTGCTGTTCAAAACGGTACTTGCCGTAATCCAGCACTTTGCATACAGGCGGAACAGCCTGCGGTGCGATCTTCACCAGATCCAGCCCGGCATCTTCAGCAGCGCGCATGGCCACCTGAATGGACACAACGCCCTTCTGCTCGCCGTCTGCACCGATCAGACGGACCTCACGGTCACGGATCTGACCGTTGATCTCCAGTTCCTTCGACTTTCCAGCGGTAGCGATAATGAATGCACCTCCAAACAAAATCCATAGTGTTGCAATATTTAGCATAGAAAACGCGGCCGCCCATTTTCAGGACAGCCGCGCACGATTCACTCAAAGCCGCAGTTCTCTCAAAAAGAACTGCCTTCAGGTATAGCCCGGGGATTCCGACCCCACAAGGCGAGCGCGGCACAGGCCGTAGCTGCTTTCTTTACCCAGTTATTTTACCACACAGGAAAAGCGCTGTCAAGCACTTTTTATGCGTTTTGGGAGAAAAATATGAATTGACTCCTTCAGTCGCACTTCGTGCGCCAGCTCCCTCAAGGAGGGAGCCTTTGGCAATACGGTCAACTTTCCGGCTGCACTGAAGCCTTCCCCCTCGGGGGAAGGTGGATGCGACCGAAGGGCGCAGACGGATGAGGGGCAGTCGTGGTCAGATTCTGTCTGAGGGAAGCCGGTTCAGAAGATAACTCCCCCTCATCAGTCACCTTCGGTGACAGCTTCCCCCGAGGGGGAAGCCTATTTCCGTAAAGGGAAGGCTTTTTCGGTTTCCTCACGCTTCGATCAGCTTCCCCAGTTCCAGCGAGTAGATACCCTTGTAGGTCACTTTCCTCGGTGCGAAGCGCTTGTCGATGGCAAGGGCATAAAGGTTCAGCTGAGAGCGGTAGGCCCGCAGGAAGTCCGCTTCCGTCTTCCGGCGGTCGGTTTTGTAGTCCAGCAGTTCCAGATGATCCGGAAACACCAGCACAAGGTCTGCGATGCCCTGCACCAGCACCTGTTCATCCTGCACGGCGGCGGCTTCCTGCACTGGGGCTCCCTGTGCGGTCAGCACTGCCGAAGCGGGCAGGGCCGTGATGAATGCCAGCTCCCGCAGCACTTCATCTGCAGCGCAGATCTTCGCAAAGGCTTCGCTCTCGGCAAAGCGACGGATGCGGCTCACATTGAGCTTTTCCGCGATCTCCGGAGCCACCAGCTGAGTTTCCACCTGCCGCTGGCGCTCCGTGAGGATGGCCTCGTCCAGCGTGTCTGCCGCCTTTGCGGCAGCGAGAGCGGCGAAGTCCGCGTGTTCCAGAAAGGCGTGCAGGGCCGTGCCCATCTCGGCGGCGGTCAGGCCGTCTTTGGAGAGGAAAGCGGGCCGTTCCAGCGTGGTCTGCTCCGCCTTGTGCACGATGCTGGTGACGCTGACCTTGGCGGGCACCTCTGCCAGTTTTGCCGCCGGGTACTGCCACGCAAAGCCCTCCCGCAGCTGTTCCACCAGCGCCGGGTCTGCCGGGGCAGTTTCAGGCTGCTCTGGCTCCTGTTCGGGTGCTTCCGGCTCCGGCTGAGCTTCCTGCACCGTGACGGCGATCTCGCTTTCCGTGAACACGAAGGGCAGTTCCAGATCTCCCGCCTGCCGCCGCAGCGGCCCGCCGAAGGGGTGCACCAGCAGCGCAGCCCTCAGCCAGTCGGCAAAGCTGCCGGCCTGTTGGTGCAGTGTTTCCCCTGCTCCGGCCGCGAGGAACGCCGCAGCTTTGGCAAAGGGATTTCCGGTCTTGGTGACACCCAGCGGCACCGTGAGGATCAGTTTGTCCTGTGCGCGGGTCAGCGCCACATATAAAAGGCGCATCTGCTCACTGCGCGTTTCCTGCGCGTGGACATTGGCAAGCGCGGCATAGGCGGCAGTCTTATACATGCTTTCGCCCTGCTCCGGCCGCAGCCGCAGGCCCGCGCCGTATTCCCGGTGAAGCAGCACCGGTTTGCGGGTGTCGGTCAGGTTGAAGCTGCGGGCCGTGTCCGCCACGAACACCACTGGGAACTGCAGGCCCTTGGAGCGGTGGATGGTCATGATGGTGACACAGCCCGGGCGGGAGCCGCCGGGAACCGTGTCCTGACCGGTGGAACCCGCCTGTGCCGCCGCGTCGATGGCCCGCACCAGCGCCGAGATGCCGTTTGCTCCGGACGCCGCGCAGAAGGACGCGAACCGCCGGGCATCCTCCCGGCGGCGGGCACCGTTTTCCATGGCACCCAGCGCTGCCAGATAGCCTGTGGAGACGAAGATTTCCTCCATCAGCTGCTCTGCCGGGGCGCTGCGGGCCATGCGACGCAGCTCGGTCAGCCTGTCATAAAAAGCTTTCACTTTTTGCGTGAAAGGTGTTTCATCCTCACTCTGCACAGCCTGCAGCACTGCACCGTACAGGCTCATGCGGCTGTGCTTTTCGCCGGGCTTTGTCTGCCCGCTCCGGGCACGCAGGCGCACAAGGTCATCGTCCGTGAAGCCGAACATAGGCCCCAGCATGGCTGCTGCAAGGTAAATGTCCTGCGCCGGGTTGTCGATGACCTTCAAAAGGGAGATCAGAGGCCGGATATGGGCCGCTTCCATCAGGTTTTCGCGGGCATCCGCATACACCGGGATGCCCCGGGCCGTGAGCGCTTCCTCATAGGCAAGGAAGTCGCCGCGCGCTGCCAGCAGGATGCAGCAGTCTTCATATTGCACCGGGCGGGTGGAACTGCCGTCTCGCACCGGTTCGCCGCTCTGCACCAGTTCTTCGATGCGGTCAGCGATCCACGCTGCGTCGGTCTCAGCAGTGTCATCCGGCAGGAAGTGTGCTTCCACACTGCCCGCATAGTCCCCGGGCGCACCGCACACCAGCCGCTGGCCGTCGCCGTAGGCCGTATCGCCCAGCTGGGGCGTCATGAGCTGCTCAAAAATGAAGTTGATGCCTGCCACCACCTGCGGGGCAGAACGGAAGTTCGCGTCCAGCGCCAGCAGGGCGTCCGTGCCCGGGGTGCCTTCCTCCGGGCGGGGACGCGCCACACCGCCGGGAAGCGGCACCCAGGTGTTCAGCTTTTCCCGGAAGATGCTGGGGTCAGCCTGACGGAAGCGGTAGATGCTCTGCTTCAAATCGCCCACAAGGAAGAGGTTATCCCCCGCCGGTGACGCAAGGCAGCGGTAAAGTGCATCCTGCAGGGCATTCGTGTCCTGATATTCGTCCACCATGACGGCGGCATAGTTCTGCCGGATGCTCTGGCACAGCTCCGTGGGGGTGCCGTCCGGGCTGCGCAGGAGCCGCAGGGCCTGATGCTCAAAGTCACTGAATTCCAGCAGCCTGCGCTCTTTCTTTTTGGCGGAGAACCGGGCGTCGAAGTCCCGCACCGCGTCAAACAGCGCCCGCAGCCGGGGCAGAGCCGCTTTGCGGTCTGCTTCGGCTTCTTCCTCGCTGCAGGAGATCAGCTCTGTGATCTGCTCAAACAGCGCGGCGGCTTCATCTGCACGGGTGCGCACAGCAGCTTTGTGGTCGCCGGTCAGCCGCTTTTTCATGCCCTTCAGCCCGGGCATCTCCTCCATGCCCAGCACATAGGGCGTCAGCTTGTCGTAAAGGGGCGTCCACTGCCCGGCTGCGGCCAGCCGCTCCACCTCACCCAGCAGGGCGGCGGCGCTTTCCAACCGGGAGAGGGGCTCTGCGAATTTATCATTCACTCCCGCCACGGCCTTGGCTTTGGAAGCAGCAGTCTTGCCTTTTTCCTCCGCCTGCACCTGAGCAAGGGCGAAATCATCTTTGCAGTCTGCCAGCGCTGCCGTCAACAGTTCCCGGGCCGCTTTCGCGCAGCGGGCTGCCTCCGCCAGAAGTAGGTCATACCAGCAGGTGGCATCAAAACCGTTCTCCCGCTGCCACGGGGCCAGAAATTCGTCCAGTTTCCGGTCATAGTCCGGCATGGCCCGCAGAAAATCATACACATGCAGGATGGTCTCTCCTGCGGCCTTGTCGGTGCGGCCCTTGC
This sequence comes from Barnesiella intestinihominis, assembly GCA_963656875.1. Classification (GTDB taxonomy): domain Bacteria; phylum Bacillota; class Clostridia; order Oscillospirales; family Ruminococcaceae; genus Faecalibacterium. The sequence goes on along the minus strand of CAVKKE010000005.1, from coordinate 36,553 downwards.
CGTAAAGATCGGCAAAGGCGCAGAAGTCCGGGTCTTGGTAGGCGTTTTCCAGCGTTTCAGAAAGGGCTGATTCCCGCTGCACTTCCACGCTGCCGGGGTCTGCCGGGGTGAAGTCCGGCGGGATATCCAGCGCCTGAAAATGCTTGTGCAGCAGGTCAAGACAGAATGCGTCAATGGTGCAGATAGATGCCCGCTGCAGCAGCATCCGCTGGCGGCGCAGAGCCGTATTGCCGGGCTCCTGCTGGCTGCGCTTGAGCAGTGCCTGCCCGATGCGGGCCCGCAACTCTGCCGCCGCCGCATTGGTGAAGGTGACGATGAGCAGTTTGTCCGCATCCACCGGGTGTTCCGGGTCGGTGATGAGCTGCACAGCACGTTCGGTCAGTACAGCCGTTTTGCCGCTGCCCGCCGCTGCGCTCACCAGCAGCGCACCGCCCCTGTCGTCGATGGCGGCGCGCTGGGCCGGGGTCCATTTCGGTTCGCTCATGCCTGCTCACTCTCCTTTCCGTCGTCTTTCGGCTCTTCCGGTTCAAAGGGTTTGGGCGGGGCGTCCAGCGCCCGCTCACCGATTCCGGTCTCGTGGCAGCAGATGAAACTATAGTCGCACCAGACACAGGGATTTTTGTTCGAACCCGCCACCAGCGGTTCGGCGTCGATGCGGCCGTCGTAAAGCTGACGGCCCATCTGGGTGACCAGGTCATCTAAGTGCAGCTGGATGCGGTTCAGCTTGGCGATGTCCGCGCGCTTGTCCTTCTGGTTGGGGCTGGGCTTGCCGTCCCGGTAGCCGAAAGGCAGATAGCGGCCCGTCTCGTCGGCGTCCATGGCGTCAAACACCTTCTGCTCGTCCCGCACAAGGCCGTCCAGCTGGTATTCCACGCCGTGCTCTGCCTGCTGGCGGCTGGTGGTCTTCGGGGCCGGGTCGGCCAGCAGATACAGAACGCCTGCAGGTTCTGCGCCGGTGAAGCGCCCGCTTTTATCCCGTGTCAGGCTGAACAGATACAAAAGCATCTGGCAGTCCAGCCCGCAGTAGACCTCTTTCAGGTTCAGCTTCTTGGTGCCGGTCTTATAGTCCACCACCCGCACCCAGCGGGTTCCGTCTGCTTCCACCCACTCGTCGGCACGGTCCACGGTGCCCACCAGCTGCACCGTGCGTCCGTCTGAAAGGTGATACAGCTGGCCGGGCACAGCATCCTCGCCGCTGCCGATGCGCAGCTCACAGGCCGCCGGGTGGAACTGGGACTGCTTCTGCTCGTCCCGCAGGTAGCACAAAAGGCTGGCCATGCTTTTTTTCAGGCGGGACAGAAGATAGGCGAACCGGGCGGTGTCCTCGGGCAGATAACGTTTTGCATATTCATCCACCAGCAGACTGGCGAGGTTCGCCATGGCTTCGTCGTCCAGTTCCAGGAACGGGGCCAGCCCGCCGCAGGGGTTGTCTGCCCCGGGGTTCGGGTCCAGCGCCATCTGCAGCACCCAATGCATCAGGGTGCCGCTCTGGTCGGCGGACAGCTCTGCCCGCCTGCGGGGCTTCAGGCCCAGCACATACTGCAGGAAATAGCCATAGCGGCAGGTGTAATACTTTTCCAGCTGGCTGGGCGAAATGCGCAGCCGGTGCCCCAGCAGGCTTTCCAGCGCGGGCAGGTCGTTCACCTGACGGGGCAGGTTCTGCTCCATGCGGTGCAGCAGGGCAAACCCCCGGGGCTCTTCTCCCTGCGGGGTGTGCAGAGCCTCGGTCAGGCTGGCGCGTTCAGTCTCGTTGAGCGGCCAGCCGCCGCCCAGCGTGTCCAGACCGTCGGCAGGCGTTGCCGCAAGGTCGGAAAGCTCCAGCTCCGGTGCTGCCGGGCGCAGGTTTTCCACGATGGGCTCCAGCGCCGCGCAAAGAGTCTGACCCTGCCCTTTCGGCCAGCTGAGCCACAGACCCTTGGACGGGGCGGTCAGTGCCTTATAAAAGCAGACCTGCTCGCGCACCACGCGGTTCTCGAAACAGTCCGGCAGGTCGATCTGCTTTGCCATCAGGGCGTCGCGGTCTGCATGGGTCAGCAGGCCTGTCTCGGACGGCGCACAGGGGAATTCGCCCTCTGAAAGCCCCAGCACAAACACATAATCCGGCGCGTCCAGACGCATTTTGCCTGCGCTGGCCAGCACCACAGCGTCCAGTGTCTGGGGGATGTGGCCGAGGTCGGACGACCGCAGCAGAAGGTTGAACAGCTCTTCGTATTCCTGAATGGTGACGCCCTGGCTGCCCAGTAGGTGGGCCATTTCGTCCAGCAGCTGCATCACCACGTTCCACTCGCGGGCCGCTTCCTCCGCCGCCGGGATGCCCCGGGCCGCGCGGATGGCCTCCACCTGCGCGGCCTGCTGTTCCTCTGCCCCCAGCTTTTTCAGGCAGAAATAGATTTCCCGGCTGATCTGCTCCGCGTTGCCGCCCCGCACCTTTCCGCGCAGTTCGTCCACAGCGGTCACAAGCAGCAGGCGGGCCGTTTCGGCGTCGGCCAGCGTTTTTTCGTCTTCTTCGGTTAGTTCTGCTTCGCCGAAGCCTTTGGGGCTTTTTTCAAATTCTGCCCGCCATGCCGCCGCGTTGGGCGACCAGGTGTAGGCATAGTTTTCCAGTGCGCAGACCTGCGGTTCGGTCAGGCTGCACAGGCCGGTCTTGGCAAGGACGGTGAGGTTCTCGGTGAGATCCGCACCGCGCAGAAGGGCCAGCAGAGCCCGCACCACCGTGGCCGGGGCGCTGAACTCCGGCGTGGTGGGCTCATCGCAGTAGAGCGGGATCTCCGCCATACGGAACTCGTACCGGATGGCCGCGCGGTAATCCGGGATATTGCGGCAGACCACTGCAATTTTTCCGCAGCGCACGCCCTGCCGCATCAGGCGGCGGATGGCGGCAGCGGTGCAGCGTGCTTCTTCTTCCCGGCTGGCAGCAGCAAAAAGCCGGATCTCCGGCGCTTCCGGCGGCAGGTCACAGGTGCCATTTTCCAGCAGCTCCGTCACAGCTGCAAGGCCGAGGGCGTCTTTATGGCGCAGGTCGCGGCGCAGCAGTTCCGGCGCACAGACCTCAGCCCCGTTTTTGCGGGCCAGCTGGCGCAGCTGTGCCGCCACCTGCTTTGCGCCGGAAAACAGCCCGGTGTCCCCGGGGATCATGGGCGTGCCGTCGTCGCACAGCGCCACGGTCACGGTGGGCAGAGCCGCCAGCATGGCCCCCATCAGCCGCTTTTTGGGGGCATTGAAGGTGTCGAACTCGTCAATGAACACTTCCCGCTCCCGCAGGAATTCCGGCAGCTCACCCCGGGCGAGGGCAGCTTCCAGCCGGTCTGCCGCCAGTTCCAGCCGGTCTGCGGGGTCCATGCCGGTGCCGGAAAGCAGTGTCTCATAGCCCTGAAAGATCAGCGCCAGTTCGCTCAGCTTGCCACTCTCCGGGCCACAGTCCTGAGCAAGTTCCGCCAACTGGGTGCCGGAAAGCCCGGCGCTTTTCAGCTCGTCGATGGTCTCAGCCGCCATCTGGCAGAAGGCGGCGCTGCGGCGGTGGCGGTAATAGTAATGCACATTGTCCTGCAGTTCTTCCAGCGCGCGGCGCACCAGCACGGCGCGGCCTGCGTCGGAAAGGGTCTGCACCGCTGCGCCGCCCTCTGCAGCAAGGATGTGTTCCGCCAGACTCGTGAAGGAAAAGCTTTCCACCATGCCGGACAAAGCATCGCCCAGTTCCCGATAGATGCGGCCCTCGGTGCTGGAAGTGAACTGTTCCGGCACCAGCAGAATGCTGCGCTCACCCTTTTCCGCCCGGGCGCGGATGCGGGAATAAAGCAGGGTCGTTTTGCCGCTGCCGGAGCCGCCTAAAACCAGTTTGAGCATTCTGTGTTCCTCCCAGAGAATCATTTGTGCTTATTGTAACACGAAAACTGCGGCAAAACCACCCGTTTTCTTTGCATCGGCCGTCCGCTTGTGGTACACTTTAGCAAAACAACTTTTCCACACAAGAGAGGAAACCTGTATGAAAATTCTAGCTGTTGACTACGGCGACAGCCGCACCGGCCTTGCCACCTGTGACCGCACCGAGTTTCTGACCACGGCCATCACGCCGCAGATCACCCTCAAGGCCCGCAACAAGGTGGCCGCCCGGGTGTGCGAGGTGGCCAAGGAGATCGAAGCCGAGCTCATTGTCATCGGCCTGCCGCTGAACATGGACGGCACCGAGGGCGAACGCGCCGCCAAGAGCCGCAAACTGGCAAAGACCGTGGAGATCTGGAGCGGCCTGCCGGTGCGCATGTGGGACGAGCGGCAGACCACCTGCGCCGCCGCCGACATTCTGGACGAGAGCGGAACATTCGGCTCAAAGCGCAAGGAAATTCTGGATTCCGTGAGTGCCACGGTGATCCTGGACGATTATCTGGCGTGGCGGAAAGAGCATCCGGGGGAGATTTGATTTAAATATCCTCCGCTTCGCTCTGGATATGTTCAGCGGAAATTTTATTTTTATATTTGGGGCTGTTGCAAAATGGCTCGCTGAAAAAATCATGCACAAAACCCGGAACCTTTTCAGGGCCAAAGTGGCTCAAAAAGGGTTCCGGGTTTCTGTTTTTGCGCTATTTTTTGTGCAAATTGCTATCGCATTTTTATTTTGCAACAGCCCCTTTTTCACGGGAGGGGTCGTAACGGTCAGCGGCATCTTTTATGGCAGGCCATCGGGGAACTTTCTCCCCGCCGTCCTGCCAGTATTCCGTAGGGAACGGATTTATCCGTTCCGCGGGTTAGATGCATCTGCCGGGAAGCAGACGGAACGCATAAATGCGTTCCCTACACGAGAAGGGGAGGACGTTAAAAAGCACCCGCAGTTTTCACACTGCGGGTGCTTTGCTGTTTACTGGTAAGTTTCGATCGTCACGCTGTTGATGGTGATATCCTCGGTAGGTTTTTGGTTTTCATCCACGCCGGTCTGGCCGATGGTGTCCACCACGTCCATGCCTTCATACACCTGCCCGAACACTGTGTCGGTGTAGTCGAGATACGGTGCACCGCCGGCGGTCTGGTAGGCACTGACCACCTCGGCACGGTAACCGGCATTGTTCATCTGGTCCACCAGTTCCTGTGTCACCGACTGGTCACCCGGCAGGGTCTGCATCACATAGAACACGCTGGCGCAGTCGCCGGAAGCATCCACGCCCATGCACAGAGCCCCGGAATAGTGGTGCAATTTGTCGGTGGTCTCCACCGGGTAGCGGTTCCCGTTCCAGATGGTGGCGCCTTTGCCGTCGGTGCCCTGCCCGGCCTCCACCACGAAGCCGCTCTCCACACGGGAGACAGTCAGCCCGTTGTAATAGCCCGCCTGCACAAGGCCGGTGAAATTATCGTAAGCCTGCGGCGCTTCATCCGGGAAGAGCACCGCCTTGAAGGTACCCGCCGAGGTGTCGAACACCGCGATGGTGTCCCCCGCCGCCGGATGGGTGAACTGCAGCTCTGCCGACTCCACCGCCGGGCGGTCGATCTTCTGGGCCGAGCTGCCGCCGCCCCCGCCGATGCCGCCAAAGCTGCAGCCCGCCAGCACCAGTGCTGCAGCCACGATCAGCGCCGCCCATCTTTTTTTATGCATGATTTCCGCCCCCGCTCCATACTCTATAGTGAACGCACGGCACGCCGTGCACAAAAGATTCAGAGGATAGTATATCATATTCTGCGGCTCAGTGCGAGAGCAAATGCGTGAAAATTTGTTACACAATTTCTGTGCGAAAAAGCATCTTGACGAGCAGGCAAAAAAACGCTACACTATATGCAGACCTGAGCGGGACGTCAAACACAAAAGCCCGCCTTATGACACGATACAGGAGACAATATCTATGTCTGACGAAATCAAGAACCCCAACACTGAAGAAGAGGAATACCAGCCTGATCTGATGACCCTGGAGGATGAAGACGGCAACGAGGTCACCTTTGAAGTGATCGATGCGCTGGACCACAAGGGCGTGCATTATCTGGCTGTTGTGGAATATGCTGAGAACGAAGAGGACGTCAACGAGGACGCCCAGCTCGTGATCCTGAGCGTCGGTGAGGATGACGAAGGCGAGTATCTGGACGTCGTGGAAGACGACGAGACTCTGCTGGAAGTCAGCAAGCTGTTTGAGCAGCGCCTGAGCGACGAGTTCGAGATCGAGTAAGCTCTCATTTCCAGACAAATTACCCGGCTGAGACTTCCTGCCCGGCTCGATTTGTTGCGGTTTATATGATCCTACTAATCATTCAACGGGAGCTTGGAGTTCCCCGGTGGATTGCAGACCTCCCCGTCATGGGTCGACCATGAAGGCTCGATGAGGAAGCGCGAATCCGGAGACAGGGCACCCACCTGTCCGCAAGGGTAGGTTTGATTGACCGCAGACGACCGGGCGGGATCTTTTTATAACAATCCATCCACCACTGTCCTCTGCACCCTTTTGCAGAGAAGCAGTGTGTGGATTTTTTATTATCAGTTCATCGGAATCATGGAAAGGATGTGCAACTGCGGCATGAAGACGGAGCATCTTGTGGGGACCTCCATTCCCCGGTTCACCTTTGACACCCCCACCACCCCCGGGGTCGATTTTTACCAGCTGTGCGAGGGCGACCAGCCGCTGGTGATGATCTTTCTGCCCGGCTTTGACCACCCGGTCACCCAGGCGTATCTCACCCGCTATCTGGAAACTCTGCCCCGGCTGCGCGGCGTGCGGCTGGCCTGCGTGGTGCGTTCTTCCTCCAAGATGGTGGCCAAGGCCACAAAAGGGGCCCAGTTCCCCTTCCCGCTCATCTGCGATGCGCCGGGCGTGCTCTACAGCTATCTCGGCGTGGAGCAGGCCCGCGGCATCCTGAGTTGGAGCTTTGCCGCCCAGCGCATCTACAAAAACGCAAAAGATGCAGGCTATCATTACGACAGCAGCGCCCCGCAGCTACTGCCCCTGACGCTGGTGGTGGGCCATCAGGGCAAGATCCTGTTCACCCACTCCGGCCGCAGCCAGACCGACCTACCCGAGGACTGCACGGCCATCCGGGAGATTGCCCACGAGGTGGTGCACACCATGGCCAAAGACCAGAAAAGTGCTCACCCTCACTGTTCGGACGAGACACTCACCCTGCCCGATCTTGTGGGGTGGGATGATCTGGACGGCAGCAGCAATTGACTTTACAAAAAAGGCACCTGCATTGCAGGTGCCTTTTTGCTTTCAGCTTCCCGAAGAATTGTCGTCCGTAAACAGTCCCGGGATACCGCACAGGGCAGCGATGCCCACCAGCGTGAACACGATGCGGGACCAGATGGATGTGCTTCCGCCCAGCAGCCAGCCCACAAAGTCAAACTGGAACAGCCCCACAAGGCCCCAGTTGATACCGCCGACGATCATCAGAATGAGACAGATTTTATAAAAGGTCTGCACAAAAAGACCTCCTTCCTTTGCGGGCAGTATGCCCTGCGGGAAGGAGGTTTATTCATCTCATGATCCTTGAACAGGTAAATTCAAATCACTCTTGCGCCGCCCTTATCCGGCTGTGCAAGATACACCTGCTTCCAGTGCTTCCGTGCCGCCTGCGCCGCCGCATGTGCAGACGCTTCGTCCCGGAACACGCCGAACACGGCCGCGCCGCTGCCGGTCATCAGAGCCGTGACGGCCCCGTGCTCTTTCAGCAGCGCTTTGATTTTTTCCGTGTCCTTGGCCCCGCTGCACTCTTCCAGTGCATTGCCAGCAGCGGCACACAGGGCATCCAGATCACCGGCACGCACGGCAGCTTCCTGGGCTTCGCAGTCCGGGTGGACACTGCTGCCCACCTTGTCATAGGCCGCAAAGGCTTCCGGCGTGGAGACGCCGTAGTCCGGCATCACCACTGTGAACCAGCAGTCCGGGCAGGGCGGCAGGGCCTTGATGAAGTCGCCCACGCCCTGCACACGGCAGGTTCCGCCCATGAGGGCAAAAGGTACATCTGCACCGATCTTCGCGCCCAGCGCACACAGCTCACTCATGGAGAGCCGGGCACCGTACAGCCTGTTCAGGCCCACCAGCACAGCAGCGGCATCAGCGCTGCCGCCTGCCATGCCTGCCCGCACCGGAGTGCTCTTATAAATGGTGATGTCCACGCCCGCCAGCAGGCCGGTGTAGTCAAAAAAGGCCAGCGCTGCCTTGATGGCGGTGTTCTTGTTATTGTGTGCCACCGGGCTGCCCGGCAGACGCAGATCCAGATAAGGGCTGCGGCACAGCACCACCCGCTCATACAGAGTGATAGTCTGCATGGTCATGTCCAGATCATGGTAGCCATTGGGCAGCAGCCCCACCACATCCAGTGCCAGATTGAGCTTTGCGGGGGCCAGAGCGGTCACGCTGTTCAGCCTTGCCATCGGTGTTCCCTCCTCAGTTTCCGTGATAGATGCCGTTTTCCTGCAGGAATGCCTTGATGCGCTTGAGTGCCTCGGTCAGGTGCTCCACACTGTAGGCATAGGACACACGGGCGTAGCCCTCGCCGGATGCGCCAAAGGCATCGCCCGGGATGATGGCCACATGCTTTTCTTCCAGCAGCTTCGTGCAGAACTCCTGACTGCTCATGCCGGTAGACTTGATGCAGGGGAATGCGTAGAACGCACCGCGGGGCTCAAAGCAGGTCAGCCCCATGTCATTGAAGGACTTCACCACAAGGCGGCGGCGCATGTTGTACTCGTCGCGCATCCGGTCGATCTCGCCGTCGCACTCCTTCAGGGCAGTGATGGCGGCATACTGGCTGGTGGTGGGGGCGCTCATGATGGCGCTCTGATGAATTTTGGTCATGATCTTGATGATGGGGGCCGGGCCGCAGGCATAGCCCAGGCGCCAGCCGGTCATGGCGTAGGTCTTGGAGAAGCCGTTGACCACAATGGTGCGCTCTGCCATGCCGGGCAGAGTGGCAATGGACACATGGGGCCGCAGGCCATAGTTCAGCTCGGCGTAGATTTCATCCGAAAGCACCATAACGTTGGTGTCCCGCAGGACTTCCGCAATGGCTTCCAGATCTTCCCGCTCCATCACCGCGCCGGTGGGGTTGTTTGGGAACGGCATGATGAGCAGCTTGGTCCTGGGGGTGATGGCGGCTTTCAGGGCGTCGGCCTTCAGGCGGAACTCGTCCTCCTGATAGCAGGCCACATGTACCGGCACACCGCCGGACAGGGTGGTGATGGGCTCATAGCACACAAAGCACGGCTCCGGGATGATGACCTCATCGCCGGGCTGCACCAGCGTGCGGATACACATATCAATAGCTTCGCTGCCGCCCACTGTGATGAGCACTTCATGCAGCGGGTCGTAGTGCAGGCCCATGCGGCGCTCCAGATACTTTGCCACCTCGGCGCGCAGCTCTTTCAGGCCCGCGTTGGAGGTGTAGCGGGTACGGCCATGCTCCAGGCTCTCAATGCCTGCTTCGCGCACAGCCCACGGGGTCTTGAAATCCGGCTCACCCACACCCAGACTGATGCACTCGGGCATCTCGGCAGCCAGATCGAAAAATTTGCGGATGCCGGAGGGGCGCATGGCCTCAGCAGCAGGCGCGATCAGTTTATCGTAATCCATCACAGCACCGTGCACTCTCTTTCATCGATTTCTTCATCCTGATAGAGCCGTCCCTCTTTCTTATAGGTGCGCAGCACAAAGTGGGTGGCGGTGGACAGCACGTCGTCCAGCGGGCTCAGGCGCTTTGCCACGAACAGTGCGATTTCCTGGAAGGTCTGGCCCTTGATGACCAGCTGCAGGTCGTAGCCGCCGCTCATCAGCAGCACGCTCTCCACCTCGTCAAAGGCCGCGATGGTGGCTGCGATCTCGTCGAAGCCGCGGCTCTTCTTGGGGCTAACGTTCAGCTCGATGACCGCTTCCACACGGTTGACACCTGCCTTTTCCCAGTCCACGAGGGTCTTGTAGCCCTTGATGATGCCCTGCGCCCGGGCCAGATCGATCATTGCCGCCACCTCGGCGGGGGATTTATTCAGCATCGTGGCAATGTCCTCAATGGGCAGCCGCGCATTGTCTTCCAGAATCTTCAAAAGCTGTTCCATGATGTTTAACTCCTTCTCAGCCAGATATTGGGAATAAATTATCTATAAGTATAGCACAAGCCGCCGGGGATTGCATCCGTTTTTTTGATAGAATGTCTTTTTCCGCCGTTGTCTGCTCTTTTTTACAAAAAGTGTGTTCAAAATTTGCCAAATCTGCTATACTGGAAAGGTAAGGGAGTGCCGGAACATTCGCGGCACCATTCACAACAGGAAAACGAGGGTGGAAACGATGAAAGCATTTATTACCGTCATTGGTCACGATACCGTGGGCGTGGTCGCAAAGGTGGCCGGCCTGTGCACCGAACTGAACATCAACATCGAGGACGTGACCCAGAGCATCCTGCAGGGCATGTTCGCCATGATCATGCTGGTGGACATCTCCAAGTGCAACGTCAGTCACGAAGAGCTGCACAAGCGCTGCGACGCACTGGCCGCCGAGATGGGCATGCAGATCAATGTGACCCGTCAGGAAGTCTTTGACGCCATGCACACCATCTGACCAAAGGAGTAACACTGCTATGAGTATGTTTAATACCGGTGACATCCTCGAGACCATCGAGATGTTCACTCAGGACAATCTGGACGTGCGCACCGTCACCATGGGCATCAGCCTGCTGGACTGCATCGACCCGGACCCGAAAAAGGCGTGCGAGAACATCTACAACAAGATCACCACCAAGGCCGCAAACCTCGTGCCCGCTGTGGAGCACATCAGCGCCGAGTACGGCATTCCCATCATCAACAAGCGCATCAGCGTGACCCCCATCGCCATGCTGCTGGGTGCCTGCCCGGACGCTGACCCTGTGGACTTTGCAAAGACGCTGGACGCCGCCGGCAAAAAGGTGGGCGTCAACTTTGTGGGCGGCTACAGTGCCCTCGTGCACAAGGGCTTTTCTGCCGGTGACCGCCGTCTGATCGAGTCCATCCCCCGTGCACTGGCCGAGACCGACATCGTGTGCAGCTCGGTGAACATCGGTGCCACCAAGGCCGGCCTGAACATGGACGCCATCAAGCTCATGGGTGAGGCCGTCAAGAAGGCCAGCGAGCTGACGGCGGACCGTCAGTGCATCGGCGCAGCAAAGCTGGTGGTGTTCTGCAACGCGCCGGAGGATAACCCCTTCATGGCCGGTGCATTCCACGGCCCCGGCGAGCCGGACTGCGAGATCCATGTGGGCGTTTCCGGCCCCGGTGCGGTGCGCGCCGCCCTGGCCCGCCTGCCCAAGGATGCCCCCATTGACGAGGTGGCAGAGCTGGTCAAGCGCACGGCCTTTAAGATCACCCGCGTGGGCCAGCTGGTGGCCAATCTGGCTTCCCAGGCCCTGGGCGTGCCCGCCGGCATCATTGACCTGTCGCTGGCTCCCACCCCCGCCGTGGGCGACAGCGTGGCCAACATTCTGGAAGAAATGGGCCTTGAGACCTGCGGCTGCTGCGGCACCACCGCCTGCCTGGCTCTGCTGAACGACGCCGTGAAAAAGGGCGGCGTGATGGCCTCCAACCATGTGGGCGGCCTGTCCGGTGCCTTCATCCCCGTCAGCGAGGACGCCGGCATGATCCATGCCGCTGAGACCGGATGCCTGACCATCGAAAAGCTGGAAGCCATGACCGCCGTCTGCTCCGTGGGCATCGACATGGTCATCATCCCGGGCGACACTTCCCCGGCCGTCATCAGCGCCCTGATCGCCGACGAAGCTGCCATCGGCATGGTGAACAGCAAGACCACCGCCGTGCGTGTTATCCCCGCCATTGGCCGCAAGGCCGGTGAGGTGCTGGACTTCGGCGGTCTGCTGGGCTATGGCCCCATCATGGCAGTCAACCAGCATGACCCCTCGGTGTTCATCAACCGCGGCGGCCGCCTGCCTGCACCCATGCAGTCACTGAAGAACTAAACGAATAAATCCACCTTAACAGGCCCATCCTCTGGATATCATTTCCAGAAGAGGGGTCTGTTTTTTTATGGATAAAACGCTTTCCCGCCGCCAGATGGCTCTGCTCTGCCTCGGCCTGCTGCTTGCCCTCGCCTTCGGCGGCATGTGGCAGGCCGTCTCATGGAGCCGCACCCAGCTGGACACCGGGGCGCTCGTCTGCGCCGACACTCTGCGGCTGCACATCCGGGCCGAGAGTGACTCCATCCCCGACCAGAGCGCCAAGCTTCATGTACGGGACGCCGTACTCGCCTACATGGACGCCGCCTGCCCGGCTCAGACCACGGCCGATGCCCTGCGCTGGGCGTCCGGGCATCTGTTTGAGCTGCAGCTCACGGCCCGGCACGCACTGGCGGCGCTGGGCATCCGTGCCCCGGTGCAGGTGCGGCTGGTGAATATGTACTTCGGGCCCCGGCGGTACGGCTCCGGCACTCTTCCCGCCGGGCGGTACGACGCTCTGCGCATCGACATCGGCACCGGCGGCGGGCAAAACTGGTGGTGCGTGCTCTACCCGGGCCTGTGCCGCTCTGCCTGCGGCGGATACGCCCTGCCGGAGGAAAACGACCTCGTCTGCGGGGACTATATTCTCCGGCTGAAGCTGGTGGACTGGTGGCATCAGCGCACTGCCAGCCGGGAGGACGCAGTGCTGGTGGGGTAACGCCCGGCGCTTTCGCCGCATAGCATAAGGCGAAAGGAGCGTGTGATCACTATGGCAATCCCTGCTTATTATTCCCTCATTCAGCGCGGCTCTGCCGGGCCGGATGTGGCCCTTGTGCAGACATGGCTCAACGGCGTGCGTGACACCTGCACTTGGTACGACGAGCTGAAAGCCGACGGCAAGTTCGGTGTTTCCAGCGAGAACGCTGTGAAAGAGTTCCAGCTGAAAAACAAGATGAACGTTGACGGCAAGGTGGGCGCGAACACCTGGAACGTGCTCTACACCCGCTACACCGCCAAGCACGGCCTGAACGTGCCCTATCCCGGCATCGCCCTGCGCAGCGGCTCTTCCGGCGGCACAGTGCGGCTGGTGCAGCAGAAGCTCAACTCTCTGGGCGAACGGCTGACAGCGGACGGAAAATTCGGCGCAGCCACGGCGGCAGCTGTGCAGCGGTTCCAGCGGCGCAACGGCCTGACTGCTGACGGCGTGGTCGGCGAAGGAACATGGGAGAAGTTGTTCTAAGATAAGATGCACAAGGCTTCCCCCTCGGGGGAAGCTGGCGCGTAAGCGACTGATGAGGGGAAGTTATCTTCAGATGCCGTCCAGATGAAAGCGGGATCTGACTTGCAGCTTCCCCTCATCCGTCTTTGCTTCGCAAATCCACCTTCCCCCGAGGGGGAAGGCTTTTATCTTGCCCCCACCTCCGCCCTGCTGTATAATAAAGAAAAATTCCTGAAAGGGCGGTGTTCCTTTTGCGTTTTCTGCATCTGTCCGACCTGCACCTCGGCAAGCGGGTGTGCGAGTTTTCCATGCTGGACGACCAGCGGTATATTCTGGAAGAGATCTTGTCCCTGCTGGACAATACGCCGGTGGACGGCGTTTTTCTGGCGGGTGACCTCTACGATAAGCCCGTGCCCCCCGCCGAGGCTGTGCGCCTGCTGGACTGGTTTCTGACCCAGCTGGCTGAGCGGGGACTGCCGGTGTTCGCCATCAGCGGCAACCATGACTCCGCCGACCGCATCGCCTTCGGCTCGGCTCTGCTGAAACACAGCCGGGTGTACGTCAGCCCGGTGTTCTCCGGTGCACCTGCAGCCATCCCCCTCACGGATGAATACGGCACGCTGGATGTGTATCTGCTGCCCTTTTTGAAGCCCGCCATGGTGCGGCATGTCTGGCCGGACGAGCCCATTGAGAGCTATAACGACGCCCTCGCCTGTGTGCTGAATCACTGTGAACTGGCCCCGGAACACCGCAGCGTGCTGCTGGCCCACCAGTTCGTAGCCGGGGCCGCCTGCTGCGAAAGCGAGGAAGTCTCGGTGGGCGGCGTGGACAGCGTGGACGCATCCCTGTTCGACGGCTTCGACTATGTGGCGCTGGGCCATCTGCACAGCCCTCAGAAAGCGGGCCGGGACACCGTGCGCTACTGCGGCCCCCCGCTGAAATATTCCTTTTCGGAAGCAAATCAGCACAAAAGCGCCACCTTTGTGGAGCTGGGCCCCAAGGGTGAAGTGACCATCACCACCGCCCCGCTGACCCCGAAACACGACCTGCGGGAGGTGCGCGGCAGTTACATGGAGCTGACCGACCGCCGCAATTACGAGGGCACCGCCGTAGACGACTACCTGCACATCACCCTCACCGACGAGCAGGACGTGCCGGACGCACTGGCCCGGCTGCGGGTCATCTACCCGAACCTGATGCGGCTGGATTACGACAATCTCCGCACCCGGGAAAATCAGCAGGTCGCGGCCCCGGAGCGGGTGGAAAACATCACGCCTCTGGAACATTTTGCGGCATTCTATGAATTGCAGAACAACCAGCCGCTGACCGACGAGCAGGCGGCATTCTGCCAGCAGCTCATTGAGGATATCTGGAAGGAGGGTGAGGACGCATGAGACCTTTGAAGCTGACCCTTTCCGCCTTTGGCCCCTACGCGGACGAGACGGTGCTGGAGCTGGAAAAGCTGGGCAAAGGCGGTCTGTACCTTGTCACCGGCGACACCGGCGCAGGCAAGACCACCCTGTTCGACGCCATTACATACGCACTCTACGACCATTCTAGCGGCGGCGTGCGGGAGGGAGCCATGCTGCGCTGCAAATACGCTGACCCCAAGACGCCCACCTTCGTGGAGCTGGAATTTGAGGTCAACGGCCAGCGCTATACCGTACACCGCAACCCGGAATACACCCGCCCCAAGGTGCGTGGCGAAGGCTTCACCACCGAGAAGGCAGACGCCACCCTCACCTACGCGGACGGACGCCCGCCGGTGACTAAGTCCAAAGAGGTCACCGCTGCCGTCATGGACATCATTGGGCTGGACTACAGCCAGTTCTGCCAGATCGCCATGATCGCGCAGGGGCAGTTCACCAAGCTGCTCAACGCTTCCACCGAGGAGCGCAGCCGCATCTTCCGCAAGCTGTTCCGCACCCAGCGGTACGCCCGCCTGCAGGAGCGTCTGCAGCTGGAAAGTTCTGCCCTCGCCCAGCAGCGCACCGCCCAGAACGCAAAGCTGGACAGCCTGCTCTCCGGCGTCCAGTATGCCCCCGACGACCCGGACGCCGAAGCCCTCGCTGCGCTGAGCGCTCAGACCGAACCGGAAACGGCCCTCGCTCTGTTGGAAGCCCTTCTCGCCCGGCAGGAAGCGGCCCAGCAGACTGCATCCGCTGCCCGGAAAGACACCGAAGCCAAGCTGGACACTGTGCAGCAGCAGCTTGGCGCTGCTCAGCAGGCAGAGCATCTGGCCCGTCAGCTGGCCGCAAAGCAGGCCGAACTCGCCGCCGCTGTTCCCGCACTGGAAGCCGCCCGTGCCGAGAGTGCCCGCCACGCAGGCGACGCCGCCCAGCTGGACGTGCTGACCAGTCAGGTCACGCAGGCGCAGACAGCCCTTGCGGCCTACGACGAGCTGGACAAACTCTGCCGGGAGCAAAAGCAGGCCAGCGATGCCGCCCAGCTGGCCCGGGCACAGGCCGCGAAAAAGCGCACCCAGCTGACCGCGCTGGACGCAGAACTTGCCGCTGCCGAACAGGAGCTGAATGCACTGGCAGATGCCCCCACCCGGAAGCTGACCTTTGAGAACCAGAAAAAAGAACTGGCCCAGCGAAGCACAGCCCTTTCCACCCTGAGCCAGCGGCTTTCCGCCTGCCAGCAGCTGGCCCAGAAGGCCCGCCATGCACAGGAAGCCTACCGCGCCGCCGACAGCGAAAAAGCACAGGCCCACGCACGCCGGGACGCACTGGACAAGGCATTTCTGGACGCGCAGGCCGGGCTGCTGGCCCGGGAACTGACCGAGGGTGCCCCCTGCCCGGTGTGCGGCAGCATCCACCACCCCGCAAAGGCCCTTCTGCCCCATGCTGCCCCCACGCAGGCACAGGTAGACGCCGCCAAACAGGAGGCCGACAAAGCCGACGCACTGGCCCAGACCGCCAGCGCCGCCGCCCAGAGCGCCAACGCCGCCGCAGACGAAGCCCGCCATTCCCTTCGCCGGGACGCCGAGGAGCTTCTGCCGGAGCGGTTCACTTCGCCGGACGGGCCGGTGAAGCTGACCTTTGCCTTTATGAGCACCGTGCTTGCGGAGGAATCCGACACCCTGCGCACTGCACAAGCCCAGTGCGCCGCCGCCCTCCGGCAGGCCGAAGCTGATACTGCCCGCAGGGCTCAGCTGGACGCCGACAGGCAGGCAAAGACCCGCCAGCGCCCGGCACTGGAACAGGCTGCATCCGACGCCGACAGCACCGCCGCGGCACAATCCGCCCGGGCCGACGCACTGGAAAAGCAGATCACCGGCCAGCGGGATGCTCTGCCCCATCCCCAGCGGGCGCAGGCGCAGGCCGCCTTGGACGCGCTGGAAAATCAGCGCCGCGCCCTGCGCACCGGCATGGAGCAGGCCGAAGCCGCCCTCAAAAAGGCCGAACAGGCTCACGCCGCCGCGAAAGCGGCCGTGGATGCCCTGCTCAGTCAGCAGGCAGCAGCGGAAAAAGCCATGCCCACTCAGCCGCTGGAAAGTCTGCAGGCAGAACTCACCCGCCTGTCCGCCGCCCGGAACGCCCTGCGCGGGCAGGAGCAGCAGTTTGCCGCCCAGCTTCTGCCCAACCGGCAGACCGTGGAGAAATACCGCACCGCCGCAAAGGCCCGCGCAGAGCTGGAACAGCGCTGGCAATGGGTCAGCGCCCTTGCGGCCACGGCAGGCGGCACCCTGACCAGCAAGCAGAAGATACGCTTGGAAGCCTACATCCAGATGAACTATCTCGACCGCATCCTGCGCCACGCCAACACCCGGCTGATGCAGATGACCGCCGGGCAGTACGAGCTGGAACGCATCGGGGCCGAGAACCAGCGCAGCCAGTCCGGCCTTGACCTCGGCGTCATCGACCACTACAACGGCACCCGCCGCAGCGTGAAGACCCTTTCCGGCGGCGAGAGCTTCAAAGCCTCGCTGGCGCTGGCACTGGGCCTTTCGGACGAAGTACAGAGCGCCGCAGGCGGCATCCGGCTGGACACCCTCTTTTTGGATGAGGGCTTCGGCAGCCTGGACGACGAATCGCTGGAGCAGGCCATGCGGGTGCTGGCAGGTCTCACCGAAGGCGACCGGCTGGTGGGCATCATCTCCCATGTGGGGGCTTTGAAAGACCGCATCGACCGGCAGGTCATCGTGCACAAGGCCCGCACCGGCGGCTCCACGGTGGAGCTGGTGGTGTAAGAGGCAGACTTCATCGAAGCGGGCGCGACGATTTTGAATGGCCGACGCATTCGCTTTGGCCATATTCAGCGGAAAAGTTATTTTTATATTTGCAATTCCGAAAAGCCTGCGGGCTTTTCGGAATTGCTTTTTTCGCGAGCAGAGTTGTGTAGGGGAACGGCATCTGCCCCGGCATCGGTGACGACTGCTCCGTCCTGCTGACGCTCGCCAGACCACCAGCGTGGGGCAGCCCTCACAGGACTCATCGTCGATTTTAATACCAGCCCGACCTTCAGACATGGCGTCGCATCATCCTGCCGGAGCAGTCGTCACCAATACCCTCAACGCTCCTGCCCCTTATAAGCTGCCCTTTTCCGGGCATCCTATGGGCAGAGGTGATTTGAATGAGCTTGACTCCCTTCATCCGCCACGAGATGGAGAACCCGCCCGGTGCTTCTTCTGCACCGGAAAACAGCTGCTCCCGCTGCAGCCCGCCGCTGGGTAAACAGCCCGATAACCCGGACAAGTCCAAGATCCTGCCGCCCGGCGACCCCACAGCCCCCGGCACTCAGGTGCCTCCGGGCCAGACGCCCCGCCCCGGCCCGGGCAGTGAGCCCCACGGCGTGCCCATGACCGACGGCACCCCCGCCGCCTGTCATCAGAAAAACGCCCGGGAATTTCTGGCCGGAGATGTGCAGGCCAGTGTCATGGCCCACTATGCCCCCGGGCTGTTCAGCACCGACCAGCACACCCACTCGGCCCATCCCGCCCCGGACGAAGACACTGCCCAGGTGCTGGACCTTGTGGACTGGCGGGAAGAATCGCCCTACGGCTAAATAAAAATTTTTCAAATTATTTTCGCTCAACCTGTTGAAATCTTCGTCCGCTTCCCTTATTATGGAAGCAATCAAAGAAAAAGGCAGGTTTTGCATCATGGCAGAGATCAAATATGAAGTCGTTCAGCGCATTGCAGTGCTTTCGGAACGTCCCCGCGGCTGGGAGCGCCAGCTGAATCTCATCAGCTGGAACGACGGTGAACCCAAATACGACATCCGCGACTGGTCCCCGGACGGCACCCGCATGGGCAAGGGCATCTCCCTGAGCCACGACGAAATGGCCATCCTCAAGGGCATTCTGGACGATTTGGCGCTGTGAGCATGGGCGACCGCGAAGAGTTTTTGCAGATCTGGAAGCAGCATGTCAGCCGCCCCGGCAGCGAAAAACTGCTGGACTGGCTGGACCACAAGACGGATTTCTTCACCGCTCCGGCTTCCACCCGGTTCCACGGTGCCTGCGAGGGCGGGCTGTGCATGCACAGCCTGAACGTTTACCACGCCCTGCACGACACCTTTTTCACTGAGGGTGACAGCGAGGAAACTTTTGCCATCTGTGCGCTTCTGCACGATCTGTGCAAGGCCAACTATTACAAGGCCGGCACCCGCAACGTGAAAAACGAGGTGACCGGCCAGTGGGAAAGGGTGCCCAGCTACAGCGTGGAGGACCTGTTCCCCTACGGCCACGGCGAGAAGAGCGTCTTCCTCATTGAGCGGTTCATGAAACTGAAAGTCGAGGAAGCCGTCGCCATCCGCTGGCACATGGGCGGCTTTGACGATGCGGCCCGGGGCGGTTGCTTTGCCATCTCGGAGGCCTACGACAAGTATCCTCTTGCCGTCAAGCTGCACATTGCCGATCTGGAAGCCACTTATCTCATGGAACACCGCACCAGCGCGGTGCGCTGAAACGACAAAAGACCCGGACAGGGGTGCTCTTTGCAGCCTTCCCTGTCCGGGTCTTTTTCTGTTTTATGTTCTGCTCTTGCGCTTTGCTTTGTTCTGATACATCTTCGCATCTGCCTGACGAATGGCTTCGGTCAGCGGGTGCACATCGCACACGCCGCCAATGCTGGCCGAAAGCTTCAGCTCCGGGTGGCTTTCCACCTTTGCGCTGCTCACAGCCCGCCAGACGCGTTCCAGAACCATGTCCAGATCTTTCTGCCGGATCTTCGGCATCAGCAGCAGAAATTCGTCGCCGCCGTAGCGGATGAGGATGTCCGACTGGCGCAGATTTTTCTGCACCGCATTCGCCACAGCCTGCAGGGCCTTGTCACCCACCAGATGGCCGAACCGGTCATTGACCTCCTTGAAGTGATCCACATCGATCATGGCCACACCGCCCACCTGCTCGCCGTCCGAGAGGAAGCGCTCAAAATACCGGCAGGAATAGGCTCCGGTGAGGGAATCCACAAAAACGCTGCGGTCAAAGTTCGTGCCGCTGTCCAGCAGCACCCGGTGTCCGCCCATGTCCAGCCAGCGGCCGTCCGAGAGCTTGGTCACCATTTCCAGCACGCAGCCGTGGCCGCCCACCTCAACGTACTTGGCCATGACAAAATAGGCCTGATCTTCCCGGAATTCGATCTTGTTCAAAAAGCCCTTGCGCGCGAACACTTTGCCGGAGATGCAGTTCTCACAGCGGTTGGATTTGTTCCACACCATGTAGCAGGTGCCGGGCAGGTCCACCAGGCGCACAATGTCGAACAGCCCCCGCAGCCGGTTCATCAGGCCTTCCGGGCTTTCGTCATTCAGGCTTCCCAGCAGCAGATCCTGCCGCTGCTGCAGTGTCTCGTGCTCATCGCTCACCTGACCCACCACGTTGACGCAGCGCCGCAGGCCTGTCCGGCTCCACATGGTGTGCAGAGTCAGGCGGTGCAGGCGGTATTCCTGATCCACCGGCACCAGCACCTCAAACACTGCATCCGGCTCTTCAGGGGTGGCGGTGCTGATGAGCTCCATCAGCTTCTTGCGCTCTTTGCAGGAGAGGAAGTGCAGGCCCTGTCCTTCGTCAAAATCCAGCACCTGCGTGCGGTTCACCGGGTCCTCATAGCGGTTCTTCACAGTCACACGGCCATTCAGCAGATCATAGTCGAACTGGATGCCGCCCAGCTGGTCGGCATAAAATGCGGTGCGCTCCCGCTCCATGTCCAGCAGGCGCTGGGAGCGGTCCTCCCGGGGCAGCGCTTCCCGGTGCAGGATCTCTTCCGAAAGGCGGTGAGTCTCGTGGCGGAAGCCGCGGTCATACTCCGAGCGCGTCAGTTCTGCGTTCAGCAGCTCTGAGGACTCTTCCAGACATTCCATCAGCAGCGGATTGAACGTGCCGCATTCGCCGTTCAGGATCATGTTGATGGCCTGTTCGTGGGTGTAGGCCGGCTTGTAGCAGCGCTTGCTGGTCAGCGCATCTACACATCCGCCAGCGCCACCACCTGCGCCGAAATGGGGATCTCATCCCCCTTGAGCTTGTCCGGGTAGCCGCCGCCGTCCCAGCGCTCGTGGTGCCAGCGGCAGATGGCGTGGGCCACCTTCAGCAGCGGCTCATCGGCCCCGCCGATGCTGGCGCTCAGGTCTTTCAGGATCTTTGCGCCCTCGGTGGTGTGGGTCTTGATGATGGCATATTCTTCCTCAGTCAGGCGGCCGGGTTTGTTCAGGATCTCGTCCGGGATCATGATCTTGCCGATGTCGTGCAGGGCCGACGCCGTGCTGATGAGCGAAATGTCGCTTTCGTCCAGCTGATAGCGGTCGGTCTTCTGCACCAGCTGATGCAAAAGCAGGTCCGTCAGGGTGCGGATGTGCAGCACATGCTGGCCGCTCTCACTGTTGCGGAATTCCACCACATGGCTCAGGATGCTGATCATCAGCACGCTGTTGTGCTCTTTTTCATAGACCTGCTCGGTCACAAGGCGGGTCAGGCGCTTCTGCTTGGCATACAGCATCAGCACATTCTGCACCCGGCGCATCACCATGACCCGCTCAAAGGGGCGGCGGATATAATCCGCCACGCCCAGGTCATAGGCACGCTCAATATCCTCTGTGTCCTCCACGGCGCTGATGACGATGACCGTGATCTCCTCCGTCCAGGAATAGCACCGCATGACCCGCAGCACGTCGAAACCGTCCATTCCCGGCATGATGAGATCCAGCAGCACCAGCGAAATGTCGGTGCGCTTGCGCAGGATCTCCAGCGCCCGCGTGCCGTTTTCCGCCTCCAGATATTCGTAGCAGTCTCCCAGGCTCTCCCTGAGCAGCGCACGGTTGATCTCTGAATCATCCACGATGAGAATTTTCTGTTTTGGCTCCATGTTTGCCTTGTTCCTCGCTTTATTGTCCGCTGTGTTTGCTGTTTCCTTCTGAGCCGTGCATGACTCAAAAAAGCTGCCGCAGCAGCTTTTACGCCATTGCAGCAGCTTTTTATGATTTTTGAAATCTATCCGCTTCGGTCAGGCGCCCATCATTTCATCAAACCAGTTTATCAGCTCCACCGAGAGATGTTCCAGCTCGGTTTTAGGCTTCCATTCCGGTTCGGCAGGCGGCTGAGGAGCAGCCTGTTGCTCAGGTTCCGGCGTCTCTGGCAGGGCAGGTTCTTCCTCTGATCCCTGCGGCGCAGCCTCTTCTGCTTCCGGATGTGCAGGTTCCGTTTCGGGCTCCTGCACACAAATCTCCTGTGCCTGGGCCTGCAGCAGCTGTTCCGCCTGGGCTGCAGCCTGCGCGGCTTCTTCCCGCGCCTGCTCACAGGCCGTTTCCAGTTCAGCGTTCTCCTTGCGCAGTGCGATCATCTCGCGCTCACAGGCGAAGAGCTTGGTCTGATAGCGGCGGATCTCGGCGTGGGCTGCGGCCAGCTTGCGTTCCAGCTGTTCCAGCTGTGCGCAGGCGGTACGGGTATTCACCCCCGCCACAGCCTGCATCACTGCCGACTGGGCATAGCGCGACCGCAATGCACTGTCCTGCCTTGCCTGCGCCATGATGACCCTCCGTTCCATGCCTTGTCCCGCAGGGCGGACGCTGCGCCGCCTGAACAGCTGTCACGCAGCCGCTCCGCCCGAACCCGGGTATCTCCGAAGTTTTCTCTGTCGTTCAACCTCAGCGGCGCTTGTTCAGCATCGCCATCAGCTGATCGTAATAACCATTGTCGCTGTTGTCCTCTTCCACGGGCTTTGCAGCGGAAGCAGACGATGCTGCGCCGGTGCCGGCCGGTGCAGAAGCAGCAGGGCTTGCAGTCTCGCTGCTGAACACAGCAGACGGAGCGGACTGTGCGCCGCCCATTGCATTGTTGATGCTGTTGCGCAGGTCGCTGGCGCTCTTGTTGTCAAAGCCAGTTGCGACCACGGTCACGCGCATTTCATCGGACAGGTTCTCATCGAACGCAGTGCCCCAGATGATGTTCGCATCGGGATGGGCGCTCTGGGTGATGAGGCCTGCAGCGGTCTCCACATCCTCCAGGCCGATGTCCGGGCTGGAAGTGATGTTGATGATGACACCATGTGCACCGGCGATGCTGGTTTCCAGCAGCGGGCTGGAGATTGCAGCCTTGGCGGCGTTCTCAGCCTTGCCTGCGCCCTTGGCGCTGCCCACGCCCATGTGAGCATAACCGGCATCCTTCATGATGGAACGCACGTCAGCGAAGTCCAGGTTGATAAAGGCAGGCACATTGATCAGGGCGGAAATGGACTCAACGCCCTGACGCAGCACGTTGTCTGCTGCCTGGAAAGCATTCATCAGGGTGATCTTTTCCTGGCTGATCATCTTCAGGCGCTCATTGGGGATGACGATCAGGCTGTCCACATGCATTAGCAGGTTTGCGATGCCCTGCTCTGCCAGGCCCATCTTGCGCTTGCCCTCAAAGGAGAAGGGCTTGGTGACGATGCCGACAGTCAGGATGCCCAAGTCGTGGGCCACCTCTGCCACGACGGGAGCCGCACCGGTGCCGGTGCCGCCGCCCATGCCGGCGGTGATGAAAACCATCTGCGAGCCCTTCAGGGCATTTGCGATCTCGTCCTTGCTCTCCTCAGCAGCACGCTGGCCGATCTCGGGGTCAGCACCTGCGCCGCGGCCCTTGGTCAGCTTGGAGCCCAGCTGGACCTTGGTGGCAGCATGGTTCTTTGCCAGAGCCTGCTGGTCGGTATTCATTGCGATAAATTCGACGCCCTGCAGGCCGTCGCTCACCATGCGGTTGACGGCGTTGCCGCCGCCGCCGCCCACGCCGATCACCTTGATCGTCGTAACGTTTTCGTCCATTTCTTCATCGAGCATGAGTGCCATATCTTTATCCTCCATCGGGTTTTATCGTAACTGCGCGGAGCGCACAGAAAGTATCTTACTACACTTATATAACTGTATCGTATCATCTTTTGGCCCTGAATGCAAGTCAAAATTGGTTTTTTGCAGGTCTTTTTTTCACACCGGCGTTTTCGGGCGGCATTTCCCGTCGAATTTGGCTTCCAAGTTCTGCCAGTGTGCGTTCCAGACCCGCATATCCGCGGTCGATCAGAGCCGTGTTCGTCACCCGGCTGCGCCCTTTTGCCGCCAGCGCCGCGATCACCAACGCAGCCCCGCCCCGCAGGTCCGGCGCTGACGTTTCTGCCCCCTGCAGCCCGCCGCAGGGAGTGATTTTCAGCGTCCTTCCGCTCACCTCCACTCCCGCACCAAAGGCCGAAAATCCCTCTGCACAGCCGAACCTCCGCTCAAAGATCACATCCTCGATGCTGCTTTCGCTTTTTGCGCAGAGCATCACTGCCGCCAGCAGCGGGGCCGCGTCGGTAGCCAGCGCCGGATACACCCCTGTGAACACCTTTCCCGCCCCGTGCAGCGGGCCGAAGCGGGAAATGACTGCACTTTCCGCTCCGCAGTCCACAGCGCAGCCCATTTGTTCCAGAATTTCCAGCAGCGGGCGGTAGGTTTCCGGGGCGCACCCGGTCAGTTTCACCCGGCCTCCTGCCGCCGCACAGGCGCAGGCAAAGGTGGACGCCGCGATGCGGTCGGCCATGGGGGAAAAGCTGCACCCGGTGAGCGCTCTCTGCCCCTCCACCCGGATCGTGCTGCTGCCTGCCCCCTGCACACAGGCACCGCACCGGTTGAGAAATTCCGCCAGATCTGCGATCTCCGGCTCCCTCGCTGCGCCCCGCAGAATGGTCTGCCCCCGGGCTGCTGCTGCCGCCAGCAGCAGCGTCTCAGTGGCCCCCACGCTGGGGAAACCAAGGGTGATTTGTGCCCCGTGCAGGCCGGAGGGTGCAGTCAGGATCAGCCGCTCGCCCTCCTCCCGGCAGACAGCCCCCATCTGCGCAAGGCCCGAAAGATGCAGGTCCACCGGCCGGGCACCGATGCGGCACCCGCCGGGCAGCACCGTCTCAGCCCGGCCCAGCCGCGCCAGCAGCGGGGCGCAGAACAGGATGGAAGCCCGCATCTGCGCCGCAGCACCCGGTTCCAGCCGGCAGACGCTGGGCGGGCCCTGCACCAGAATGTCACTGCCCTGCCAGCGGGCAGTGCAGCCCGCGCCCTGCAGCAGCTGCAGGCTGGTGTTCACATCCGCCAGCCCCGGCACGCCCCGCAGCTGCACCGGCCCTGTGCACAAAAGGGACGCTGCCAGCAGCGGCAGCACGCTGTTTTTTGCTGCCGGGATGCGCACCGTGCCGTTCAGCGGGCGTCCGCCTGTGATGATGAGATCTCCTGCCATAAAATCAGCCCCCGTTCCGCAAAAGATACCTCATGCTATGCGGAACGAGGGCAGACTGTCACGCCGGACGCAAAACACGCACTGTATTTGTCCGGTCATTTGTCGCGTATGATTTTGTTTTTTCCCGTTTTTCCGGCTGGAAACGGGGCCGGTTCAGGTTTCGCCCCGGGACACCGACAGCACGATGCCCATTTCCCCCAGAAGCATCATCAGGCTGGTGCCTCCGGAAGAAAAGAAGGGCAGGCTGATGCCGGTGTTGGGGATGGTGTTGGTCACCACGGCCATGTTCAGCACGGCCTGCATCGCCACCTGCACCACAAAGCCCACCACCAGCAGTGCACCGAACCGGTCG
Source organism: Barnesiella intestinihominis (assembly GCA_963656875.1). GTDB lineage: Bacteria > Bacillota > Clostridia > Oscillospirales > Ruminococcaceae > Faecalibacterium. Next base: position 11,434 of record CAVKKE010000005.1, on the reverse strand, counting down.
GGCGCGTGGGCCGCCAGCGTGATGCCCCGCCACAGCAGCAGCGCGAACAGCAGGATCACCGCGCAGGCCCCCACGAAGCCCAGTTCCTCGCAGAGGATCGAAAAAATAAAGTCGTTCTGCGGCTCCGGCACGAACAGATGCTTCTGGCGGCTGTTGCCAAGGCCCAGCCCCGCCGCGCCGCCGCTGCCAATGGCATAAAGGCTCTGAATTGTCTGGTGGCCGTCCCCCAGCGGGTCGGCAAATGGGTCCAGCCAGGAGTTCAGGCGGCTGGCCGCGTAGGGCACAAGGTCCGGCATGATGACGATGGCCGCCCCGATGGCGGCAGCCCCGCCCACGCCCGCCAGTACGAACCATTTGAGCCCGGTTCCGCCCACAAACATCAGCACTGCCCCGATACCCAGGATCAGCAGTGTGCCGGACAGGTGGGGTTCCAGCAGCATCAGCACCGCCACCACCCCCAGCACCAGCGCGAAAGGCACCACGCCCACTGAAAAGCGCTCCATGCGGTCATGGTTCAGCGAGATGATGTGAGCAAACACCAGCACCACCGCAAACTTTGCGATCTCGCTGGGCTGCAGCGTGCCCAGCCCCGGCAGCACCAGCCACCGCTTGCAGCCATTGTATTCCGGCATGAACAGCACTGCCGTAAGCAGCACCAGCGAAAGAGCCAGCAGGGGCCACGCCAGCTTGTGATAGATGTGATAGTCCACCCGGCTGGCCAGCCACATGGCCCCGATGCCCAGCGCCGCATACAGCATCTGGGGCCGGGCGTAGGCAAAGGCGTCGCCCCGCCGGTAAAGCGCCACCGCGCTGCTGGCGCTGCACAGCATCACCAGCCCGAAGCCCACCAGCGTGAGCACAAGGATGAGAAATGGCAGATCCATGGGCGGCAGGGCGCGCAGGGGCAGGCTGCGCTTTGCATGGCTGCGCTGGCCGTGGGCTGCGGCTCTTGGCATCCTCATCACCTCCGTTCCTCTTATTGTACGCAGAGCAGCTTTCTGTTAGTCATAGTCCCGGCACTTCTGTGCATATACTGCATCGGAACAGAAAGAAGGTGCCCGCCATGCCAAGACCTGACCCTGCCGCCCTGCGCACCCTGCCGGAGTGGGCGTTCCGCTCCCGGGCGCGGCTGGTGGCTGCGCTGATGTGCCTCGTCTGCTTCGCCGGGCTGGCCGCACGGCTGGCCTGGCTGCAGCTGTTTGCAGGCAGGTGGTACACCGACCGGGCCCTCGGCCAGCAGCTGCGGGACACCGTAGTGCCCGCCGACCGTGGCCGCATTTTCAGCGCAGACGGCGTGCTTCTGGCGGCCAACAGCAGCTGCTGGACTCTGCGGGCTTCCCCCCGCGAGATGCCAGAAGAAAAACTCAGCCTTGCCGCCCGCGGCCTTGCAGAAATTCTGGATTTGGACGAAGCGAAGCTGCTGGAAAAGTTCAGCGACCGCAGGTCCAACGACTGCCTTTTGCGCTACCGGGTGGAGCGGGACATCGCCGACCAGGTGCGGGATTTCTGTGAGGAGAACGGCATCACCGGCATCCGCATCAATCAGGACTCCAAGCGGTGGTATCCGCAGGGGGAGTTTCTGGCGTCAGTGCTGGGCTTCACCAATGTGGACAACGCCGGTGTGAGCGGCCTGGAACTGAAATACAATGACGTCCTCACCGGGGAAAGCGGCGTGGTGCTCACTGCCGTCAACGCCTGGGGCTACACGCTGGAGCAGAGCTACGAGACCGAAAAAGTCCCCCTGGAGGGCAGCGGCCTGCGGCTGACCATCGATGCAAACATTCAACATTATCTTGAAAATGCGTTGAATTATGCAGTGAAGGAGCATCATGTCGCTGCCCGGGCTGTGGGCATCGTGATGGATGTGAATACCGGGGCCGTGCTGGCCATGTCCACCACCCCGGCCTACGACCCCAACCAGCCCCGCATTATCTACGACAGCGCCGCACGCAGTGCTGTGGATGCACTTTCCGGTGAAGAGCGGGCCTCTGCCCTGCAGCTGGCCCAGCAGACCCAGTGGCGCAACAAGGCCGTCAGCGATCTGTACGAGCCGGGCAGTGTGTTCAAGCTCATCACCTGCGCCGCCGCACTGGACACCGGCGCCGTGAGCAAAAATTCCACCTTTTACTGTGGCGAGTCCATTTCTGTGGCAGGCACACGGTTCCACTGCGCCAACCGCAAGTGCCACGGCAGCCAGACCGTGACCCAGGCGCTGGAAAACTCCTGCAACCAGAGTTTCATTCAGATCGGCGCACGGCTGGGCAAGGAAGCCTTCTGCGATTATTTTGCAGCCTTCGGTCTGCGGGAACCCACCGGCATCGATCTGCCTGCCGAGCCGAAAAAGAGCCTCTATTACACGGCTGACCGCATGGGCCCGGTGGAACTGGCGTCCTGCGCCTTCGGCCAGAGCAGCAAAATTTCCTATATGGAAATGGCCGCAGCGGTGTGCGCTGTGGTGAATGGTGGAAAGCTGATGCAGCCTTACCTTGTCAGCGACATCCTGAACCCGGACGGCAGCACCCTGCAGCATCTTGACCCGGTGTGCCGCCGCCAGGTCATCAAACCGGAAACTTCCGCCGTCATGCGGGAGATGATGGAAGCCGTTGTGCTCTACGGCGGCGGGCGCAATGCTCAGATCAAGGGCTATCGGGTGGGCGGCAAGAGCGGCACCAGCCAGAAGCTGGACAGCGCCGACGAAAAGGCCCGCATCGCCAGCTTCGTGGCTGTGGCCCCCATCGATGACCCACAGTTTTTGTGCCTTGTCTGTCTGGATGAGCCCCACAGCTGGACGACGGCCGGCGGAAGCCTGTCTGCACCCGTGTGCGCCGAGGTGCTGAAACAGACGCTGGTGTATAAAGGCATTCCCCGCGCCGTGGAACCGGAAGCAGAAAGCGGCTCCGCCCAGACTGCCGCCGACCTGCCCGCCGATGGAGACAGCTTTGACGGGGTGTAAACGATTTTGAATGCCTGCCGCTGCGCTTTGGGCATTTTCAGCGGAATAATTCTTTTATTGCAAAGCGGAAAAATCTGCGGATTTTTCCGCTTTGCCTTTTCACGGGGAGGGGCACATAGAAAAAGGCCGCTGCGCATTTCTGCACAACGGCCTCGGTCAAATGATTCAGTTCTGGTGCGGCTGCTCACGGAAGGTGATCTCGCCGGTCTCGCTGTTCATGGAGTCCACGATAGCAAGGCTTTCCAGCTGGATGCCCTTGCTGCGGATCAGCTCACCGCCCTGCTGGAAGCCCTTTTCCACGGCGATACCGATGCCCTCCACGGTGGCGCCGGCTTCCTGTGCCAGTTCCAGCAGACCCATCAGGGCACAGCCGTTGGCCAGGAAATCATCGATGATGAGGACGTGGTCCTCCGGGGTGAGGAACTTTTTGGAGACGATGACATTGTAGATCTTTTTGTGGGTGAAGGACTGAATCTTGGTCTCATAGTTGTTATAGTCCAGGTTGATGCTCATGGACTTTTTGGCGAACACCACCGGCACATTGAACTCGCTGGCCACGATGGCGGCGATGCCGATGCCGCTGGCCTCGATGGTCAGCACCTTGTTGATGGGCTTGCCGTCAAACAGGCGCTTCCACTCCCGTGCCATCTCGCGGAACAGCGGGATGTCCATCTGGTGGTTGATAAAGCTGTCCACCTTGAGCACATTGCCCTCGCGCACAATGCCATCTTTACGGATACGATCTTCCAGCATCTTCATAATGAACCAGTTCCTCCAGCCTTTTTCTTATTTCAACGCAATGAGTATTTCAACGCAATGAGCCAACATTGCTGCATTTTATTTCACCTAGTATACCGGAACGCGCCGGGTTTTACAAGGGGCTTTCTGCCCAAATCTGACAAAAATCGCTTTTCGTTCTTCTGGAACGCGCGCCCTGTCGAAATGTGCTGAAACTTCCAATGCGTCCGGCTCAAATTTGGAGTTTTCCACTCTTGTACTTTCCCCAAATTTGAGTATACTGTAGTTAATATAAGGTGTCTGCCGGGATCTTTGCCCCGGCTGTGTGGCTGTTTTGGGAGAGGGAGAACTGTATGAAAACGGGACTTGTGCTGGAAGGCGGAGCCATGCGCGGGATGTTCACTGCCGGTGTGCTGGATGTGCTGATGGAACACGGCATCCGTCTAGATGGTGCCATCGGCGTCTCGGCCGGTGCGGTGTTTGGGTGCAACTATAAGTCGCACCAGATCGGCCGCACCATCCGCTACAACACGGAATACTGCCACGACAAGCGCTATGCCAGCTTTGGCAATCTGCTGCGCACCGGCAACCTGTACAGTGAGCAGTTCTGCTATCACACCGTGCCGGAAAAGCTGGATCCTTTTGATGACAAGGCATTCCGCGAAGACCCCATGGACTTTTTCGTGGTCTGCACCGATGTGCGCACCGGCGACCCCATCTACCACAAGTGCCGCACCGGCGACGCTGAGGACATCCAGTGGATGCAGGCTTCGGCGTCCATGCCGCTGGCGGCAAAGATCGTGAAGATCGGTCACTATCAGCTGCTGGACGGCGGCATTGCCGACTCCATCCCGGTGCGCTTCTTTGAATCCATCGGCTACAAGCGCAACCTCATCGTCCTCACCCAGCCCAAGGGCTTCGTGAAGAAAAAGAACAAGATGCTGCCCGCCATCCGGGCCCGTTATCTGCGCTATCCCGCATTCGTGGAAGCTGTGGCAGACCGCCACGAGCGCTATAACGAAACGCTGGAGCACATCGCCATGCTGGAACAGCCCGGCAGGGCTTTCGTCATCCGTCCGCCCATTCCTTTGGAGATCGGCTCCATGGAGCGCGACCCCGCCCAGCTGCGCCGGGTCTATGAGACCGGCCGCGCCGTGGCAGAGATCCAGGTGGACAAGATCGCAGCCTTTGTGAATGACTCCAAAGCCGCTGCCGAAGAATAAGTTTTCCCGGGCCGGTGGCCCTTTTCCCTGCAAAATGATGCACGCAGGCATCAAAAAGCCGGACAGCTTTCTGGATTTTCAGAAAACTGTCCGGCTTTGTTTTATTTGTCTGCCGGGGCGCGCTCTCTTCCACGGTGTCCAGCAGCAGGCTGAAACCAGTGTGAAGCACATCATCTGGATCACCGGCATGGGCATCCACCATGAGATCGGCGGCGTGCACGGCATCATGCTGAACATGCTGGCCAAGCAGCGCCGGCAATGACAGCGCAGACCATGGGCTTCTTCAGGCGCAGGTTACAGCCGTAGATAGCGGGCTCGGTGACGCCGACCAGCCACGCAGACAGAGAAGGGGAAGCAGCGACCTGCTTCAGGCCGGGGTCCTTGGTCTTGAGCATGACGCCCAGAGCAGCGCCAGCCTGAGAGAAGTTAGCAGCACCGGCAAAGCACATCAGGGTGTTGGTGCCGGTCATGGCAACGTCGTTCAGGCCGATGGGCAGCAGAGCGCGGTGTGCGCCGAAGATGACACAGACGCCCCACAGACCGCCCACGATGATGCCGCCCAGAACGGGGCTGAAACTGTACAGTGCGGTGTAGAGCCACTGGATGATGTAGCCGACATAGATGCCCACGGGGCCGACGACCACCAGCATGACAGGGACCATGATGAGCAGGGACAGGCCGGGCACAAGGATCAGCTGCAGGATCTCAGGCACGATCTTATTGAGCAGCCGTTCCAAAAGCGCCAATAGGATGACCGCCAGCAGGATGGGGATGAAGTAGAAGATAACGTTGCTGGCGGTGTTCAGGATGATGTAGGTGCTGTTTGCGGTGTCGAAGCCAGGCATCTTGGCAAATGCTGCCAGCAGGCCCTTGATCAGGCCGGAAGCCGCGATGGCGGGCACCAGCGGGGTGAAGATCTCGGTCAGCTTCTGCAGGATGAGGTTGCCCAAGCTCTGCTTCTGTTCGGGAACAGTCTCTTCCTCAGCAGCGGATGCCGCCTGACCGCCCATCTGGGCGACGACAGCATCATAAATTTTAGTGACCTTTGCACCGCAGACCACCTGGAACTGGCCGTCGGCCACAACGACCGAAATGACGCCTTCCAGATGCTCGACGACTTCCTTCTTGGCTTTGCTCTCGTCGCGGAGCACGAAGCGCAGACGGGTGAAGCAGTGCATGACCTGCTTCACGTTGGCCTTGCCGCCGACATTGTCCAGAATGTCTTTGGCTACCTTGTTGTAATCCATGTTTTTTCTCCTTCTACCTGTGTGGAACGATTCGGGCCGTGCACGGAAAAGAGGACGTTCTGACGCACACAACAAAAAAAGACCCAATGAAAATGGCACACAGCTTCAGAAAGCCCACTACGCCTTCTGCTGCGTTCATTTTCACCGGATCTTGCCTGCATTATCAGTAACACACCGTGTGTATGTCAATATTCTCTTTTGCTGAAACGAATCATAGCACACAAAACCGAGGAGTGCAGGCGGCAGTTATGAATTTTGTGTGAACGCACAAATCTTTGCAAGAAAATTGTGCAGGTTGCCGCAGACCGTTTGCTCAATCCGCCAGCGGCATGATGCTCTCCGGCGCTGCGGCAAGGAAGGCCGGGGCCGCAGGCTCTGCGGCGGCCAGCGTAGTCTTGCTCACCTTCCACCACAGGCGGGTCTCGCCGGGCAGTTTGAAGATAAGGTTCCAGTCAAAAGGGTTCTCGCTGGCGGAGAGAAGTTCCACCGGCAGAGCATTCTGCACACCGGCAGAGCAGGGCGCAAAGTCGTGGGCACGGATGCCCACGGCGGTGCAGTCTTCCGGCACCGGCAGAGCCGTGGTCAGCTGCAGGCCGCATCCGGCCAGACGCACAGTATGCTCGTCCACGCGGGCGCAAGGCAGGACGTTCTTGCAGCCGGTGAGCCGGGCGGCGGCAGTGCTGCCGGGGTCGGCAAAAACATCTTTCGTTGCACCGGTGCGCAGCACGCGGCCTTTGTCCATGACCACCATGTCCGGGCACAGGCGGTAGGCTTCGTCCCGGTTGTGGGTGACAAGCAGCGCCGTGCCGCCAAACCCGGCCAGCAGGCTGCCCACTTCGCCCTCCACTTCCTCGCGCAGATAGCTGTCCAGTGCGCTGAATGGCTCGTCCAGCATCAGAATTTTCGGCTTGCCCACAAGGATGCGGGCAAGCGCCGTGCGCTGCTGCTGTCCGCCGGAAAGCTCTGCCGGGCGGCGACTGGCCAGTTCTTCCAGACGCATGGCACACAGCATTTCAGCACAGCGGGCCTTGCGGGCGGCTTTGTCCTTTTCCGCTTTCAGGCCGCAGAGGATGTTCTGCTCCACAGTCATGTTGGGGAACAGCGCGTAGTTCTGGAACAACAGACCCACGCCGCGCTGCTGGGGCGGCAGGTCGATATGCTGTTCGCTGTCAAACAGAACCCGGCCATCCAGCACGATGCGGCCCTTGTCCGGCTTCACAATGCCCGCAATGCAGCGCAGGGTCATGCTTTTGCCGCAGCCGGACGCTCCCAGCAGGGCCGTGGCGGTGTTGCCTGCGGTGAACTCAGAACGCAGGGTGAAACCGTTCAGTTTCTTTTCAATGCATACTTCCAGGCTCATGCGCGGCCACCTGCTTTCTGCTTTTTCTCCAACAGATTCACGGCCAGCAGCACCACAGCAGAGATGACGATATCCACCAGCACCCAGCGCATGGCCCCGGCTTCGTCGTTGGTGCGCCACAGCTGGTACACCGTAGTGGCGATGGTGGCCGTCTTTCCGGGCGTATAACCGGCGATCATGCTGGTGGCACCATATTCACCCAGTGCCCGTGCAAAGGCCAGCACCGTGCCGGCCAGAATGCCCTGCCGGCAGTAGGGCATCCGCACCCGCCAGAAGATCCACGCGTTGGACTGGCCCAGCGTCTGTGCCGACCAGGCCAGCGTTTCGTCAAAGCTTTCAAACGCGCCGCGGGCCGTGCGGTACATCAGCGGAAAAGCCACCACGATGGACGCAAAGATGGCGCTGTACCAGTTCATGACCAGCTTGATGCCAAAGTGCTCCATGAAGAAGATGCCCAACGGCCGCTTTGCACCGAAGAGCAGCAGCAGGAAGTAGCCCACCACCGTGGGCGGCAGCACCATGGGCAGGGTGAGGATCACGTCCAGCACGCCCTTGACGGTGCGGGGCAGCCTGGCGATATAATAGGCGGCAAAAATGCCAAGGAAGAACACCGCTGCGCAGCTGATGAGGGCGATGCGCAGGCTGTTCCATAAGGGATACCAATCCATAAGGTTTATCCTCAAACTCAAACATCCTCGCCCTCTCCGTCATTGCTTGCGCAATGCCACCTCCCCCAAAGTGGGAGGCCTTGGCAGTACGGAAAAGTTTCCGTTTTTGCCAAAGGCTCTCCCTTTGGGAGAGCTGTCACCGTCAGGTGACTGAGAGGGCGAGGACGCCTATCTTCTGTAACTTACAGTGCAGTGAAGCCCACGCCCTCGAACACCTTGCCGGCCTCCTCGGTCTGCAGGTAGGCAAGGAATGCCTTGGCGGCATCGGCATTGGGGGCAGCCTTCAGCACAGCGGCGGGGTAAATGACCTGGCCGCACATCTCCTTGGTGGCCTCATCCACGGGGGTCAGGCCTGCGCTGTAAGCGTCGGTGCAGTACACGACACCGGCATCCACGCTGGCCTCGCTGACCTGAGTGGTCACTTCCTTGACGTTGGAGCCGTAGGTGATGACACCGGCAGCGGCCAGAGCCTCTTCATCAAGGTCATAGTAGGCCAGGATCTTCTGGGTGTACTGGCCCACGGGCACATCGCTGTTGCCCATGCAGAACAGAATGTCCTCCGCCTTGAGGTGCTCAGCCAGAGAATCGAAGCTGTCAATGCCCTTGTCGTTGCCCTCGGGCACACACAGAACGACCTTGTTCTCCAGCAGATCCACACGGGTGTCGCTGTCCACAAAGTCCAGGCCCTCGGTGTTCACGTCGGCAGAAGCAGTGATGTCCAGCTGGTTCATCTGCTTCTGGCCTGCAGAGATGAACAGGTCGCAGTCTGCGCCCTCCTGGATCTGGGTCTTCAGGGTGCCGGAGGAATCGAAGTTGAAGCTGAAGGTCACGCCCGGGTTCTCGGCAGAGTAGGTCTCGGCGATGGCGTTCAGGGTCTCGGTCAGGGATGCCGCAGCAAAGACGATCAACTCCACAGCTTCACCAGCAGCTTCGGAAGAAGCGGCCTCGGAGGATGCAGCAGAAGATGCACTGCTGCCGCAGGCGGTCAAAGCAGCAGAAACACCGGCAGCGCCGGCGGCAGCCAGAAAGCTGCGGCGGGAAATTTTGGTATTGTTCATGATAAACTCTCCTGTTCTTTATGGTTCTTCACAAAAACACGGTACAGGATACGGTGCCGCCCACCGGGATAAGCAGCCCAGAACGGGCACAAACTATCACATTAAAAAGTATACAAAAGAAAAGCCGGTTCGTCAAGCGGCAAACCGGCCAAAAATATTGCGTGAAATGGTTCAAATTATAAGTCCAACTGTAAAAATGTTACTTATATCGCAATCATTGAACGCTTCACTTCCGGGCGCACTCACTGTCCAGCCCGGCGGCAATACGGATGCCATGCTCAAGACTGGGCAGGATGTACTCCAGATTTTCCTTCACAGCTTTGGGGCTTCCGGGCAGATTGACGATGAGGGTTTTGCCCCGCAGCACGCTGGCAGCACGGCTCAGCATCCCGCGCGGAGTGATGGAAAGGCTGTGGTACCGCATGGCCTCAGCGATGCCGGGGGCATTGCGGTCTGCCACCGACAGGGTGACTTCCGGGGTGATGTCCCGGGGCGAGAAGCCGGTGCCGCCGGTGGTGAGGATGAGGTTCACCTGACGGCCATCGGTCAGCCGGATGAGCTGGGCTTTCAGCTGGGCAACATCGTCGGGCAGAAGCAGTGTCTCTTCCACCTTATAGCCAGCCACAGTGAGCATCTCCACAATGAGCGGGCCGCTCTTGTCCTCCCGTTCACCCCGGCTGCCTTTGTCGGAAAGGGTGATAACAGCAGCGCGCAGCGGCGGATTTTCCAGCGGGGGCAGAAGGGTCACTTCGTCGCCCACATGGATCTCGCCGCCCTGCAGCACCCGGGCAAACACGCCCTCGCGGGGCATGATGCACTCGCCAGTCTGTTGTTTAATCACGCAGTCGTTGTGGCATTCCTTGCCGATCTGGGTCATTTCCAGCACCACATCCCCGATGGCAAAGCGGCTGGTAACGGGCAGAATGCGGAAATCGAAGCCCTCGATGACAAGATTTTCACCAAAGGCACCGTAATCCACCCAGACCTTCCTGCGGAAATCTTCAATTTTTTCTGCACTCAGCAGGCTGACCTGCCGGTGCCAGCTGCCGCCGTGGGCATCGCCCAGGATGCCCCACTCCGGGGTCAGCACTGCGCTGGGCACCTCGGTCTTGACGGTGCCGCGCTGGGGGCTGGTGCAGATGGCCAGAATTTTTCCCATAAAAATTTATCCTCCGATGCGATACATGCCGCGGGTGGCGGGCATGGAAGTGTCTCCAAAATGGTGTTCGCGGGGTTTTTCAAAAATGGCCGCGCGGATGGCTTGCAAAAGCGCGGCGTCCGTGGCGCCGCTGCGCAGCAGCTCGCGCAGGTCGGCCCCCTGCTCGCTGGCAAGGCAGGGACGCAAAAAGCCCTGACTTGTCAGCCGCACGCGGTTGCAGCCTGCACAGAACTTGCCATGCACTGCCGCGATAAAGCCCACATCACCTTTCCAGCCGGGCACAGTGTAATACACCGCCGGGCCGTCGCCAAACTCTGCATTCTGCTCAGCAGGCAACGGGGCAAACTCCGGCCAGCGGCGGGCAAAACGCTGCCGCAGTTCCGGGCCGGAAATGCAGGGCATGGCCGCACCGTAACCAATGGACATCATCTCAATGAACCGTACCTGCAGCGGATGATTTTGAGCCAATGCGGCAAGCTCTTCCAGCTCACCCTCATTCACGCCCGCCTGCGGCACACAGTTCAGCTTGACCGGGATCCCGCTGGCAAGGGCCGCATGGATACCCTCCATCACATGGTCAAATTCATCCCGGGCAGTGATGCGCTGGAACACTTCTGCGTCAAGCGTGTCCAGACTGATGTTCACGCTGTCCAGCCCCGCATCCAGCAGGGCAGGCAGCTGCCGGGCCAGCAGGATGCCATTGGTGGTCATAGTGACTTTGCGGATGCCGGGTGTAGCTTTCAGCCCCGCCACCAGCTGTTCCACACCCTTGCGCACCAGCGGTTCGCCGCCGGTGACGCGCACCGTGTCAATGCCGCACTGGGCAAACAAAGCCGCCAGCCTCGTAAATTCTTCGTAGGTCAGCACAGCCTCATGTTCCAGCTTTTCCACGCCGTCCGGCATACAGTAGCGGCAGCGCAGATTGCACAGGTCGGTAACGGAAAGGCGCAGGTAGTGGATATTGCGCCCGGTCGAATCAAACATAGCCGCCCTCCGCCCGGATGTAGTGGCCGCTCTTGCCGCCGGTC
>CAVKKE010000004.1:0-46528 GCA_963656875.1 Barnesiella intestinihominis | reverse complement strand
GAAAAGGGGCTGTTGCAAAATGGCTCGCTGAAAAAATCATGCACAAAACCCGGAACCTTTTCAGGGCCAAAGTGGCTCAAAAAGGGTTCCGGGTTTCTGTTTTTGCGCTATTTTTTGTGCAAATTGCTATCGCATTTTTATTTTGCAACAGCCCCTTTTTGCTGTAAAACAGATCAGCAGAAAAACAGTTGCGTTTTTGGCGGTTCTGCGTTAGGATTAGAAAAAAGCCATTGAGAGGAACTGCCATGACCCTTCAACAACTCCGCTATGTCACGGCTGTGGCGGACACCGGCACCATCAGCCGGGCAGCACAGCAGTTTTATATTTCACAGCCCAGTTTGACCAACGCTGTCCGGGAGCTGGAACAGGAGCTCGGCCTCACCATTTTCCACCGCACCAACCGGGGCGCGGCTCTGACCCCGGAGGGCGAGGAATTTCTTGGCTATGCACGGCAGGTGCTGGCGCAGATGGAGCTCATCGAGGAAAAGTATCTTGGCTCTGCCCCGGTCAAGCATCAGTTCTGTGTGTCGGCCCAGCACTATTCCTTTGTGGTGGAAGCTTTTGTGGAACTGCTGAAGGAATACGGCGGCGAGGAATACGACTTCCGCATCCGGGAAACGCAGACCTATGAGATCATTGAGGATGTGGCAAAGCTGCGCAGTGAGGTGGGTGTGCTCTACTTCAACCACGACAATGAAACAGTTCTGCGCAAAGTGATCCGGGAGCATGACCTGCTCTTCACGCCGCTGTTCACTGCCAGACCCCATGTGTTCGTCAGTGCGTCCAGCCCGCTGGCGCAGAAAAAGGCCCTGACGCTGGACGACCTGAAGCCCTACCCGCGCCTTTCCTATGAGCAGGGCGAGCACAACGCCTTTTACTTCTCGGAGGAGATCCTGAGCACGCTGGACAGAAAAAAAGACATCCTTGTGCGTGACCGTGCCACTCTGTTCAACCTGCTCATCGGTCTGGACGGCTACACCATCTGCAGCGGCGTTATCAGCGAAGCACTCAACGGGCCCAACATCCGCGCAGTGCCGCTTCTGGTGGACGATGCCATGGAGATCGGCTGCCTGACACACAGGCAGGTGCAGCCCGGGCGGTTCGGCAGGCGGTACATTGAAATTCTGAAACGCTATGCGGAACAGATATAGTTTGAAACTATAACAAACGGCTGCCTTTTCGTATTTTACAAATATCCACCCCGGCAGTATACTGTTGCCATCGAACAGCGAACATCAAAAAACAACGTATAGAGAGGGTTTTGTGATATGGCAGCTTTGAAATCTCCGTTCCGTTATGACTTTGTGGGCAGCTTTCTGCGCCCGCAGCACCTGAAAGAAGCACGCGCTCAGTTCAAGGCCGGTGAGATCGACCGTGCCGCCCTGACAGCAGTGGAAAATGAAGAGATCACCCGCCTGATCGAGAAGCAGAAACGCGCCGGTTTCCATGCCATCACCGATGGCGAGTTCCGCCGCAGCTACTGGCATCTGGACTTCATGTGGGGATTTAACGGCATCGACGAGGTGGAGCTGGACCACGGCTACTTCTTCCACGGCGAAGAGACCACCCATGGTTCCGTCAAGGTCAGTGGCAAGATCAGCGGCGAGAACCACCCCTTCGTTGAGCACTATAAGTTCGTCAAGCAGTTCGAGGATGAGAACTGCATCGCCCGCCAGACCATGCCTGCCCCGGCTCAGCTGCTGGCAGAGCTCTACCGTGAGGACAACGGCAAGAACACCGACGCTGTTTACCCCGACCATGAGCAGCTGCTGCAGGACATCGCTGCTGCCTACCGCACGGTCATCAAGGAGCTTTACGCTGTGGGCTGCCGCAGCATTCAGTTCGACGACTGCACCTGGGGCATGATCGGCGACCCGAACTATCAGAACTTCCTGAAAGAGACGGGCACCAAGGTCGAAGATGTGGCCGCTGAGTATCTACGCCTGAACAATCTGGCACTGGAAGAGCGCCCCGAGGGTCTGACCATCACCACTCATGTCTGCCGCGGCAACTATCACTCCACCTGGGCAAGCCAGGGCGACTACTTCACCATCGCACCTTTCCTGCTGGCACAGGAGAACGTGGATGCGTTCTATCTGGAGTTTGACGACGAACGCTCCGGCAGCTTTGAGCCGCTGAAGTATGTGGCAGACGGCAAGAAGGTGGTGCTGGGCCTTGTCACCACCAAGTCTCCCCGTCTGGAAGACAAGGATGCTGTCATTGCCCGCATCCACGAAGCTGAAAAGTACATCCCCTTCGACCGTCTCTGCCTGAGCCCGCAGTGCGGCTTTGCCTCCTGCGAGATCGGCAACAAGCTGACCGAGCTGGAACAGTGGAACAAGCTCAAGCTGGTCAAGGAGATCGCCGAGACTGTCTGGGGCAAATAAGCCGTCAGTAAAATAAGACCTCAGGGGCCCTGGGAATGCTGTGTTCCCGGGGTTCCTTTTTATATAAGGTGCAAGAGCGCACTCCCGCCCGGCGGCAGTGGCCTGTTCGTGAACTCTGCAGGCTGTATCGTGAGATTTTTTCTCTTCCTTTTTCCGGTGTTTCATGTTATTCTGTAAACGGGAAAATTTTTAAGAGGGGGATGATCGTTATGAGCGGGTTTACCTTTCAAACTCTGAGGGAAAGCATTACGTCTGAAATTCGGCACAAGATCTTGACCGGCGAACTGGAGCCGGGCATGAAGCTCACGGAGCAGAAGCTTGCCGAAGAATTTGGCTCCAGCCGCGCACCGATCCGGGAAGCCCTGCGCCAGCTGGAACAGGAAGGGCTGATCGAGTATTCCAGAAATGTGGGCTGTTCCGTGAAAAAGATCACGCTGGAAGATGCGTATGAGATCTATCTGCTGCGCGCAAATCTGGAAATGACGGCGCTGCGGTATTTCGACTGTCAGTTTTCGGAGGAAGACCTGAAGGCCATGCAGGAGATCTTGGACGGGATGCTTCAGGTGCAGCCGGGGAATCTGCTGGCCATTGTGGAAAACGACAACCGGTTTCACCGGGTCATCGTTCAGCGGGCCGGCCTGCCGAGGCTGCTGAAATTCTGGGACGACCTGAACTACGGCAGCCTGATCGCGGGCGTGAAAAGCGGGCCGTATCACGATGATCTGACCGAGAGGCAGAACGTGATCCACACCAAACTTTTCAAGGTGCTTGAGCGCCGCGACACGGAAGCTGCCTGCCGGGCCGTCTACGATCATTACATGCAGCCACTGGAAAAAATAAGGGATGCCGAGAAGAGCGCATTGGGAAAGTGAAAGGCTCTGATATCCTGGCAATTTGGTTGACCGCCTAAAATTCAGGCGGTTATTTTATTCAAATTGCAGATTGTCTACAATCTGCAATCGTGTTATACTTGTACGGTAACGAACCAAAATCTGTCGAAAACTGGTCAGGCAGCGGAACTTTCTTACTGAATTCCCAATTGTTCTGCTTCGTGATTGGAAAAGAAAGAGAGGAACTGTCCGCATGTCCAAAACAACCACACCCGCAAAAGAGACCACGAAGATCTCGTGGCCCGTCCTTGCCATCATGGCCTTCTCCACTGTGTGGGGCTTCGGCAACATCACCAACGGCTTTGTGTACTTCAATGGCCCTCAGGTCATTTTCAGCTGGATCCTGATGTTTGCACTCTACTTCATCCCCTATGCACTGATGGTGGGTGAACTGGGTTCCGCCTTCAAGAATGAGGGCGGCGGCGTCAGCTCCTGGCTGCACCAGACCACCAGCGCAAAGGTGGCCTACTACGCCGGCTGGACTTACTGGGCCTGCCATATCACCTACATCGCCAGCAAGGGCAGCGGCTTCCTGAAAGCACTGAGCTGGGCTGTCTTCCGCAATGCGGAGACCTACGACTCCTTCCCCACCCTGTACATCCAGCTGGCCACCTTCGCCATCCTGCTGGTGGGCTGCTACATTGCCAGCCTGGGTCTGAATCCCCTGAAAAAGCTGCTGACCGCCGCCGGCACCTGCACCTTTATCATGTCGCTGCTGTACATCGTGATGATGTTTGCGGCTCCGGCCATCAACCCCACTGCAGAATATGTGCACGCAAACCTGAGCCTCAGCAATCTGATCCCCAACTTCAACGTCACCTACTTCACTTCCCTGTCCATTCTGGTGTTCGCCGTGGGCGGCTGTGAGAAGATCTCCCCCTACGTCAACAAGGTCGAGAACCCCAGCAAGGGCTTCCCCAAGGGTATGTTCGCACTGGCCGGTATGGTCGTGGTCTGCGCTATTCTGGGCACTCTGGCCATGAGCCGCATGTTTGATCCCGCCATCATCAATGAGAGCACCGAGAGCTTCAACGCCTATGCTGCAAACAGCTCCTACTGGGCATTCCAGAAGCTGGGTCAGTATTACCATGTGGGTGACCTGTTTATGATCATCTACGCTCTGTGCAACGTCATCAGCCAGCTTGCTGTTCTGATCCTGAGCATCGACGCTCCGCTGCGTATGCTGCTGGACAATGAGCACACTCAGCAGTTCATCCCGCAGGGCCTGCACAAGGTCAACGCCCACGGTGTGCACAGCAACGGCATCAAGATGGTCGCCGTGCTGTCCGGCTCCATCATTCTGGTGCAGTCCTTCGTTCCCGGCGCTGCTGCCGTTCTGCGCCAGCTGACCAAGCTGAATTCCGTGTGTATGCCCATGCGCTACCTGTGGGTGTTCGTGGCCTATGTTGCCCTGCGCAATGCTTATGACACCATCCCTGCGGAATATCGCTTCGTCAAGAACCAGAAGGTCGCCAAGTTCTTTGGCATCTGGTGCTTTGCTGTCACTGCCATCTGCTGCGTGATGGGTATGTACGACAAGGACCCCTTCACCTTTGCGCTGAACGTCATCACTCCTGTGGTGCTGACCGTGCTGGGCCTGATCCTGCCGGCTATTGCAAAGCGCGAACAGCAGAAGTAAAATAGAAACAATCAAAAGCACTTGAACGGGCCGGTCAAATCTTCTGATTTCGACCGGCTTTTTCTGAAATGACCGATCGGAGGTTCACATTATGATCGCAAAAGAAGTCAAGGAGATGCTGTCCTTCATCGACGGCAATCCTACCGCATACCACACCACCGCATCTGTCCGGGAGATCCTGCTGAAGGAAGGCTTCTCCGAACTGCTGGAGAGCCGCAAGTGGCATCTGGAACCCGGCAAGAGCTATTTCGTCTGCCGCAACGGTTCCAGTATCATTGCATTCCGCATGGGCGAAAATCTGGAAAACTACAGCTTCAATGTTGCTGCCGCCCACACGGATTCTCCCTGCTTCCGCATCAAGGAGAATGCCGAGATCCACATGGGCCAGAAGTACACCAAGCTGAACACCGAGGGCTATGGCGGCATGATCTGCTCCACCTGGATGGACCGCCCGCTGTCTGTGGCAGGCCGTGTGCTGGTGAAGGAGAATGACGCCATCACTTCCCGCCTGCTCACGCTGGACCGCGACCTGCTGATGATCCCCAGTGTGGCCATCCACATGAACCGCGAGGTCAACGACAAGGCTTCCTACAACAAGCAGGTGGACATGCTGCCCCTGCTGGGCGGTGCCGCAGAGGACGGCGTGCTGAAAAAGCTGATCGCCAAGGAGCTGAATGTCTCCGAGGATCAGATCCTTGGCAGCGACCTGTTCCTCTGCATCCGCGAAAAGTCCACTGTCTGGGGCTGCAATGAAGAGTTTATCTCCTCCGGCCGTCTGGACGACCAGCAGTGCGTGTTCGGCATTCTGAAGGGCTTCCTGAAAGGCAGCAATGCCGAGTCCATCAATGTGGCGGCTTTCTTCGACAACGAAGAGGTAGGCTCCGGCACCAAGCAGGGTGCGGCTTCCACCTTCCTGTATGATGTGATGCACCGCATCGCACAGAACGTCTGCCCCAGCGACGAGGACTTCCACCGCGCCGTGGCTTCCAGCTTCATGTTCAGCGCCGACAACGCCCACGCTGTGCACCCGAACCACCCGGAGCACACCGACGTGAACAACTGCACCTATATGAACGAGGGCGTTGTGGTCAAGGTGCACGCCGGGCAGAAGTACACCAGCGACGGCATGAGCATGGCTGTGGCCAAGGAGCTGGCAGCCCGTGCCGGAGTGCCGCTGCAGTATTTCGCAAACCGTTCCGACAAGGTGGGCGGCAGCACCCTGGGCAACCTGGCTATGGCACAGGTGTCCATGAACTGCGTGGACATCGGCCTGCCCCAGCTGGCCATGCACTCCTGCTATGAGACTGCAGGTGCCAAGGACACGGTTTCCCTGATCCGGTTGATGGAGGAGTTCTACAACAGCCATTTTGAAGAGACCGAATACGGCACTCTGGGCATCCAGAAATAAAACAGCTGAGAAAAGCAGATAACAAAGCGGCCATCCACTCTGCAGTGGATGGCCGCTTTTGTCATCAGAAAAATGAAGTTTTATCAGCCGTCGGCGGAAAGCTGATTGAGCACAGCGCCGATATCCGAATCAAAACACACCGCCTGCCGGTTGATCTCCGGCGGGATGGCGGTCTGACCTGCATTGATGCAGGCATAGACGGCATTCGGGTTCTGCGCCGTCATGCGCCAGAAGGGATACTTGATGATGCCGGGCGTGTTGTACCCCACACCAAGTTCCAGGAACAAAATTTTCTGCCCTTCATGCCGGCGCAGAAATTCACTGTACCGTTCGGCAGCACGGTGCCAGCCTTCATCCTCCACAAAAGTGTCGTCAGCCCGCAGATTCATGGTCAAAGGGCGTCCGCAGTGAGGGCAGCGGGGCACCAACTCGGAGGGAATGTAGGTCTTCAGCGGTGCAGCCTCCGGTGCGGCGAGGATGCCGTCTGGGCGGATGGTGTACCCCTGGGCTTCGACCATCTGCCGCACCGCGGCTTCGTTGTCGAACGTCTCTGCGCAGCAGGGCTCGGAGCACTGGAACAGGCCGTAATCGCCCTGGGTGTAGAACAGCCGCTTTTTGTCAAAGCCTGCTTTCTGGAAGCAGTGATCCACATTGGTGGTGAGGACAAAATAGTCTTTTTCCTTCACCAGCTCGAATAGGTTCTGATACACCGGCTTTGGCGCGTCCAGATAGCGGTTGATGTAAATGTAGCGGCTCCAATAGGCCCAGTGCTCTTCCAAGGTCTGATAGGGGTAAAAGCCGCCGGAATACATATCGGAAAAGCCGTATTTCGAAGCGAAATCAGAAAAATATTCCCGGAAGCGTTCCCCATCGTAGACAAAGCCTGCAGAGGTGGAAAGCCCGGAGCCGGCCCCGAGGATGATGGCATCGGCTTCGGTCAGGGCCTGTTTCAGCCGCCTGATGTCATCGGAGCAGCTGTTCGTAGATCTCTTTGTCCAGATCTTTGAAAACATTGAAGATCACCTTCTTTACACTGGTGTCCCGGGCCAGAAACTCCCGGGCGGTGCTCACCGCGATCTCGGCGGCTTTCTGGTTGGGAAAATGGAACTCGCCGGTGGAAATGCAGCAGAACGCCACGCTTTCCAGCCCGTGCGCTGCGGCAAGCTCCAGACAGCTGCGGTAGCAGGAAACCAGAAGGGCGCAGTCCTGCTCGGTCAGCCGTCCGGTGATGATGGGGCCCACGGTGTGCAGGATATACCGGCAGGGCAGGTTGAAGGCCGGCGTGAGCTTTGCCTGCCCGGTGGGCTCAGGACTTCCCTGCTGCTCCATCATCTCGGCGCAGGCAAGGCGCAGCTGCGCCCCGGCAAAGGTGTGGATGGCGTTGTCGATGCAGCGGTGGTTGGGGCAGTAGCAGCCGGTCATGCCGCTGTTGGCGGCGTTGACGATGGTGTCGCACTGCAGGGTGGTGATGTCGCCCTGCCAGAGGTACAGCCCCGGCTGGATGGGGCTCAGGCTGTCAAGCGCCGTGATGCCCTTCTCGGCGGTCCGGGCCTGCAGATAGGCGTCCTGCACCCGGAGAAATTCCGGGCTGCTGCTCCGGGGCGGGCGGACATTCATCAGCCCCCGCAGCAGCAGGCGCTGGCTCTCTGCATCGGCGGGAATGCCGAACTCCTGATAAGAGGGTTCCTCTTTTAAAAGCGACCTGAGCAGGAACAGCCGCCGTTCGGTCTGGTTCATGGTTCACACTCCTTTTGCGGCCCGGACAGCCCCGCAGGGCATTTTTCCTGCGGGGCTGTGCTTTGGAAATGACTTAGAACTCGTAGGGAGGGTTGCCGGAGAAGTCGGCGATGATGCCGTGAGCGTTCTCGAGGTAGAACACCTCAAAGATGGGGTTCGTGGCTTCGCCGTACTGGCCCTTCACGATGGGGTTTGCGATGCACATCTCCTTGGCGGCCATGTTATTCTCAAACACAGCCTTGCCGTGCAGGCGCAGCCAGGCGTATTCCGGGCTGGAAACGGAGATCTCGATCTCGGGGTTTGCCTGCATATCCTTGTAAACATCCTTCTGGTTGTTGGTGCAGAACCACAGCTTGCCGTCCATCTCACCGGCGAACATGAAGGGACGGCACTTGGCCTTGCCGTCACGGCCCACGGTGGCCAGATACTGCACAGGGTTTGCATTCAGGAATTCAACGACTTTGTTCATGAGAAATACCTCCAAAGGAAAATGTGATCGGGAAAGCTTGCATTTGTCTTTCGCTGAGACTATACTAGCACCGTAGAGCCTGTTCGTAAAGTAAGCACTATTTTGTGCTGTAGTTACCAAAAGGATACTATCGGAGGAAATCATGGAAAATGAACCCCTCAAAGAACTGCCCGCCTGCCCGGTGGAGACCACGCTGACGCTTATCAGCGACAAATGGAAGGTGCTGATCCTGCGGGACCTGATGCCCGGCACGAAGCGTTTCGGAGAGCTGCGCAAGTCCATCGGCCATGTGACACAGAAGGTGCTCACCGCCCAGCTGCGGCAGATGGAGGAAAGCGGCCTGCTCACCCGCAAGGTGTACGCCGAGGTGCCGCCCCGGGTGGAATACACCCTCACCGACCTGGGCTACAGCCTCAAGCCCATTCTGGACGCCATGTGGGTCTGGGGAGAAGAATACAAAAAACAACAGGGCGCTGCCGGGCCCGAAGCATAAAAAGCTGAAAAAGAAAGCATCCGCAGTTTCCATTCTGGAACTGATGCGGATGCTTTTCCTTTTTGTATAAAAATCAGGCGTTTTCCGGCGGGGCGTCGGTGCCCAGCTTGCCCAGATAGCGCCACAGGGTGGTGCGGCTGATGCCAAGCTGCCGGGCAGCGGCGGCACGGTTGCCGCCGTGGGCGGCAACCGTCTGCTGCACCACTTCGCCGATGATCTCTTCCAGCGTGCGGTCTGGGCTGACACCGGCCGGAGCTGCGGGGGCCGGGGCGGTGCGCAGGGTGCGCTCTTTGGAGAGGTGTTCGGCCACAAGGCTGCTGCGGATGTAAGGCCCGGTGGTCAGAGTGGCAAGGGTGCGCAGAAGGTTCTTGAACTGGGTGTAGTTGTTGGGCCAGCTGTACTGGCGCAGCATCTCAATGGCACGGGGCTCAAAACCGGAGATCTGCTTGCCCAGCTCCAGATTCAGGCTGTTCAGATACAGGCTGGACAGCGACGGGATCTCATCCGAGCGGCTGCGCAGAGAGGGCAGGTTCAGGGTCAGGGAGCCCAGCCGCTCGCTGAACTTCCGCATGACAGCGGGCACCGGTTCACCGTCATGGGCAGCGCAGGAAAAGAGCAGTCGCACCCGGCGGGAAAGGCCGGTCTCTTCAATGGAAGCCAGCAGTTCAGAGCTCCACTGGGGCGGGATGGACTCGAAGTTCTGGAAATAGACGGTGTTGCCGTTGGCATTCAGCGGGGAATTGTAGTGGTTGAGCAGGAAATCCCAGCTTTTGTCGTTCATCAGCGCGCAGTTGGCCACCACAAAGGGGTGGTTGGACAGCGAGCTGTGCAGGTAGAGATAGCGTGCGATCTGCTCTTTGCCGGTGCCGGGCTCACCGCAGATGAACACCGGCTGGCGCACCACCGAAAGAGCACGGATCTCGGTGTCCTGTGTGCCCATGGCACCGCTGAGGCTGTAGAAACTGTTGGCAAACAGATACTCGCACTCGCCTTTGTTCAAAGAGCGCAGGCCCGGGCGGCTGGAATGCAGCGGGATGCGGGAAGGAACGCAGTAAAACAGATACCGCTGCACATTGTTCATCAAAAGCTGCTGGGCTGTGATGCTGTAGAGCTGGTCGCGCTCGGTGTAATAAAACCTCAGGCTTCCGCTGGACGGGATCTCCCGCAGATGGGCCTGCAGGGCCCGGCTCAGTTCCGCTGGCACCTCGTTTAGGTTGCTGTAAAACAGCTCTCCATTGGGCTCCATGACGATGACCCGGCCGTTCTGCTCCTGCGTGATGCTGCGCAAAAACAGGTTCTCCTGCCGCAGGTTTCCGAACCAGCTGCTGATGTTCACAGCCTGATCGATGGCGGCGTGAAGGCTCTCCACGCCGGATGTGATAAGGAACGCGTCAAAGCCCATCTCCCGGGCGGTGGTGTGGGTGACCATGTCACAGACCACCATGCGGTAGCCGCCCTCCTTGAGCCGTTCCAGCGTGTGGGTCACTTCCTCGGCGCTGTTCACGGTAAGGATGTCCAGATTGAATCCCAGCAGGCTGCACAGGGTGTGGGCAGGCTCAGTGACGCTGGGGAAGCCCACGATGGCATAGAGCTTGGTGTAGTTTTCCGCCAGCTTCATGGTGCGCAGCACGTCATAGACCGAGATCTGGATATCCACCACCGGCAGGTCGGTCACCTGCCGGATCAGCGCGGTGGTGCCGCCGCGGGAAATGATGCAGTCGTAAGTGTTGGGCGGGATCTGCTGCACGATGGCCTTGCCGTCCTCCAGATCACCGGTGTAGACGTCCAGCTCCACATTGGGATATGCCTGCGCGGCCTGCTCCATGGCGGTGCGCATGCCGTCGTAGGGGGCGATGCCGAGGATGCGGGTGTGTGTTTCGACCATAACAAAGCCTCCGTTCATCTTTGAGACTATTATAATCGGAGATGTTGCAAAAAGAAAGATGAAAATGTTTAAAAACGAAACGATTCTTATAAGACTTGGCAAAAAAAAATTAAGCTTGTTTTAAAATGAAACGCTTTTTCTGGCTTTCCCCAATGCGTTATGATGCAAAATGATGCATAATAAAAATACCAAAATGTAAGGGGGAAGAGATGAATGCTTCGCCTGCTGATTATTGCAGATGATTTTACGGGTGCGCTGGATACCGGCGTACAGTTCGCGGCCTGCGGCGTCTCCACACGCGTTGTGGTGGGAGAGACGGCGGAACTGGCCGGATGCGAGAGCACGGTTCTGGTGGTGGACACCGAGACGAGGCATCTTTCGGCTGCTGCTGCGGGTGCAGCCATTGAAACGCTGACCCGCCATGCGGTGGAAGCCGGTGTGCCCTGCATCTATAAAAAGACGGATTCGGCTCTGCGCGGAAACATCGGCGCAGAGCTTTCGGCCCTGCTCAAGACCAGCGGTGCCCGTCAGCTGCCCTTCCTGCCGGCCTTCCCGCAGATCGGCCGCACCACTGAGGGCGGCGTCCACTACATCAGCGGCGTGCCGGTGAACGAGAGCCCCTTCGGCATCGATCCCTTTGAGCCGGTGCGCTGCGCACAGGTGCCGGAGCTGATCCACCTGCAGACCGATGTTCCGGCAAAGAGCTTCGCTGCCCTGCACGAAGGCAGCAGTGTGCCGGAAGAAGACGGCATTCTGGTGTTCGATGCATCCAGCACGGAAGACCTGCAGGCTACGGGTAAGGCGCTGTTCCAGAATGAAACACCTGCCATTCTGGCAGGCTGCGCGGGCTTTGCAGCTTTCCTGCCTCAGCTGCTGGGCCTTTCGGACGGCTCCCGGCTGGAAGCCCCGAAGCTGGACCCCCACCTGCTGGTGCTCTGCGGCAGCGTGAACCCCATCACCCTGCGCCAGATGGACACCGCCGAAAAGGCAGGCTTCTCCCGCCTGCGCCTGACCCCCCGCCAGAAACTGGAGCCGGGTTACTGGGAGAGCGAGGACGGCAAGGCTGCGCTGGCAGACATCGAAAAGATGCTGGCGGCGAACCCCCACTGCATGATCGAGACCAACGACGAGGGCGGCAACCAGCTCACGGCAGATTACGCCGCAGCCCGGGGCATTGACCTGGACGGTCTGCGGGTGGGCATCGCCAGCAGTGTGGGCCACATGTTCGGTGCTCTGTTTGGCAGCCCGAACCTCGGCACCCTGCTGCTCACCGGCGGCGACACCCTGCTGCAGTGCATGAACTGCGTGGGCGTGCAGGAACTGGAACCGGTGTGTGAACTGGAAAAGGGCGTCGTGCTGGCACGCTTTACATATAAGGGATGCACTCGCTACGTCATCACGAAATCCGGCGGCTTCGGCCAGGCAGACCTGCTGCTTGAACTGGCAGACCGGATCGCGGTAAAATGAAATTGGAACTTGACAGCCTGCGGCTGTGAGGAATAATGAAGAAGGAGAACGATTCATGACCTATGCAAAACTGCCCGGCCTGACCTGGGACGGCACGGTGTACGAGAACGAGGAGATGGGCACGCTGGAAGCCCTGCTGCCCACCGGCGGCTGGCCCACGGCTCACGCCCCCGCCATGGTGGAGCTGCCCAACGGCGACCTGCTGTGCTGCTGGTTCGCCGGTACATATGAGGGCAGCGCGGATGTGCACATCATCTGCTCGGTGCTGCCCCACGACGGCACTAAGTGGCTGGAGCCGGTGGATATCTCCAACGACCCCACCCGCAGCGAGCAGAACCCCTCGCTGTTCTACGGCCCGGACGATGCCGTGTGGGCTATGTACACTGCCCAGCTGGATCGTCAGGCCGGCAAGGACAACATGCAGTATACTGCCGTTGTCCGCTGCCAGAAGAGCACCGATGGCGGCAGGACCTGGGGCCCCTACACCACCGTGTTCCCGGAAGAGGGCACCTTCTGCCGTCAGCCCATTCAGGTGCTGTCCAACGGCCGCTGGATCTTCGCCAACTGGCTGTGCACCGACTCCGCCGAGGGCCTGTCCGGCGACCCCACCGCCTTCCGCATCTCGGACGACGAGGGCAAGACCTGGCACATGGTCATGATGCCGAAGAGCAACGGCCACGTTCACGCCAATGTCATTGAGCTGGAGCCGGGCCATCTGGTGGCTTTCATGCGCAACCGCGAGGCTTACCGCATCCACCGCAGCGAGTCCTTCGACTGGGGCGAGACCTGGACCGAGCCGGCCCCCACTCCCCTGCCCAACAACAACTCCAGCATCAGCGCCCTGAAGCTGCAGAGCGGCCGCATCGCCATTGCCTACAACCCCACCTGCACCCCGAACCCGGTGCCCGGCAAGGCTGCATGGCCCGGCCTGCGCTGCCCGGTGGCTGTGGCCCTTTCTGAGGACGGCGGCCTGACCTTCCCCATCATCCGCTGGATGGAGCGCGGCGAAGGCTTCATGGGCGACGAGAACAAGACCAATAACAAGCAGTATGAGTACCCGTATCTGATGCAGAGCCGCGACGGCATGCTGCACCTGACCTACGCGGCACGCACCCGTCAGGGCATCAAGTATGTTCGCTTCAGCGAAAAGGATGTTCTGGGCGAAAAGCGCGAGACGGTTGGTTTGTACAACCCCACCGCAGCCCAGAGCCGCTGATTTCGTTTCGAATAAAATTTTTCATATCGTTGAACCATCGATCAGGAGGTTTTTATTATGCTGACTCAGTACAATCTGAAGATGCCGCACGCTGTTTACGGCGGCGAGAACGCCATGGACAACATCACCGCTATCATCAAGGCACGCGGTGCCAAGAAGGTGGCCATGTTCACCGATAAGGGTATTGAGGGCGCTGGCCTGTTTGCTCTGCCCGAAGAGGCTGTCAAGGCTTCCGGCGCTGAGTACTATGTGCTGGACGAGCTGCCCCCGGAGCCCAGCTACATGGCTGTGCAGAAGCTGGTGGACGAGTTCAAGGCTTCCGGCGCTGACCTGATCGTCGCCTGCGGCGGCGGCTCCGTCATGGACGCTGCCAAGCTGGCAAGCGTGCTGGTCACCGACGCTTACGGCGTCAAGGAGCTGCTGGACAACCCCGGCATGGCTCAGAAGTGCGTGCCCATCGTCCTGATCCCCACCACCGCCGGCACTGGCGCTGAGGTCACCCCCAACGCCATCGTGGCTGTGCCTGAGAAGGAGCTGAAGGTCGGCATCGTCAACGAGAACATGATCGCTGACTACGTTATCCTGGACGCCCGCATGATCAAGAATCTTCCGCGCAAGATTGCAGCTGCCACCGGCGTCGATGCTCTGGCACACTGCATCGAGTGCTTCACCAGCAACAAGGCCAACCCCTTCAGCGACCTGTACGCTCTGGAAGGCCTGGACCTGATCCTGAACAACATCGAGAAGGCCTGCGATGATCCCGAAGCCATGGCTGAAAAGAACCGTATGCAGATCGCTGCTTATTACGGCGGTCTGGCCATCACCGCTTCCGGCACCACCGCTGTCCACGCTCTGAGCTATCCTCTGGGCGGCAAGTACCACATCGCACACGGCGTGTCCAACGCCATCCTGCTGGCTCCGGTCATGCGCTTCAACAGTGAGCATCCGGCTGTCCGTGAGCGTCTGGCTGCTGCCTATGACCGCTGCTGCCATGAGGAAAAGACCTGCACCACCGTGGAGGAGAAGACCGCATGGATGATCGCCCGTCTGGAGCACATCGTCAAGCATCTGGACATCCCCACCAGCCTGAAGGAGTTCGGTGTGCCCGCTGAGGATCTGGAAGGCCTGGTCAACGCCGGTATGCAGGTGCAGCGCCTGCTGGTGAACAACATGCGCCCTGTCACCGCTGACGACGCACGCAAGCTGTATCAGGAGATCATGTGATCTGACCGATCCATACATAGAAGGAGAAAAGGCTATGAAAACCAGCGACATCAAAGGCATCATCCCTCCGGTAATCACCCCGATGAACAATGACCCCGAGCAGACGGTCAACCACGAAGCTCTGCGCAATCAGGTGGAGCGCCTGCTGGCAGGCGGTGTCCACGGCATGTTCCCTCTGGGCACCAACGGTGAGGCTTACGCTCTGTCCTTCCAGGAGAAGGAAGAGGTTCTGGCCACTGTCATCGATCAGGTCAAGGGCCGCGTCCCTGTTTATGCAGGCACCGGCTGCATCACCACGGCAGAGACCATCCGCATGAGCAAGCGCGCCGAGGAAATGGGCGCTGATGCACTGTCCATCATCACCCCCAGCTTTGCACTGGCTTCTCAGAAGGAGCTGTACGACCACTATGTGGCTGTGGCAAAGGAAGTCCACATCCCCATCATCCTGTACAACATTCCTCCCCGCACCGGCAACAAGCTGCTGCCCGAGACTGTGCAGGCCCTGTGCCGTGATGTCGATGTGATCGTTGGTGCCAAGGATTCCAGCGGCGACATCGAGAACCTGAAGGCTTACATCCGCCTGACCCGTGAGCTGGACAAGGATGTGGCCATTCTGGCCGGCAACGACGGCGCCATCCTCACCTGCCTGAAAGAGGGCGGTGCAGGCGGCATCGCAGGCCGTGCAAACATCTGGCCCGCCACCGTTGCCAAGATCTACGACTGCTTCAAGGCAGGCGACCTCGAGGGCGCACAGGCTGCACAGGACGCTATCGCAATCCTGCAGCAGACCTTCAAGTACGGCAACCCCAACACCATCATCAAGACCGCTGTGGCTCTGCAGGGCCACCCCGTCGGCAAGTGCCGTGCACCGTTCAACTACGTTCCCGAAGAGGGCCTGGAGGCCATCAAGAAGGTTCTGGCTGAGAACGCCGCCAAGGGTCTGGACTAATTGAGAGAGAAGCAAGGAGAAGGCTGCTATGAATAAACCCATTGTTGGCATTACCATGGGCGATCCCGCCGGTTCCGGCCCGGAGATCACCGTCAAGGCTCTGGCTGATCCGGAGCAGTATACCTACTGCCGCCCCATCGTTGTGGGCGATGTGAAGGTCTTTGAGCAGGCCAAGAAGTTCGTTGGCCGCGAGGACATCGTGATCCACCGCTGCGACAAGGTCTCGGATGCTCTGTTCACCCCGGGCACCATCGATGTGCTGCATCTGGATCTGATCGAAGACATGAGCAAGTTCGAGATGGCAAAGGTCAGCGTGGAGGGCGGCAACGCTGCTTTCCAGTGCGTGAAGAAGGTCATCGAGCTGGCCATGGCCGGTGAAGTGGACGCCACCTGCACCAACGCCCTGAACAAGGAAGCCATGAACAAGGCCCTGGAGTACTATCACGGCGAGAAGTCGGATGGCTACACCCACTTCGACGGCCACACCGAGATCTACGCCACCTACACCCACACCAAGAAGTACACCATGATGCTGGCTCATCACGACCTGCGCGTGGTGCATGTATCCACCCACGTTTCCCTGCGCGAGGCATGCGACCGCGTGAAGAAGGACCGCGTGCTGGAAGTCATCGAGATCGCCAACAAGGCCTGCAAGGACATGGGCATCGAGAACCCCCGCATCGCTGTGGCCGGCCTGAACCCCCACTGCGGCGAGAACGGTCTGTTTGGCCGCGAGGAGATCGAGGAGATCACCCCGGCTATCGAAGCAGCCAAGGCTGAGGGCATCACCGGTGTTGTGGGCCCCTGCCCGCCGGACAGTGTGTTCTCTCAGGCCATCGGCGGCTGGTATGACATCGTGGTCTGCATGTATCACGATCAGGGCCATATCCCTCTGAAGACCGTGGGCTTCGTTTACGACCGCGAGAAGCAGGAGTGGAAGGCTGTGGAGGGCGTCAACGTCACTCTGGGCCTGCCCATCATCCGCGCCAGCGTGGATCACGGCACCGACTTCTATCATGCAGGCAAGGGCAACGGCAATGAGCTGAGCCTTGTCAATGCCATCAAGTATGCCGTCAAGATGACCGGCAAACAGGCATAAGCCTGACCCGGCTTCAACTGTATCTCCTCTGAGCACCCGCCCCGCCGTTCTGATGCGGAGCGGGTGCTTTTTTATCGGATCAGCCAAAATGATGAAAGAAGTTCTATCCTGAAACAATCATTGTGGAAAATTTAACGTTTCTGTTTCAGAATGTTACGCTTTTGAAGGCGAATTATCAAAACGATCTAAAAATGTTTCAGATTAAAACGAAACTCGTGAATTTCTCCATTGTCACGGCCTGCCGGATTGACTATAATTTAGACAACAAAGACGAACAAGACTGTGGAAAGCGGCAAACCTGGGATCTGAGGAGATCCACGCACAGTCCTGCTTCGAAGAGAATCTTCGGATTGTAAAGGAGAAATGGGTTATGAAAAAGATCACTCGCAGAGACTTCCTGAAGGTCGCCGGTGTCGTTGGTGCTGCAGCTGCCATGGCAGGCTGCTCCGGCATGGCTCCTGGCGCTGAGACCGCAAGCAGCACTGCTGCTTCCACCGCTGCTTCCACTGCAGCCGAGAGCGTTGCAGCTGCCACCGGCAGCATGGAGCTGGACGGCCCCGTTCAGCTGACCTTCGCAGCTCAGGAAGTCGGCACCGCTGCTTACAACTACGCTGCTGCTCTGCAGAGCGTCATGATCGGCCAGCTGCCCTCCGGCTCCACCATTGATATCACCACCACCTCTCCCGGCGGCGTGGGCGCTCCCATGATCGTCAACGCAGGCGAGGAGTGCGAGCTGGTCATGTCCAACGCCGGCCCCGCAAAGTGGAGCTACGAGCAGAGCACTTCCGAGTATGAGTACGGCGGATGCACCGAGATCGCCTGCATCGCCGGCGGCTTGGGCCACGACTTCATCAACCTGATGTTCACCCAGAAGTTCGTTGACGACACCGGCTACACCACCTTCGAGGAAGTTGTCGAGAACAAGTACCCCATCAAGATGGTCATCAAGAAGAACGGCACCCTGGGCGAGCTGAGCGCAGAAAAGGTCTGCGAGGCTCTGGGCATCACCTTCGACGACATCGAGAGCTGGGGCGGCCACGTCGAGAAGACCGGCGGCGACGCGATCAAGAGCGGCCTGCAGGATGACCTGTACGACATGACCATCGACCACATCGGCAAGGGCCAGTCCAACACCACCGAGCTGTGCCTGACCCACGACATGTACGATGTCGAGCTGAGCGCTGACACCCGCCAGAAGCTGTGCAACATGGGCTACGCTCCTGTCACCGTCGAGGCCGGCACCTGGAACAAGCAGGACCGCGACATCGAGACCGTCGGCAGCCAGCAGTGCATTCTGGTCGATGCCAACATGGACGCCGCTGTCGCTTACAACCTGACCAAGGCTGTCTGCGAGAACAAGGACGCTCTGGCTTCTTCCGTTGCATCTCTGGAGTACTTCGATCCGGCTGTTGCAGGCACCGCTCCCTACACCGGCTGCCCCCTGCACCCGGGTGCAAAGGCTTACTACGAGGAAATGGGCTACGACTGCGACTAAGCGCCCGGCCTGAAGTTTCCTGACCATTGACCTGTGGGTCTGCCGGGCACTCAGGCGCCCGGCAGGCTTTTTATAGGGATTGATTTTCCATTTTTCTTAGGAGGAACACTCACCATGGATGCCAAAAAGAAAACGATGCGCAACTGGCTGGCGATCATCGTCACCGTTGTGTTCTTCGCCTTCCAGATGTATCTGGCTCTGGTCAAGCAGCTCAACCCCATGCTGCAGAGCCCCCTGCACCTGATCCTCGCCCTGACTCTGGTTTTTCTGTATAACCCCGCTGACAAGGCCTACCGCAAAAAGGTGACCAAGGCTGCTGAGGCCGCAGGCAAACCCGTGGATGAAAAAGAGCTGAATGCTCACGCCTGGATGAACTGGCTGGACATCCCCCTGTTCATCTGCCTGGCTTGCATGCTGTGGTATGTGGTCGGCCAGAACGCCCGCCTGCTGGACTTCGTTTCCGTGCAGCCGGTGTACGGCATCGACTACATCTTCATGGTCATGACCATTGTCCTGCTGCTGATCGCTGTGTACCGCACGCTGGGCTCCATCCTGACCATCTTTATTACTGTCTTTATCCTGTACGCATTCGCTTCTCCGTACCTGCCCGGCATTCTGTTCACCAAGGGCAAGACCTTCGCAAAGTTCATCAAGCAGTTCTGCGTTGGCATGACCATGGGTGAGAGCGGCGTCTTCGGTACTCCGCTGTACACCTCCGCAAATACCCTGTTCTACTTCATCGTGTTCGGTGCCTTCTTCTCCTCTATGGGCGGCGGCCAGCTGCTGATCGACATCGGCATGAAGTTCTCCAACAAGTCCTCCGGCGGCCCCGCAAAGGCAGCCGTCATCTCCTCCGGCCTGATGGGCATGATCTCCGGTTCTGCTGTTGCTAACGTTGCAACCACCGGTGTTATGACCATCCCGATGATGAAGAAGGTCGGCTACGAGCCCGAAGAAGCAGGCGCTGTTGAGGCTGTTGCTTCCACCGGCGGCCAGATCATGCCCCCCATCATGGGTGTCGGCGCATTCATCATGGCTGAAATGCTGGGCGTTCCGTACAGCCGCGTTGCTGCTGCCGCTATCCTGCCCGCAATCGCTTACTACTTCGCAGTGTTCGTGCTGGTCGACCGTCTGGCTGCCAAGCATCAGAACGCTGCTCAGGAGCAGGACGCCAAGATCCAGGTGGATCGTGCTGTTCTGCCCCGTCTGTACCTGCTGCTGCCCGCTGTGATCCTGGTGGTCATGATCGTCCGCGGCGCATCCCTGATGCGTGCCGGCATGATGGGCATCGCTTCCTGCCTGATTTGCGACGTGGTCAGCTACTTCGTCAATGAGAAGAAAGACTTCGTTGACCTGAAGGGCATCTGGAACTGCTGCCTAGACGGCGCAAAGCAGGCTGCTGAGATCGCGATCCCCACTGCAGCATGCGGCATCATTATCAACGTCGTCACCGGCCAGACCTCTCTGGCAACCAACCTGTCTGCTCTGATCAGCAGCCTGGGCACCACCAACCTGTTCGCAGCAATGCTCATCGCAATGATCGGCTGCATGCTGCTGGGCATGGCGCTGCCCACCGTCGCCGCTTACCTGGTCGGCGTCATCCTGTTCGTTCCCTGCCTGCGTGCTCTGGGCATCTCCGCTCTGTGCGCTAACATGTTCGTGTTCTACTACGGCATCATGGCTCAGATCACTCCTCCCGTCTGCGTGGCTTCCTACACCGCAGCCGGTATTGCAGATGCAAACGCAATGAAGACCGGTATCAAGGGCTTTACCTTCGCAATGGTCGGCTTCCTGGTTCCCTTCGTCTTCGTTTACAATCCCGCTATCCTGCTGGAAGGCACTGCTGTTGAGATCGTCATCGGCGCAGCTCAGATGCTGATCGGCACCTTCTTCCTGGCAGTCACCGTGGCTGGCTACTTCAAGCGCAACTTCAAGCCGATTGAGCGCATCGCACTGTTCGTCGCAGCTCTGCTGCTGATCGCACCTGAGGTCGTCTCTTCCATCATCGGCCTGGTGCTGGGCATCGGCGTGCTGATGATCGACACCATCGCAAGCAAGAAGAGCGGCGCAAAGGCAGCCTAAACTCTTAACCAAGCTCTCCAATTTTATTCATACCCAATCACCTTCTTCAAAGTGAGGCCCCTGTTTCCGGCTTTCGGGAACGGGGGCTTTGCTTTTGCTATAGGGAACGCATTCATACGTTCCGCTGCTTCCCGGCAGAGTGCGGGCGTGTGACGGAAGTTTAATGGCTTTTGCGACATGCATTGCCGATGGACGCTCCGCTGGGCCAGAGGACAAGAGGGGGTTTCGATGCGCCCTTCTCATCCTCTGGACTCCACTTACCCCCTGTACGGGCTGCGGTGCCCAGCGTCCACTTCGTGCCTTGAGCGGCACTCGTGTCCCGCTGACCGCGGCCCCAACAGCTCCTCCCTGTATCCGCCGCAGGCGGCGGTCGTCGCCGTTGCAAGAAAGGGGCTGCTCGCCCCTTTTAGACCCCAAAGCAGTAGGCTCCACTCAAAAAAGCTGAAGATTCACGCCTGTTCGGCGTGAAGATCTTTTCACCGCTTTTTTGAGCTCCGTCGATTGAGAGTCGCTTGCGCGACGGTTCCGCAAGGAAAAGATGTATGCCAACGGGCAGGAACTCCTTCAGTCAAAGCCTTACGGCTTTGCCAGCTCCCTCACGGAGGGAGCCTTTGGCAGTGCGGAAAAAGTTTCCAGTTTTGCCAAGGGCCCCATCTCCGAGGGGGCTGTCTGCGGAGCAGACTGGAGGAGTTAAGCCAGATGCAGCTTACCCGGCATCGGTACCGACTGCTCCGGCAGGATGATGCGACGCCATGTCTGAAGGGCGGGCTGCAATTTCAATCGACACTGTATCTTTGCATGGAATGCGAAACTTTCTTTCGCTGGTGGTCTGGCGAGCGTCAGCAGGACGGAGTGGGCGGTGCCAATGCCACGCAGATAGATGTTGCTTTCCTCCACGACCCCTCTCCGTGAAAAAGCAAATCAGCCAGACCCGCAGGTCTGGCTGATTTGCAATACTAAAAATAGTGTTTCCTCTGATATTGTCAGAGCGAAGCGGAGACAATTTCGAATCGTCCGGCGCAGAAGCAGCGCAGCAAAATTTCATCTACAAATAAAAACAAAGGCAAGCCCCCCGCCGGAACTCCGGCGGGGGGCTTGCCTGCACTTAGAAAAACTGAAAAGAAGAAAGAAGTTTCAGAGAAAAGCTTTTATTATGCCTTTGCGTCTGCAGCGGCGTTGGTGCCTGCGATGCGGCCAAAGGTGATGATGTCGGGGTAAGCGTTGCCACCCAGACGGTTGTTACCGTGGATGCCGCTTGCCACCTCACCGGCTGCGTACAGGCCCGGAATGGCGTCGCCGTCGGCATTCAGCACATGTGCATCGGTGTCGATCTGGATGCCGCCCATGGTGTAGTGCACGGTGGGGGTGCGCAGGCTTGCGTAGAACGGAGCCTGCAGGATGGTGGAATCCTCGCTGGTGGCCTTGCCGAACTCATCCTTGCCGGAGGTCATGCCTGCGTTGTAGGTCTCCACAGTGGCCTTCAGGGTGTCAGCGTCCACGCCGATCTTCTCGGCCAGCTCGTCCAGAGTGTCGGCCTTCACAGAGTGGCCGTCAGCCAGCAGGCTGTCGATCAGCTCGTTGCGGGTGTCGTCGCCTGCAATGGCGCTGCTGTCCACGATCAGCCACATCTGGCCGTCGGTCTGCTGCAGCTCTGCCATGCTGATGGCGTAGCGGGTGTTGTCCTCGTTGATGAAGCGCTTGCCTTCTTTGTTGACGAACATGTACTCGGTGGCGCTCAGCCAGTTGCCAACGAACTCGCTGACACAGCCGCAGTCATCGATGGGGTCGCCCAGGGGGTGTACCTGGATCTGATCCAGGTTGATGAGGTTGCCGCCCACGTCCTCGGCCAGGGCCAGACCGTCGCCGGTGCTGGTGGCTGCGCAGCTGGTCAGCTTGGTGGTGATGGCACCATTGGAGTACTTGTAGACCAGATCGCTGGAAGCAGCGTAGCCGCCGGTGGCGATGATGACGCTCTTTGCGTTGACGGTGATGGTGCTGCCGTCGGTACGCTCAGCGATGCAGCCGTTCACGGCACCGTCGTCGCCCACGGTCAGGGTGGTCACCTTGGCGTTGGTCTCGATAGTAGTGCCCAGCTTCTCAGCGTACTGCTGCAGCTTCTCGATGTAGATGCGGCCGCCGTTGTCGCTCTCCTTGCCGGTGGCAGCGATCAGATCGACCTGATGGCCGCGGGCCCACTTGCCGCCGATGGCCATGAAGATGTAGTCATTCTTGAAGGGAACGCCGATGGTGTTCTCCAGCCAGTCCAGAGACTCCACAGCGCCGTTTGCGTAGGTCTCGATCAGCTCAATGTTGTCGATGGAGCCGCCGCCGATGTAGGTCTGCAGGGCGTGCCAGTTGGGGCTGTCGAACAGGGTCTTGCCGTCCTCGGCCTGCCACTTCTCATAGTCAGCGCGGGTGGCGTCGATCAGTGCCTGATACTCGGGGTCGTCGGTCTTCTCAGCCAGAGCGGCTTCCACTTCCTTGCAGTTGTCTGCGGTCATGGTCAGCTGCTTCTGACGCTCGGGGTCGGCCACGTTGTAGGTGCCCTCGCCCAGCTTGGTGTTGCCGCCGATGGAAGCGGCCTTTTCCAGCACCAGAACGCTTGCGCCGTTCTCAGCGGCAGCAGCGGCGGCAGCCATGCCGGCACCGCCTGCGCCAACGACGGCCACATCCACATCGTAGGTGGTGTCTTCGCCCTTGGTGGTGGCAACTTCACCGTTGTAGTCGTCGGGGTTGACGCCTGCAGCGGTCAGAGCATTGCGGACGGCCTCCAGCAGGCCGTTGCTGGTCAGGGTGGCGGCAGCAACAGCGTCAACGGCGACGGAGTTGTTCTCCACCATCTGGGGGATCATCTGGTCGAAGGCGACGTCGCCCACGCCCTCGGTCTCGGACTGCTCCTTGACCTCAATGTCGGTGATGACAGCGTTGTCGTCCAGAGTGACGGCAACCACGATGTCGCCGTTGCGGCCCTTGCCGGTACCTTCATAGGTGCCAGCCACGGAACCAGAAGCGGCGGTGCTGCTGCTGGATGCGCCGCAGCCAGCCAGCAGAGTCAGGGTCATCGCAACGCACAGCAGCGCTGCAACAAGCTTCTTGCGCATGGTTTTTCTTCTCCTTATAAATTCGTGTGATTCCTTCTGTCCCCGGGCGGGGCACTGTTAATAGTTTAACGTGAAAATCAGGTGAAAAACAAGAAGAAGACTTCAATATATCAATAGTTTTATTCTATGGATTGTGGTATAATTGTGAAAAACTCACCCGGAAGGAGTGCTCTCTCCATGACCCTCAACCAGCTGCGGTATTTCCGCGTCCTTGCCAAGACCGAGCATTACACCAAGGCGGCGGATGCACTGGCCATTTCTCAGCCGTCCCTGAGCCGGGCCATTGCCCTGCTGGAAGAGGAACTGGGGGTGCTGCTGTTCACCCGGCGCGGCCGCAATGTGGTTCTGACCGACGCAGGCAGGGCTTTTTTGCGCTATGCGGAGGCCGGGCTGGACACACTGGACGCCGGGGCCGCCGCCATGCGGGACTTCCGCACCGGGGCCGAGCGGGTGTCCATCGGCAGCATCACCCCGGTGGTGAACACTTACCTGCCGAAGATGCTGGCAGACTTCCGCATCGACGAAAACAGCAAGGCCTGCTTTGATATCCGGGTGGATCAGACGGAGCGTCTGCTGGCCGGATTGAAAGCCGGGCTCTATGATATGGTTTTCTGCAGCTATCAGCCCGGGGAGAACGGCCTGCGGTTCACTCCGGTGGTAGAACTGCCCTTTGTGGTGGCCATGCTCAAAGACGACCCGCTGGCAAAGTGTGAATTCATCACGCCCGACCAGCTGGCCGACCGGCCCATGGTGTTTACCGATTCCCCTGCCTACTCCGACCTTCTGCGCCGGATGCTGGGCGAATACGGCATCCGGCCCGAGATCCGGGGCTTTTCCAACGAGGATTCCGTGCTGCTCAGCATGGTGCAGGCGGGGCTTGGGCTGTTCATCAGCACCGATCACCCCCAGATGTACAGCCCGGACACCACCCT
The DNA here is from genome assembly GCA_963656875.1 of Barnesiella intestinihominis. GTDB lineage: Bacteria > Bacillota > Clostridia > Oscillospirales > Ruminococcaceae > Faecalibacterium. The sequence goes on along the minus strand of CAVKKE010000004.1, from coordinate 22,055 downwards.
TGTGCCTTTGAAGCAGGACCGCTACCGCCGCTATGTATATATGGTCACCCGGCCGGGCCTTGCGGCCAGCACCGCCGCGGCCCAGCTCATCCAGTATAATCTGCAGCGTGCTGTTCCTGAACGGGGCCGTCAGCCCCGCGCCGACGGCGGAAGCGACCAGTGAAAAAAGAACGCCGCCCGGCCTGAATCCGCAGGCTGGGCGGCGTTTGAAGTTTTTATTATAAGAAAAGATTATAGTCTTCCTTCTTCCAGCATCTTTTTCACTTCGTTCAGGTCTTTGCACTCGGCGGTGTACAGGCGGCGCATCTCGTCGTCGGCAGGGGCGAGGTCGGGCACCATCACGGTCACAAAGCCGCCGGCGGCACCGGCCCGCACACCGTTGTAGCTGTCCTCCAGCACCAGCGTTTCGGCGGGGGCAGTGCCCAGCGCCCTGGCGGCGGCGAGGAAGATTTCCGGGTCAGGCTTTGACGAGGTGAACTGCTCGCCGGAAATGACGGCCTTGAAGTGGCCAGTTATGTGCCAGTTGTTCAGATGGCGCAGGATGGAGGCCATCCGGCTGGAAGATGCCACCACCATAGGGATGTGCTGCTCTTCCAGATATGCGATCAGCTCGTCCAGACCCGGCTTTTTGGGCGGCGGGGCCTGAAAGGCCAGCTCTGACTGTGCGTGCAGGGCGTCCATGATGGCCTGTGTGTCGCAGTCCGGGCCGTAGAACCGGCGCAGCACAGCCCGCATGGAGTCACCTGCTGTGCCCCGGGCAGCGGCGTCCAGACCTTCCTTATAAGGGAGCCCCAGCGTGGCAAGTGCCGGCTCCCACAGAGTCGCCCAGATGCGCTCGGTGTCGAACATCAGGCCGTCCATATCAAAAATGACACTCTTTATCATAAAAAGCTCCTTTCAGGACTGAAAAAACCTTGAATACGGCCTTATTGTACCATACTTTGTGCAGATTGCACAGGGATAAGGTGGTAATTCCGCGCAACTTAACCGGCCCAAAGATGAAAGATTTTTCGTTTCCTTGTAAATCGATTTCATAATATTATAATAGAAAACAACATTCGGTGTTTGCGGGCGCATTTTCACTCGCTGCGCCCGAGATTCAGGAAAGAGGGAAAATAATCATGTTGGATATCAAGATCACCCGGACCACGCATCCGAAGGAGAAGCCTGACGAGAACAATCTGGGCTTTGGCAAGAAGTTCACCGACCACATGTTCGTGATGGACTACACCGAGGGCGAGGGCTGGCACGATGCCCGCATCGTCCCCTATGGTCCCTTTGAGCTGGACCCGGCTACCGTCGTGTTCCACTACGCTCAGGAGATCTTTGAGGGCATGAAGGCTTACCGCACTGCTGACGACACCGTTCAGCTGTTCCGCCCGGACTGCAACGCAAAGCGTTTCCAGGATTCTGCCGACCGTCTGTGCATCCCCAAGATCCCTGTGGAGGATTACATCCAGGCTGTTGAGACTCTGGTTGACGTGGATCGTGACTGGGTGCCCCACACCGACGGCGCTTCCCTGTACATCCGTCCCTTTGTGTTCGCAAACGATGTGGGCCTGGGCGTCCATGCTTCCAAGCACTACATCTTCTGCGTCATCGCTGCTCCCTCGGGCGCTTACTATGCAGAGGGCATCAACCCCGTGCGTATCTACGTCGAAGACGAGTACATCCGTGCCGCTCCCGGCCTGACCGGCTTCACCAAGTGCGGCGGCAACTACGCTGCTTCCATCAAGGCCGGCGAGCTGGCTGAGGAGCAGGGCTACGCACAGGTGCTGTGGCTGGACGGCGTTGAGAAGAAGTACGTCGAGGAAGTCGGCAGCATGAACATCATGTTCAAGATCGACGGCAAGGTGTACACCGCTGCCACCGTCGGCACCGTTCTGCCCGGCGTCACCCGCCGCAGCTGCATCGAGCTGCTGAAGGACTGGGGCTATGAGGTCATCGAGGGCAAGCTGGCCATTGCTGACATCATGCAGGCTGCCCGCGACGGCAAGCTGGAAGAGGTCTTCGGCACCGGCACCGCCGCTGTCGTTTCTCCGGTCAAGGAGTTGGTCTGGAAGGGTGAGCACGCTTACATCGGCGACGGCAAGATCGGCCCTGTCACCCAGAAGCTGTATGACACCATGACCGGTATGCAGTGGGGCAAGATCCCCGACACCAAGGGCTGGATCGTCCCTGTCGAGAAGAAGAACTAACTCAAGATTCTCCGGAGAGAACCTTTTTATTCAGAATTAGGATAAACGCCGCCGGAGCCCCGCAGCCCCGGCGGCGTTTGCCGTATATTGCAATCTTTCCGCGTCGGTGTTAAACTGAATTCAGAACTGCGGCCTGCATTGCGGCAGGCCCTGAGCAGGAAAGATTGAGAGGGAAAACCGCCATGGTGAAAAAATGGAGCGTGAGCTACCCTGCCGTCAACGGCACCGAGCAGCGCAGAGTGTATGTTTATCTGCCCACGATGTACGAGTCTGAGCCCGACCGCCGGTATCCGGTGCTGTATATGTTCGACGGCCAGAACGTCTTTTTCGACGAGGACGCCACCTACGGCAAGAGCTGGGGCGTGGCCGATTATCTGGACTACACCGACACCCCGCTGATCGTGGCGGCGGTGGAGTGCAACGCAGGCCCCAACAACGAGCGCCTGGTGGAGTATTCGCCCTACCGCTTCGACGACCCGCAGTTCGGCCACTTTGACGGGAAAGGTCAGGCCACCATGAGCTGGTACATCCACCGGTTCAAACCCTTCATCGACCGCAATTTCCGCACCCTGCCCGACCGGGAGCACACCTTCATCGGCGGCAGCAGCATGGGTGGGCTCATGAGCCTGTATGCCCTGCTGCAGTATAACGACACCTTCAGCCGGGCAGCGGCGCTGTCGCCGTCCATCTGGGTGTCGCCGGAAAAGCTCTCTGGCCTTGTGGGCCGCGCAAAGCTCGCGCCGGGCACCGTGCTGTACATGGACTACGGCTCCCGCGAGATGGGCAATCACGACGGGATGCGCCGGGGCTTTGCCGACATGTGCGGCCGGATCATGACCCGGGGCATCCACCTGACCAGCCGCATCGTGCCCGGCGGCACCCACAGCGAAGCCAGCTGGGAAAAACAGCTGCCCTTCGTCATTCATACACTCATGTATGAGGTAGAGGAATAAAAACGAACTCCTTCCGTCATCGCTGCGCGATGCCACCCATTCCCCCTTTTGTCGCTTATGCGACATCTTCCCCCGGCCGGGGGAAGTCTTTCTCAGGGAGGGAGGCTTTGGCAGAGCGGAAAGCTTTGTCTCTTTGCCAAGGGCCCCATCTCCGAGGGGGCTGGCACGGCGTAAGCCGTGACTGGAGGAGTTATCAAAGGAGGAATCCACCATGGAAATGCAGTATTTCAAGGACTACAGCCCGGCACTGGGCCGCGACATGGAGTGCAAGATCTACGGCCACGCAGGCCGCCCGATGCTGTACATCCCCTGCCAGGACGGACGGTTCTTCGATTTCGAGAACTTCCACATGAACGACACCCTTGCTCCGTGGATCGAGTCCGGCCAGATCATGGTCATCTCCATCGACACCATGGACAAGGAAACCTGGTCTGACACCGCCGCCGACCCCTATTGGCGCATCCGCCGCTATGAGCAGTGGCTGCACTACATCGTGGAGGAGGCCGTGCCCAAGATCCAGTACATGGCCAAGGAGCGCAACGGCTGGGACGACCTGCCCGGCGTCATCGCTTTCGGCTGCAGCCTGGGCGCGACCCACGCCGTGAACCTGTACCTGCGCCGCCCGGACGTTTTCTGCGGCTGTCTGGCCCTCAGCGGCATCTATACCGCCCACTACGGCTTCGGTGACTACATGGACGAGCTGGTCTACATGAACTCCCCCGTGGATTACATGAAGAACTTCCCGGAAGACCACCCCTATATGCAGCTTTACCGCAGCCAGAAAGCGGTCATCTGCTGCGGCCAGGGCGACTGGGAGCAGCCGGACACCACCTGGTATCTCAAGCGCATCTTCGAGGCCAAGCACATCCCCGTCTGGGTGGATCTGTGGGGCCACGACGTCAACCATGACTGGAACTGGTGGTATAAGCAGGTCGTGTATTATATGCCCTACGTTCTGGGACAGCAGTAAAATAGCCTTCCCCCTCGGGGGAAGGTGGATTGACGCGAAGCGGCAAGACGAATGAGGGGTAGTTACCTTTAGATGCCGTTCCAACGAACCGGAATCTGAATCTAGTTTCCCCTCATCAGTCTGCTGACGCAGCCAGCTTCCCCTGAGGGGGAAGCCTTATAGAGGAGAGAGGAATCAAAAAATATGCAGAATTTCATTTTCATTTCGCCCAACTTCCCCACGAACTACTGGCAGTTCTGCCGTGAACTGAAAAACAACGGCATGAATGTGCTGGGCATCGGCGACCAGCCCTACGACGAGCTGAAGCCCGAGCTGAAAGACAGCCTGAACGAATACTACAAAGTCGGCAGCTTGGAAAACTACGACGAGGTCTACCGTGCCGTGGCATTCTTCACCTTCAAGTATGGCCGCATCGACTGGCTGGAGTCCAACAACGAATACTGGCTGGAGCGCGACGCCGCCCTGCGCACCGACTTCCACATCACCAGCGGTTTCCAGACCGAGGATATGCCCCGCATCAAGTATAAGAGCAAGATGAAGGAGTATTATCAGAAGGCCGGCATCGCCACCGCACGCTACCACATGGTGGACGATTTCGAAGGCTGCCGGAAGTTCATCGACGAGGTGGGCTACCCGGTCGTGGTCAAGCCGGACAACGGCGTGGGCGCATCCGACACCCACAAGCTGTCCAGTGACGAAGAACTGAAAAAGTTCCTCATCTACAAGGCGGCCAATCACCCGGATGTGGAGTACATCATGGAGGAGTTCGTCCGCGCTGAGGTGAACAGCTACGATGCCATCATCGACGCTAACGGCAACCCCATTTTTGAGGCCGGCAATGTCAGCCCCATGTCCATCATGGATATCGTCAACGACAACGACAACTCCATCTACTACATCATCAAGGACCTGCCCGAGGACACCCGCGCCGCAGGCCGTGCTGCCGTCAAGAGTTTCGGCGTCAAGAGCCGCTTCATCCACTTCGAGTTCTTCCGCATGACCGAGGATCAGGCCAGCATGGGCAAGAAGGGCCAGATCGTGGCGCTGGAAGTCAACATGCGTCCCTGCGGCGGCTTCACCCCGGACATGATCAACTTTGCCCGATCCACCAATGTCTACAAGATCTGGGCCGACATGATCGCATTCGGCGGCACCGATATGCCGGTGGGCGAGCACTATTACTGCCCGTTTGCAGGCCGCCGCGACGGCAAGCACTTCGTTTACAGCCATGAGCAGATCATGCAGAAGTATCAGGACAACATGTGCATGGTGGACCGCATCCCCGAGGCACTGTCTGGCGCCATGGGCAACCAGATGTATGTGGCAAAGTTCTCCACCCGCGAGGGCATGGAGCAGTTCTACGCCGACGTTCTGGCTGTCACCGACGACACCAATGCCGCCGCACAGGCCCAGCTGACCCAGATCCTCGCTCTGGGTGAGCCGGAGACTGAGCAGAAGGCGTCTGCCGCCAAGAAGACTGCAAAGAAAAAATGATCCTGCCTGAAAAAGGCCGCTGCCCCTGCACTGGAGCTTTGCTCCCGGTGCAGGGGCTTTTTTGTATAAAAAACACTTATATATTTTGTGAAAATGCCGAACTTTAAAAGAGGGGTTGACAAATTTATACCGGGGGGGGTAAGATAGGTGCAGAAGCATGGTTTTGGGGTGCTTCGCAGAAAAAACAGGAGGTAACAACGATGAGACTTTATCAGAAAGCAGCTGTATGTCTGCTGGCAGCCGCCATGGCGGTTTCCATGATGACTGCCTGCGGCGGTGGTGCCGCCAGCGGCGGAAACCCGGAGGACCCGGACAGCAAGCCCGGCGTTACTGACCCGGAAAACCCGGGCGACGGTAAGGATGACAATAAAGATGACGATAAAAAGGATGATACTGCCCTGCCGGATCTGGATGCTGGAGAAGGTGTGAAAATTGCCTGGCAAAACAGCAGAACGGCAAAGGCTTCCTCTCAGCTGAATGCCAATAGAGGAACTGTAGAGCTGGAAGTTACGACGGTCTCTAACGGTGTGGTCAACACCCAGACTGAGACGATCGTCAAGGATAGCAATAAGCAGTATGCAAAAGTGCTTGTCGGTAAAAATGCCGTAGAAACATTGGTGATCGATAAAGACTTCTATATTATTTATCGTAAGAGCAATGCAGTTGTGAAGTATCCGGGACAAACAGGCAGCACTGGGACGGGAAGCGGAACGACAACTCCTGAGATCGACACAGCGATCAGCATCGAAAAGGGCACGAAAACGATTGGCGGAACGCCCTATTATGCAGAAAAAGTGACAGCTATTTACAAGGAAAATGGCAAGACCCAGACGGACACGATAACTTACTGCTATAGCGGTGACAGCCTGATTCCGACGTATCTTATCACCGATGATATGACGCTCCACATCTTGAAAGTATCTGCAGAAGTGAACCAGAGCCTGCTGCAGCTCCCTGCTGGCTACACGGTTTATACGATTGTCTGTAATAGCAATGGCGAGATTGTAGGCCTGAAGGACTCCAACGGCCAGCTCTGTGATAATTGGCAGAACATTCTGATGGGCTTGACTGACGCAGAGTCGGGCAACTAAATATCACTGCGCCCCTGCACCGGAGCTTTGCTCCCGGTGCCGGGGCTTTTTCGTTGTCTACTTCCGCAAAATGTGCTATACTGGGACTGAAAAACGGGGCACCCCGAAAACGGAGGTATGTGCAATGAAATGGACGAAACAGGCGGCAAAGCATCTTGTGACGGCGGTGCTGGCGCTGTGCCTGCTGCTGCCCTGCGGCGTCCGGGCCTCGGCCCTGCAGACCCCGGTGTGGATGCAGGCGTGGGCCGGCACCCGCACCAGTTCGGTCATCGGCCAGCTGGAAAAGGACGAGTTCACCGCGCAGATGAAGGTGGACGGCGTGGACACCGTGCTGGACATGGTGCGCTGCGATGGCAAAATGTATCTGAAAGCTTCCAAACAGGACGGCACCGGGGTGCTGACCCTGCTGGTGCGGGACGGCTCTGCCTATCAGCTGGATACAGGCCGGAAGCTGGCCATTCGTCTGGGTGACGAGTCTGCCGCCTATGCGGCCCTCGGCCTCAGTGAGATGACTGTGGAGAAGTCGCTTTCCACCGGCAAGGCCACCGGCTTTGCCGCCGCGCAGAAGACCGTGCACGGCAAGACCTACGACGCCGAGGTGTTTGACATGACGCTGGACGGCAAGCCCGTGGAAATGACCTACTGCTACGACAGCAGCGGCGTCCTGCGCTATCTCATCACCCGTGTGGGCGGCAAGCAGGCCGCCATGGAGTACACCTCCGTCTCGGACAAGGTGGATGAAAACCTTCTGGAGATCCCGGAGGGCTACACCGTCTGCACTAAGGGCGAAGACGGCAAACTCCGCGACGCTTCCGGCCATGTTGTGGGCTGAAAATGCAAACATTCAGGCTCTCCCGGAAGGGAGAGCTTTTTTGATGAAAGTGTGGTATACTGGTGCCAGAGATTTTATTGAGAACGAGGTAAGCTTCATGAAAATTCCCGCAAACGGCTTCACCCACGCCGGCAAGTTCCACGCCGACGATGTGTTTGCCACCGCCCTTTTGCAAATTCTGCGCCCGGACATCAAGATCACCCGGGGCTTCACTGTGCCGGACGACTTTGACGGCATCGTTTATGACATTGGCTTCGGCATGTTCGACCATCATCAGGAACCCCGCGAATACCGCCCCAACGGCGTGCCCTATGCCGCCTTCGGCCTGCTGTGGCGGGTGCTGGGCCCGGGCCTTGTGGGCGAGCGTCAGGCCCGGCTGATCGATGAAAATTTCATCCAGCCGCTGGACCTCAACGACAACACCGGCGAGCAGAACAGCCTGTGTGACGCCATCGGCTTTTTCAACCCTGTGTGGGACTCCAAAGAGGATCAGGACACCTGCTTCTTCAAGGCTGTGGCCGTGGCAAAGCAGATCCTGGAAAATCAGATCGCCAGCGCCAACGCTGTGAACCGTGCCGACGAAAAAGTCCAGCAGGCCTACAAGAACTCCCGTGACGGCATCGTGGTGCTGCCCTGCTATCTGCCGTGGAAAAACGGCCTGTATAAGACTGACGCGCTGTTTGTGGTCTACCCCAGCCAGCGCGGCGGGTGGAGCGCCCAGTGCGTCACCGACCACAAGACCAAAAAATCCAAGCTGCCCTTCCCCCAGAGCTGGGCGGGCCAGCCGCAGGAGGTCATTGAGCAGAAGAGCGGCATCCCGGGCATCAGCTTCTGCCACGCCAGCCGGTTCCTTATCACCGCCAAGGACAAGGAGACCGCTCTTGCCGCCTGCCGTCAGGTGCTGAAAAACAATGGCCGCATCTGAGGGCCGGCCCAAAGCGGCCTATGTCTACATGGTTCGGTGCGCCGGGGGCCAGCTGTACACCGGCTGGACCACCGACCCTGCCGCCCGCCTGCGGGCTCACCAGAGCGGCAAAGGGGCCCGCTACACTCGGGCCCGGGGCGCAGTGGCGCTGGCCTATGTGGAGCGCTGCGCGGACAGGCCCGCCGCCCTGCGCCGGGAATATGCCATCAAGCAGCTGCCCAAGGCACAGAAAGAGATGCTCTGCGCCGCATGGACGGCGGCGGGAGAGCCTTCCCCCGAGGGGACAGAAGCACGATAGTGCCAGAAGGGGAACAGGTGCTGAACGAAGTGAAGCGGATGAGGGACAGCTGTGTCCGGATCCTGTCTGGATAAACGGCTTCTAAAGGAAACTGCCCCTCATCAGTCTGCTGACGCAGCTGGCTTCCCCCGAGGGGGAAGCCTTTTGCACGCCGGAAGCTTTTGGTGAGCTCCCCCGCACGAAATACCGTCCTATTTGCTGCGAAAGCGGACGAAAAAGATTGATATTTCTATGAAAATGTGGTATTGATATTGTAAGTGTACGGTTCTCAAGCCGCCCGCTCCGGTCTGGTGGGGTGCGTGCATGAGAGAAAAAACAGAAAAAGGAGGAATCGGGTCATGAAACGACTCCCGGAACTGGCCCGGCGCGGTGCGGCATTGGTTCTTGCGGCAGGCATGAGCCTGTCCATTCTGATGCCCAGCGCGCTTGCGGTAGATATTTCTGAAAAAAATACCCCCCCCCGTACTGCGTCAGAAAACAGCGTGGATGAGCTGGGCAATGTGGACCTTTCGGATGAGACATACAATGTGCCGGATGAAGATACGGAAGTTTCCAACCCTGCCGCTCCGGAAAAAGAGACGGAACAGCCCGCAGAGGATGTATCTGCTGACAGCCACACTTGGGGCGAGTGGCAGGAAGGCGAGGACGAAGACGGCTCCATCATAAAGTTTCGCGTCTGTGAGGACGGTGATGCTATGCAGCTGGAGGATGGCACGGTCATTCTTGCAGAAGATGAAGCTCCTGACAGCCAGTTGACAATTGCAGATCAGGAACAGCCGGAGTGGCTGGACACAGGCGTTGGGCTTTATAGCTATGATGATCAGGTTGCAGTGCAAGACATGGCTTATCCGTCGGGCCACAATCCGATAGAATATGACGCTAACAAGCATAAATTCTGGGGAATAAAGCACACACCTGCATATGATACGAGCCGATCAGATGGAGTGACGGTTGTAGCGACCTGTACATCGACGGGTAAAATAAAACACCATTGCAATCTCGGCAAGGTTTGTGAAAATGAATGGTATGAAATTACGCCCATTGATCCCAATAACCATAGCTGGGGTGCATGGACAACTGTTACCGAAGCAACCTGTAGTACAGATGGTCTGCAAAAACGTGTTTGTGGACGTGACGCAAGTCATGTAGAAACGCGAGCGATTCCGGCGACCGGAAACCATACTTGGGAATTTACCAAAACGGTAGCTCCGACCTGTACAGAAAAAGGCTATGATTTGTATACTTGCAGCGTTTGCAAGCAGACAAAACAAGAAAATCATGTAGATCCCACCGGCCACCACACCGATGGTGAAAAGTGGACTGTCGGCGACGGCAGTGATGTGGGCTGGGTCGTTGACCAGCCGTATAAGTGCGTGGACGGTACCAGGACCCGCACCTGCGACACCTGCGGCAAGACGGAGACTGTGACAGTTCCGGCCGCTGAAGAGCACAAGTTCACGGACTGGGTCGTGACCAAAGAGCCGACTTGTACTGAGAATGGCGAGCGTCAGCGCACCTGCACTGTCTGCGGCAAGGTGGAAACGGACACCGCCGACGGCAAAGAGATCCAGAAGCTGGGCCATGATTTCCAGAACTATGTGGACGACAACAAACCCGCCTGCTGTGACCAGTACGAGACTGGTACCTGCACCCGCTGCGGCGCAAAGGACACCCGCAGGACCGGCGGCCCTGTCCGTGTCCACAAGTTTACCCACTATGTGCTGGCGGCTTTTGACGGACGCCTGGCGACCCGTGCCTACTGCGACTACGAAGGATGCAGTGCTTACGACGATAAGGCGGTCTCCACGAGCAACTACAAGGAAAACCTTTACGTTCTGGCAGCGACCGAAGCATCTGAGACGATCGCAGATTATGCCGAGGAAGTTATCAAGCAGGCCATGCGGGATGCCGAGACCGCTGTAGCCAATGCTTCCACCCGCGAAGAAGCAATTGCAAGCCTGGATACCATCGTGGCTTCCGTGCGCAGCCAGCTGCTGAACAAGAAAGTCAGCGGTGAAGTCCGCATCGATCTGGGCATCGGTGCCATCGGCATTATCAAGCTGCCCTACAGTGTTACCGTGACCGAAGCGATGGTCGGCAGCATGCTCGACGACCTGCAGAACGGCATGAACTCCGTCAAGGAGATGCTGAACAGCAGCTTCCTTTCCAAGGACGCGATCAAGACGCTGGTCGGCAAAGTTGCGGATACCGTGGCAAAGAGCGACGATATCAACTCCAGCATGCGCGGCATCGTCTACCCGGAAGCATATTATCAGATCACGGCGGCTGCAAATGGCGGAAACGGCAGCTACCCCGGCGGCGACAGCGACAAAGCCGGCGAAAAGGCCACCATCAGCAATCTGATCCTCCAGCTGGCAGGTGATCTTGTGCAGAAAGATCCCAGCTCTGGCACCGACGCCGTGCAGGAGTTTCTGAACGCTACCTTCGACGACCTCGTTGATATGCTCATTGAGGAATTGAAGAAGGATCCGGATTACAAGAAATATCTGGACAATGCTCTGGGTGACGAGCTGCTGGAAGAACTGCGTCCCAAACTGCGCGAAGAACTGGTGAATGACACCACCTTCGTGGATACCATCCGCGGCATCGTGCAGAATGCCCTCAACAACGCCGCTGTCGGCGTGAAGAAAGGCTGGAAGGAGGACACCATCCTTGCCAATCTCCGCGAAGACCTGCTCAAGGTGCAGGACCCTGTGGAACAGGAGATGATCAAGCTGAGCGGAACCATCGGCGATCTGGTGGAGAGCAGTCTGACCGAGAAGATCAACCGGTTCCTGCCCTTCGGCGACCTGACCAGCTGGATCGGCAAGTGGGTGGGCGCCTTTGCCAAGGATAAGGCCGTCAGTGAGATCATGGGTGAGACTGGTACAGTGCGCGATACGATCGAGATGTATATCAAATACATCACCTGCGGCGAGCATGACCGCCACGACCGCATTTCCCAGAATGCCACTTGCACGGAACCCGAGATGACCGAAAACTACTGCAGCAAGTGCGGCTGGGTGTTCAGCAAGACCAAGACCGGCGAAGCGCTGGGCCACAGCCCCGTCACCGTCAAGGGCTGCGATGCCACCGAGACTGCCGACGGCCTGACCGACGGCATCCAGTGTGCTGTGTGCGGCAAGTGGATCGAGCCGCAGGAAGTGATCCCCGCTCAGGAGCCGCAGTTCGATAAGTGGCTGGTGAAAGCAGATATCACCGCCGACACCATCAAAGCTGCCGGTTATAAGAACCAGAAAGCTCTGGACGCCGCCATTGATGCCGCTCTGACCAAGGCGGGTTTTGCACCTGCCGACAGTGAGCGCTTCCTCGCTCAGGTGCAGACGTCTATCGGCATCCTGACCAATGACCGCTACCCTGAGGATGGCGTCACCGGCATGGTGAAGATCCCGGCCGGTGCGGCGGGTAAAAACTGCACGTTCTACGCGGTACAGGTGCTTACCGCCGATACCCACGGCTACAGCGCGGGTGATGTGGTCATCACTCCGCTTACCGTCACGGAAGAAGGCATCAGCCTTAAAGTGCCGGTGCAGTCTGTGGTCGCCATCGCCTGGAAAGTGAACGAGTAAACCAGAACTGCAAAAACTGCAGAGGGCGGCTCCCGCTTGGGAGCCGCCCTCTTTGCGTGTCCCCCAAGGGGGAAGGCTTTTGGCGGTGCGGAAAGCTTCACCTCTTCGACAGAGGCTCCCTCCGGGAGGGGGCTGTCAAACCCGACAGGGTTTGACGGAAGGGGTCTCTTCCTGCATATAACCACTTATAATGCATATTATGTGCATATATCGATTTTGCATTGCATAAAGATGCATATTGAACCAAAAACAAGGTCAAATCCGTGTAAGGTTTGGCGGTTTTCAGCATTGACGAAAAATCCGCACAGCGTATAATAAAAGCATCAACAGCAAGACAATGCGAGAGCGTGTGAGAGGGATGCTCACACCGGAAAACAAAAGTGTATTTTTAAAAGGAGCAATCATTATGAAAAAGGAAAACATCAAGAAAGTCGTTCTGGCTTACTCCGGCGGTCTGGACACCTCCATTATCATTCCCTGGCTGAAGGAAAACTACAACAACTGCGAAGTCGTCGCTGTCTCCGGTGACGTGGGCCAGGGCACTGAGCTGGACGGCCTGGAAGAGAAGGCAAAGGCTACCGGCGCTTCCAAGCTGTATGTGCTGGATCTGAAGAAGGACTTCGTGGAGAACTACATCTTCCCCACCCTGAAGTTCGGCGCTAAGTACGAAGATTACCTGCTGGGCACCAGCTTTGCTCGTCCCTGCATCGCCAAGGCTCTGGCTGACATTGCCATCAAGGAAGGCGCTGACGCCATCTGCCACGGCTGCACCGGCAAGGGCAACGACCAGGTGCGTTTTGAGCTGACCCTGAAAGCCCTGTGCCCCGATATGGCCATCATTGCTCCGTGGCGTGAGTGGGACATCAAGAGCCGTGACGAAGAGATCGACTACGCCGAGGCTCATCACATCCCCCTGAAGATCAACCGTGAGACCAACTATTCCAAGGATAAGAACCTGTGGCACCTGAGCCACGAGGGCCTGGATCTGGAGAGCCCCGCAAACGAGCCCCAGTACAACAAGGAAGGCTTCCTGGAGCTGGGTGTCAGCCCCGAGCAGGCTCCCGACACCCCGACCTATGTGACCATCCACTTCGAGAAGGGCATCCCCACCGCCGTTGACGGCAAGGAAATGGGCGCTGTCGAGCTGGTGGAGTACCTGAACAAGCTGGGCGGTGAGAACGGCATCGGCCTGCTGGATATCGTCGAGAACCGTCTGGTCGGCATGAAGAGCCGCGGCGTGTACGAGACTCCCGGCGGTGCCATCCTGTACAAGGCCATCAACGTTCTGGAAACCATCACTCTGGACAAGGAGAGCGCACACTTCAAGGCTCAGATGGCTCAGAAGTACGCAGATATCGTTTACAATGGCCAGTGGTTCACTCCGCTGCGCGAGGCTCTGGATGCTTTCGCAGACAGCCTGGAGAAGACCGTTACCGGCGACGTGAAGCTGAAGCTCTACAAGGGCAACATGATCAACGCCGGCGTCACCTCTCCGTACACCCTGTACGATGAGCAGACCGCTTCCTTCGGTGAGGATGACGATTACAACCAGGCAGATTCCGCCGGCTTCATCAACCTGTTCGGCCTGTCCATCAAGGAGCGTGCAAAGCTGAGCAAGAACTGGCCCGAGATCAAGTAAGATCTAAGCTTTAACATCTTCCCTTTCGTGTGTTTTCACACTTTCACACGGAAGTTCAATCCAACCGGCATCGTTGCCGGCGGCACCGCCGCAGGAGCGTTTTCCTCTGCGGCGGCTTTGCCGTTTTTAGAGAGAATTAAAATGAGCGGCAAAACTCCTTCAACTCCTTCAGTCAAACCCTGACGGGTTTGCCAGCTCCCTCCCAGAGGGAGCCTCTGGCGAAGAGGTGAAACTTTCCGCACTGCCAAGGCCTCCCTCCTTGAGGGAGGTGTCACCGAAGGTGACGGAAGGAGTTTCGGCGAGCCGCCTATCAGTAAAGGAACAATACTATGGCAGAACAACTTTGGAAGGGCCGCTTTTCGAAAGCTGTCGATTCCCGCGTCAACGACTTCAACTCCTCCATCCGCTTTGACCAGCGCATGATCGCACAGGATATGCGCGGCAGCGGCGTCCATGCCACCATGCTGGCCAAGCAGGGCATCATCTCCGAAAAGGACTGCGAAGATATCCTCAATGGTCTGGCTTCCATCGCCGACGATCTGGCTTCCGGTGCCTTGGAGATCGACCCCAATGCCGAGGACGTGCACACCTTCGTGGAGCAGACCCTCACCGCCCGCATCGGCGACGCAGGCAAGCGCCTGCACACCGGCCGCAGCCGCAACGATCAGGTGGCGCTGGATATCCGCCTGACCCTGCGGGACTACAGCCACATGCTGCAGGGCTACATCGTGGAGCTCATCAAGGTCATCTGCAAGAAGGCCGGCGAGAACACCACCGCCGTCATGCCCGGCTACACCCATCTGCAGCGTGCCCAGCCCATCACCTTCGGCCACGCCCTGATGGCGTATGCATCTATGCTGCTGCGCGACCTACAGCGCTTTGAGGACGCCACCGCCCGCATGGACGCACAGTGCCCGCTGGGTTCCGGCGCTCTGGCCGGCACCACCTACCCGCTGGATCGTCAGTTCACCGCTGAAAAGCTGGGCTTTGCCGCACCCTGTGCCAACAGCCTGGACGGCGTGTCTGACCGTGACTTCTGCATCGAGCTGGCCAACGCCATCTCCATCTGCATGATGCACCTGTCCCGCCTTTCTGAGGAGATCATCCTCTGGTGCAGCTGGGAGTTCAAGTTCATTGAGCTGGACGACGCCTTCACCACCGGTTCCTCCATTATGCCTCAGAAAAAGAACCCCGATGTCACCGAGCTGATCCGCGGCAAGACCGGCCGCGTCTACGGCGACCTGAACACCCTGCTGGTGATGATGAAGGGTATTCCCCTCGCTTACAACAAGGATATGCAGGAAGACAAGGAAGCCATCTTTGACGCTGTGGATACGCTGGAGCTGTGCCTGAAGACCGTCACCCCGATGCTGGACACCATGAAGACCATCCCGGCCAACATGCGCCGCGCCGCCGCCAAGGGCTTCATCAACGCCACCGACTGCGCCGACTACCTGACCAAGAAGGGCATGCCCTTCCGTGATGCCTACAAGCTCACCGGCTGCATGGTGTCCGACTGCATTGCCAAGGACAAGACCCTCGAAGAGCTGACCCTCGACGAGTTCAAGGGCTACAGTAATCTGTTCGAGAACGATATTTACGAAGCCATTGATCTGGTCAAGTGCTGCGAGGGCCGCACCAGCTACGGCGGCCCCAGCGAAGCCAGCGTCCTGAACCAGATCGCTCTGGCCAACGCACAGCTGAAAGCCTGGGAGGCGAATAACGCATGAGCGTGAAAGTTTTTATTGATGGTTCCTCCGGCACCACCGGTCTGCGCATCGCCGACCGCCTGGCACAGCGCCCGGAGATCGAGCTGCTGTCCATCTCCGCCGAGGGCCGCAAGGACGTGAACGAGCGGGCGAAGGTCATCAACTCCGCCGACCTCGCGTTCCTCTGCCTGCCGGATGCAGCTTCCAAAGAGGTCATGCCGCTGGTCAGCCCCGAGGTGAAGATCCTCGACACCTCCACGGCGTTCCGCACAGACCCGGCGTGGGACTACGGCTTCCCGGAGCTGGCGGGCCAGAAGGAAAAGATCAAAAATTCCCACCGTGTGGCGGTGCCCGGCTGCTATGCCAGCGGCTTTATCAGCATCGCCCGCCCGCTGGTGGAGCTGGGCCTCGCGCCGAAGGATTATCCCTTCAGCTGCACCGGCATCTCCGGTTATTCCGGCGGCGGCAAAAAGATGATCGCCGAGTACGAGAGCGCTGACCGCCCGGCACACAGCAAGCTGGACGCACCCAAGAGCTACGGCCTGGGCCTTGGCCACAAGCATCTGCCTGAGATGAAGGAGATCAGCGGCCTTGCCCATACGCCCATGTTCGTGCCGGTGGTGTGTGACTATTACTGCGGTATGCAGGTGCTGGTGCCGCTGGATCTGACCGCGGCAGGCACCACCGCCGAAAAAGTGGCCGAAGGCCTGACTGCTTATTACAAGGACGCTGCTACCGTCAAGGTGCACGCCCTGAACGAAGCTCTGCCCGAGAACGGCCTGTACTCTAATGCCATGGCGGGCACTGACCGCATGGAGCTGTACATGACCGTGAACGCTGCAGGCGACCAGATGATGCTGGTGTCTCTGTTCGACAATCTGGGCAAAGGCTCTTCCGGTGCCGCGCTCCAGTGCATGAACCTGATGCTGGGCCTGGACGAGACGGCAGGACTGGAATAAAATAGGCTTCCCCGAGGGGGAAGGCTTATATAGGGGGATTTATCCATGCAGTATAAAGAAGTTGCGGGCGGCATCTGCGCGCCCAAGGGTTTTGCAGCGGCTGGCGTGCACTGCGGCATCCGCGCAAACCATGCGGAAAAATATGATCTTGCGCTCATCAAAGCGGACGTGCGCTGTGCAGCAGCAGGCGTCTACACCACCAATAAGGTCTGCGGTGCACCCATCAAGGTGGACCGCGCTCATCTAAAGGACGGCTACGCACAGGCCATCGTCGTCAACAGCGGCAATGCCAACACCTGCGCCGCCAACGGTGTGGCTCTGGCCGAAGAGTGCTGTGAGCTGGTGGGCAAGGAGCTGGGCATTGACCCGAGCGACGTTCTGCCCGCTTCCACCGGTGTCATCGGCCAGCCCATGGTCATTGATCCGTTTGCTCGGGGCATTCCTGCCGCCGCTGCAAAGCTGGCCGCGACCGAGCAGGGCAGCACCGATGCAGCCACCGCCATCATGACCACCGACACCCACAAGAAGGAATACGCCATCCAGTTTGAGCTGGGCGGCAAGGTGTGCACCGTGGGTGCTATCGGCAAGGGCAGCGGCATGATCGCTCCTAACATGGCTACCATGCTGGCGTTCTACACCACCGACGCGGCGGTATCCCCTGTCCTGCTGGAAAAGGCCCTCAAGACCGTCGTGCCCGGCACCTACAATCAGATGAGCGTGGATCTGGACACTTCGACCAATGATACTCTTATCATCATGGCTTCCGGTCTTGCAGGCAACGCCGAGATCACCGAGGAAAACGCCGATTACGACGCATTCGTGGCAGCACTGACCGCTATCGCAGAGCACATGTGCGCGGAACACGCAGGCGACGGCGAGGGCGCTACCCACCTCATCACCTGCGAAGTCACTCACGCACCCGACCTGAAAACGGCCCGTGCGGTTTCCCGCAGCGTGGTGTGCTCCAACCTGTTCAAGGCGGCGGTGTTCGGCCGCGACGCCAACTGGGGCCGCATCCTCTGCGCCATCGGCTACACTCCCGGCGATTTTTCCATCGACAAGGTGTGCGTGTGGCTGTCCAGCAAGGCCGGTGAGGTTTACGTCTGCGAGAACGCCGCCTACCACCCTTACAGCGAGGACGAAGCCGCCAAGGTGCTGGCTGAGCACGATGTGCTGGTCAAGGTGGACATGGGAACCGGCGACGCCAGCGCCAAGGCCTGGGGCTGTGACCTGACCTATGACTATGTGAAGATCAACGGCGATTATCGGACATGATGAGCCCTGCGGGCAATGACGCATTCCACAGCAGCGGAACATGATGATGTGCGCTTTGCGCACAAATGATGAAATGCTGACGGTGAAACTCCATATGCGCCGCAGCGTGCATCATTTCGGCGCAGCCGGAACATCATTGCGAAGCGCATCATTTGCCGGGAAACGGCAAACATCATTTAGGTACGGCAAGAGGAACGTATATGAAAAACGAAGAAATGGCGCGCCTTTTTTCTGAGGCGACACCCTACATCCAGAAGTATCACGGAAAGACCATGGTCGTGAAATACGGCGGCAACGCCATGATCAACGAAGAACTGAAAAACGCCGTCATGAACGACCTTGTCACCCTGACCTTGCTGGGCGTGCGCGTCGTGCTGGTGCACGGCGGCGGCCCGGCCATCAACGAGATGCTGAAAAAGGTGGGCGTGGAGAGCCATTTCGCCAACGGTCTGCGCGTGACCGACGACGCCACCATGGAGATCGTGCAGCAGGTGCTGGCCGGCAAGGTGAACAAAGACCTCGTGGCAAAGCTGCGGGGCCGCGGCGTGGGCCTGTGCGGCATGGATGGCCAGATGCTGCGCTGCACCGAGCTGGACCCCCAGCTGGGCCATGTGGGTGAGATCGTCCATGTGGACGCCACTCTGATCGCAAGCCTGCTGGACGGCGGCTTCATTCCGGTCATCGCCACGGTGGGCATGGACGATTTAGGCCAGGCCTACAACGTCAACGCGGACACTGCCGCCGCACAGATCGCCATTGCCCTCAAGGCCGAAAAGCTGGTGTCCATGACTGATATCGCAGGCCTGCTGCAGGATAAGGACGACGAAAGCACCCTGATCCCCGAGGTGGAAGTCTCCGAGATCGAGGGCTACAAGTCCGCCGGCATCATTGCGGGCGGCATGATCCCCAAGATCGCCGGCATGGCCGACGCCATCTATCAGGGCGTGCACGAGGCTGTCATCATCGATGGCCGTGTGCCCCACTCCATCCTGCTGGAGCTGTTCTCCAACCGTGGTTCCGGCACCCGCTTCTACCGCCGCGGCCACCGCGAATAAGCGTTGCGGAAGATACGAAGAGACGGTATAATAAGGGAAAAGGCTTCCTGCGTCAACAAGGAGGATACACCTATGGATTCTGAAAAAGTCATCAAGCGGGACAACGAATACGTTCTGCACACCTATAACCGCAACCCCATCGCACTGGAAAAGGGCCACGGCCTGCACGCAGTGGGCCCCGAAGGCCAGGAATATCTGGACTTCACCAGCGGCATCGGCGTCAACAGCTTGGGTTACTGCGACCTGGACTGGGCTGAGGCCGTGTCTGAGCAGGCCCACAAACTGCAGCACACCTCCAACCTCTACTACACCGCTCCCTGCGGCAAGCTGGCCAAGAAGCTGTGCAAGCGCACCGGCATGAGCAAGGTGTTCTTCGGCAACTCCGGCGCCGAGGCCAATGAGGGCGCCATCAAGGCCGCCCGCAAGTACAGCGTGGACCACTACGACAAAGACCGCACCACGGTCATTACGCTGGTCAACAGTTTCCATGGCCGCACCATCGCCACCCTGACCGCCACCGGTCAGGAGGTGTTCCACAACTACTTTGGCCCCTTCAACGGCGGCTTCCTGTATGCCCCGGCAGGCGACATCGAAGCACTGCAGGAGCTTGTGGAACGTCACACCTGCGCTGTGATGCTGGAGCTCATTCAGGGCGAGGGCGGCGTCATGGCGCTTGACCCGGACTATGTGCAAGCTGTGCGCAAGCTCTGCGACGAAAAAGATCTTGTTCTCATCGTGGATGAGGTGCAGACCGGCGTGGGCCGCACCGGCACCTTCCTGTGCTGTGAGCACTACAACCTCAAGCCCGACGTGGTCACTCTGGCCAAGGGTCTGGGCGGCGGTCTGCCCATTGGTGCCGTGCTGATGAATGAAAAGGTCGCCGAGGGCATGGGCCCCGGCACCCACGGCTCCACCTTCGGAGGCAACCCGGTGGTCTGCGCCGGTGCCAACGTGGTGGTGGACCGCATGGATCAGAGCTTCCTGGCCAACGTCAACGAGCGCGCTGTGCAGCTGCGTGCGGGCATTGCAAAGCTGCCCCATGTCAAGAGCATTTCCGGCATCGGCCTGATGGTGGGCATCGAGTTCTACGACCTCAAGGCCGCTGACGTGCTGGCAGCCTGCCGCGAAGCGGGCTTGCTGGTGCTGACCGCAAAGACCCGCCTGCGCCTGCTGCCCCCGCTGACCCTCAGCGAGCATGATGTGGACATGGCACTGGACATTCTGGGCAATGTGCTGAGCAAGATGGAGCCGACGGCTCCGAAGGAGCAGGCATGAAAAATCTGCTGAAAATGAGCGACCTCTCCCCTGCCGAGCTGACCCACATTCTGGACGTGGCGGATCAGCTCAAAGCGCAGCAGAAGCTGGGCGGAACGGCCCCTCTGCTGGCGGGCAAGACGGTGGCCCTGATGTTCTCCAAGGCATCCACCCGCACCCGCACCAGCTTTGAGGTGGGCGTGTATCAGCTGGGCGGCCTTGGCAACTATATGAACACCGCTGAGCTGCAGGCCGGCCGCGGTGAGCCCCTCAAAGACACCGCCCGCGTGCTGGGCCGCTACTATGACTGCGTGGTCTGGCGCACCTACCGCCAGCGTGATCTGGAAGAGTTCGCCGAGCTGGCCGGTGTGCCGGTCATCAACGGCCTGACCGACTATGCTCACCCCTGTCAGGTGCTGGCTGACCTGATGACCATCCGGGAGCGCCGGGGCACGCTGGCGGGCCTGAAGCTCTGCTTCATCGGCGACGGCAGCAGCATGGCAAACAGCCTCATCGTGGGCGGCCTGCTGGCCGGGATGCAGGTCACCTGCGTTTGCCCGCCCAGCTACCGCCCGGCGGCGGATGTGCTGATGTTCGCCCACAAGTACGGCAGTCTCTTCCACCTGACCACCGACCCCGCCGAGGGCATCCAGGATGCCGACGTGGTGGCAACGGCTGTGTGGAACACCGCCAAGCCCGGCACGCCGGAAAGCGAGCAGCGCCTGCGGGATTTCGTGGGCTTCCAGCTCACCAGCAAGCTGCTGGAAAGCGCCAAGCCTGACGCCATGGTGTTGCACTGTCTGCCCGCCCACCGCGGCGAGGAGATCTCCTCCGCCGTGTTCGAGCAGCATGCACCGGAGATCTTTGACGAAGCCGAGAACCGCCTGCATGTGCAGAAAGCTGTACTGGCCATTCTGCTGTCGGGAAAGTAAAAGAAAAATAACGAATCATAATGGCTCTAAAAGCCCTTTTGTGCTATACTGAAATTAGCATGAAAGGGCTTTTTGCCTTATTTATCGACAAAGAGGTGGATGCTGTGGCAAAGAATGCAGACTTAAACAAAGCGGCAAGGGCAAGATGAGTTCTATACGCAGTTGACGGATATCGAAAAAGAAATGCGATACTATCGCGATTTCTTTCGCGGTAAAATTGTTTTCTGTAACTGTGATGATCCGTATGAAAGCAATTTTTTTAAGTATTTTGCAATGAATTTTAATTCACTGGGACTGAAAAAACTGGTGGCAACTTGCTATGCTGCTTCACCCGTTGCAGGAGATGAATTAGAATACTATCTGGATAATAATGGACAGCTGTCTTTTGTACCGATTGAAGATACTCCCCCCCCCGTACAAAAAACTGCGCGTATAAAATTGAAATCACGGAAGTCACGGATGAAAACGGTGATGGGCGAATCGATTTGGCCGATGTAGAGTATCTGCTGAAAAACCGTAAGAATACAATGACGGTTTTAAAAGATGATGGAGACTTCCGCAGCGAAGAATGCATAGAACTTTTGAAGCAGGCTGATGTAGTGGTAATGAATCCACCTTTTTCGCTGTTTCGGCAGTATATTGCGTTATTACTGGAATATAATAAATTTTTTGCCGTGATTGGAAATGTAAATGCGTTAAAATATAAAGAGGTCTTTCCGTTTATTCAGCAAGGGAAGATTTGGCTTGGAGCATCAATTCATAGTGGTGATAGAGAATTTAGAGTGCCGGATAATTAGTAAGCGGTCAATAAGCACCCGGCTGTGAAGGAACTCAATTTAGTGAGATAATAGATTCTAAGAAGTCTCAAAAGTCTAAGAAGT
>CAVKKE010000003.1:0-53772 GCA_963656875.1 Barnesiella intestinihominis | reverse complement strand
CGTCCAGCAGCTTGCACAGGCCGGGGTTGGAAGCCAGCAGCCAGCGGCGGTAAGCGATGCCGTTGGTCACGTTCTTGAAGGCCTGGGGCTTGAACAGGTAGTAATCGTGGAAGACGCTCTCCTTGATGATCTCGCTGTGCAGCTTGGAAACGCCATTGATGCTGTTGGAGGTGTAAGCGCAGATATTGGCCATGCGCACCTGATTGTCGCCAATCAGTGCCATATAATCGATCTTGCCCTGATCGCCGGGGAATGCCTTCTCCAGCTCAGCGCGGGCGCGGCGATCCATCTCGACCACGATCTGATAGATGCGGGGCAGGGTCATCTTGAAGATGTCCACGTTCCACTTCTCCAGAGCCTCGGCCATGACGGTGTGGTTGGTGTAGGAGAAGACCTTCTGGCAGATGCCGAATGCCTTATCCCAGTCGAAGCCGCACTCATCCAGCAGGATGCGCATCATCTCGGGGATAGCCAGAGTCGGGTGGGTATCGTTCAGCTGGATAGCCACCTTATCGGGCAGGTTCTCCAGAGTTGCGTAGCTGGACAGATGGTTCTGCACGATGTCGCCGATGGAAGCGGCAGACAGGAAGTACTGCTGGCGCAGGCGCAGGATCTTGCCCTCAACGTGGTTGTCGTTGGGGTACAGGACCTTGGAGATCAGCTCTGCATTGGCGTTCTTGCTCATTGCAGTGTTGTAGTTGCCCAGAGAGAAGCTGGACATATCGAAGTCAGGAGCCTTTGCCTGCCACAGACGCAGCTTGGCGACGCCCTGTCCGTCGTAGCCCTGCACATACATATCGGAAGGAACAGCCATAACGCTGTTGTAGTTGGTGTGCTGGATATAATGGAAGCCGTTGTCCCAGTTCTCACGGATCTCGCCGTCGAAGCGGACTTCCACAGCCTGATCGGGGTGGCTCTTCAGCCAGACCTGACCGCCGGGCAGCCAGTTGTCAGCACGCTCCTGCTGCCAGCCGTCCACGATCTTCTGCTTGAAGATGCCGTACTCATACAGGATGGAGTAGCCGGTGCCGCACACGCCCGTGGTGGCCATGCCGTCCAGATAGCAGGCAGCCAGACGGCCCAGACCGCCGTTGCCCAGGCCTGCATCGGGCTCTTCTTCAAAGATGCTGTCAATGCTGATGTCGGCGTCGGACAGGGCCTTCTTTGCCACGTCGTCCAGGCCCAGGTTCATCAGGCTGGTCTTTAGGCTGCGGCCCATCAGGAACTCCATGCAGAGGTAATAGACCTGCTTGGTGCCGGTGCCGATGGCTTTGGACTGGAACTTCTTGTGGTTCTCGCTCATCATCTGGCGGCAGATCAGAGCCAGAGAGCGGTAGATCTGCTGGTTGGAGGCAACGCTCAGCTCAACGCCGTACTCGCTGGTGAGCTTGTCCTGAAGAATTTTTCCAAATTCCTTCGATGTCATAAAGGTACTCCTATCCGCATAAGCGCTTATTTTTGTTAAAATAATGGAACCAATTGCAGGCTACAGGCACTTTCCCTCACTTGCACTGCGGCCAACATAACAAAGCTATTATAATATGCTGAACCGCTAAATGCAAGGAATCAGGGGATTTTTTCCGTAACTGACATTTTTTTATTGAAGTTTCTGACAAATCTGCCGAAAATTCAAAAAATACACTTTTTCTTGCGGCTTATTTATATTATAATAGAGAGAGGAAACTGCTGCTTTGCGCCTGTTTGGGTGGGAAACTCCGGGAGAAATGTGCCGGGAAACTCGCTCGGAGGGTGTCAAGACAGCAAAACGATACCGGGAACGGTGCCACACTCCCGGAAAAGCCGGAATTTCACCGCTCTGCACGGGGCGGAAAAGATAAAAGGGGAATATACATGGTCAACAAGGTACGGGTGAACATCGCGGGGACGCCGTATGCCATCGCAACGACGGACTCGGAAAAATACATTCTGTCTCTGGCAAAGAAGTTGGACGAGGACATCACGAAGCTGCTTGATGACAACGAAAATCTTTCGGTGACCAAGGCGGCAGTGTTCTGCGCCATGGACTATCTGGATGAATACCGCAAGAGCACCGGCAGCGCTGAGAACATGCGCGGCCAGATCCAGGATTACATTGCGGATGCAGCCCGGGCAAAGCTGGCGGAGGACAAGGCCAAGGCAGAGAACGAGGTGCTGCGCCGGGAAGCTGCTGCTCTGCGGGAACAGCTGGAAAAGATGCGCAGCAAGGAAGCCCGGCGGGAAGAGCGGGCTGCCCAGCAGGCCGCACAGCAGTCTGCGGCA
Organism: Barnesiella intestinihominis; assembly: GCA_963656875.1. GTDB lineage: Bacteria > Bacillota > Clostridia > Oscillospirales > Ruminococcaceae > Faecalibacterium. Next base: position 51,513 of record CAVKKE010000003.1, on the reverse strand, counting down.
AAAAGCGAAGCGGACAAGGCGGAGTGAGCCGCCTGACGCGACAGGATAAAGGAGAAGTATGTCAAAAATCGAGATCCTTGCCCCGGTGGGCAACGAAGAAATGCTCCGTGCTGCTGTGTTCAGCGGTGCGGATGCTGTTTATCTGGGCTTTTCAGGCTTCAACGCCCGCACCAGCGCCAATAATTTTGACGCCGATACGCTGAAAGATGCTGTCTGCTTCTGCCATGCGCGGGGTGTGGCAGTTCATGTGGCCTTGAACACCACCGTTTATGGCGGAGAGCTGCCCGCACTGGAACAGGCTGTCCGAGCCGTTGCTGCCAGCGGAGCCGATGCGGTCATCTGCCAGGACCTGGCAGTAGCAACGCTGATCGGCAAAATTGCGCCCCAGCTGCCCCGCCACGGCTCCACGCAGATGAGCGTGCACAGCCTGCAGGGCGCATTGGAGTTGAAGGAACTGGGCTTCACCCGCGTGGTGCTGGCCCGCGAACTGAGCCTGCCCGAGGTAGAGCACATCACGAAGAACTGTGGCATCGAGACCGAGTGTTTCGTCCATGGGGCCCTGTGCATGTGTGTCAGCGGCCAGTGCTATATGTCAGCCTTCCTGGGCGGACGCAGCGGCAACCGCGGCTCCTGCGCGGGCCCCTGCCGCCTGCCGTTTGAAGCAAACGCCCTGCCGGAAGGCAAGCCGGGTCGTCTGTATCACCTGTCGCTCAAGGACAATTCGGTCATCGACAAGCTGGACAAACTGCAGGCACTGGGCGTAACATCGGCAAAAATCGAAGGCCGCCTGCGCACGCCGGAGTATGTGGCGGCGGCGGTCAGCGCCTGTCTGGCGGGCCGCGAGGGCCGAGCCTATGACCGCGACCTGCTGAAAAATGCGTTCAGCCGTTCGGGCTTCACCTCCGGCTATCTGGACGGAAAGATCAATGGCACGATGTTCGGTGTGCGCAGTGAAGCGGATGCTGAACAGACCAAGAAGACCCTGCCCATGCTGCGGGAACTCTACCGCCGCGAACGCAGCCGCGTGCCGGTGAAAATGAAGCTGGAGATCGAAGAGGGCGGCGAGAAGCTCACCGTTACCGACGCCGACGGCAACAAGGCTTTCGCCTATGGTGACGCTGAGCCCCAGCCTGCCCGCACGGACCCCACTGACAGCCTGCATCGCAGCCTTGCCAAGACCGGCGGCACACCCTTTGCGGTGGAGGATAAAGATATCACTGTAGAAATGGACGGCGGGCCGTGGTTTATCCAGGGCAGTGCGGTCAACGAACTGCGCCGTGAAGCACTGGATGCCCTGCTCAAAAAGCGGGAAGTTCTGCGCCCGTGGCCCACCACCGAAGAGCATGTGCCCGCCCTGCCGCTGCGCGCTCTGCCGCCCCGCCGCACCCTGCGTGCCCGGTTCGAGAGCTGGGATCAGGTGCCGGAGCGGGCCCTTGGCGGCGTGGAATATCTCATTCTGCCCATCGCACAGGCTGACCGTGTGCCCCGCGAGTGGCGAAGCAAAACCATTCTGGAGCTGCCCCGCGTGATGTTTGGCCGATTGGAAGAGGATACCGCCCGCCGCATCGCGGCCACGCAGGATGCAGGCTTTGCGGGCTATGAGGTGAGCAACATTGCCCACCTGCGGATGTGCCGCGGCCTGCCCATGTCCGGCAGTTTTGGCCTGAACATCACCAATCAGCTGGCCGCGCAGTTCTATGCGGACAACGGCCTAGGCTCCATGCTCATCCTGCCTGAAGTGAAGGACAGCGACATCGACACCATTGAGCCTGCCCACAATGGCAAACCCGTGCCCACCGGTGTGCTGGTTTATGGCCACATGCCGCTGATGATCACCCGCGCATGTCCGTTGCAGAACATTCATGACTGCGCCCACTGCGACAAGACCGGCGTGCTCACCGACCGCAAGGCGAAGAAGTTCCCGGTGCGGTGCGGCCTTGGCGTGCGCACGATCTACAATCCCGTACCTATTTATATGGGGGATAAGCCGGGTGCCCTGACGGTGGATTACGGTGTGGCCTATTTCACGCTGGAAAGCCGGGATGAAGCGGCCAAAATTCTGGACATGATCCGCGTTCATGCGCCGTTTGAAGAAGATTTCACTCGAGGACTGTATTTTAAAGGGACGAACTGAAACTTCTTCCGTCATCGCCGCGCGATGCCATCCGCTCCCCTTCTGGCGCTTCGTACCACCTCCCCCAGCCGGGGGAGTCTTTCTCAAAGATGTTTGGCAGGACGGAAAACTTGCCGTACTGTCAAGAGCTCCCTCCCCGAGGGAGCTGTCGAGCGTATGCGAGACTGAAGGAGTTATCATAAAACAAAATGAGGTATATTATGGAACCCATCACTGTAAAATATAAGGTATTGGACTCCCGGGCCAAGGTGCCCGCTTACGCTACTCCCGGCTCTGCCGCCGCCGACTTGTGCGCCGTGCTGGACGAGCCGCTGACCCTTGCCCCCGTGGAGCGGGCATTGGTGCCCACCGGCCTTGCCATTGAGCTGCCCGGCCCCCAGAGCGTGGCACTGGTCTACGCCCGCAGCGGCCTTTCCATCAAGCATGGCCTGTGCATGGCCAACGGCGTGGGCGTCGTGGACAGCGATTACCGCGGAGAACTGAAAGTGCCCATGGTCAATCTGGGCAAAGATGCCTACACCATCCAGCCCGGTGAGCGTGTGGCTCAGCTGTGCATCGCACCGGTGTACACCGCCGCCTTTGTGCCCGCCGAAGAGCTGGGGGACACCGCCCGCGGCGAGGGCGGCTTCGGCTCCACCGGAAAGTGAGAAGTGAAAATGAGTCTGATTTTAGCTTCCGGCAGCCCGCGCAGGCGGGAGCTGCTTTCCTTATATACCACTGACTTCACGGTCTGTGCCAGCGATTTTGACGAGAGCACTGTCACCGCCGACACCCCTGCCCATCTGGTGGAACAGCTGGCCCGGGGCAAGTGCCTGGCCGTATCGGCGCAGCACCCCGGAGATGTGGTCATCGGCTGCGACACCGTGGTGGATGTGAACGGTGAAGTGTTCGGTAAGCCCCACAGCGTGGAGAATGCAAAGCAGATGCTGCATGCTCTTTCCGGTGCCACCCATGAGGTGCACACCGGCGTGTGCATTTCAAACGGCAGCCGCACCGAGAGCTTTGTGGACAGCTGCAAAGTGAGTTTTTTCCCGCTGAGCGAGGAAGAAATCGATTTTTACGCATCCACGAAGGAACCTTACGACAAGGCCGGCGCTTATGCCATTCAGGGCCGCGCCGCCCTCTGGCTGGACTGTATTGAGGGCGATTATTACACCATCATGGGCCTGCCGCTCAGCCGCACCGTACAGCTGTTGGCGCGTTTTCTGTGAGAAAAATGGGAAAAACGAAGAAAACTTGCGCAAACGCTTGAGAAATCAAAAGCTTGCGGCTATAATAGAACCGTGTTATTCTGCGCAGGACGGCAGTAACCGGCCGTCAGACGTTGTGGTGATATATCATAAAATTGGGAAGCATGAAGGAGATACTTTACAATGGGCTTATTTTCAAAAGATGTGGGCATTGATCTGGGCACTGCCAATACTCTGGTGTATATGAAGGGCAAAGGCATCATCATGCGTGAGCCTTCCGTGGTGGCTGTGGACACCAAAACCGACGAAGTACGCTGCGTGGGCGGCGAGGCAAAGGCTGTCATCGGCCGCACCCCCGGCAGCATCGTGGCTGTCCGCCCCCTGAAGGACGGCGTCATCGCCGACTTCGACATCACCGCCAATATGCTGGAGAACTTCCTGAAGAAGGCATGCGGCAACAGCATGTTCTCCCGCCCCCGCGTGGTCATCTGCATCCCGTCGGGCGTCACCGAGGTGGAGCGCCGTGCTGTGCGCGAAGCTACCCTGAAGGCGGGTGCCCGTCAGGTGTCCGTCATTGAGGAGCCCATGGCTGCGGCCATCGGTGCGGGCCTGCCCATCAGCGAGCCCACTGGCAGTATGATCGTGGACATCGGCGGCGGCACGGCGGAGATCGCTGTGATCTCTCTGGGCGGCATCGTGGCTTCCCGCAGCGTGCGCATGGCCGGTGATATGTTCGATCAGGCCATCATCGCTTTCATCAAGCGTAAGTACAACCTGCTCATCGGTGAGCGCACCGCTGAGCAGATCAAGATCGAGATCGGCTCTGCCTATGCTCTCGACCCTGAGCTGACCATGGAGATCAAGGGCCGCAACCTGGTGGACGGCCTGCCTAAGAACATCGTGGTCCACTCCGAGGATGTGCGCGGCGCTCTGCTGGAGTGCCTGGTGAAGATCACCAGCGCCATCAAAGAGACGCTGGAGCGCACTCCGCCGGAACTGAGCGCTGATATCATCGACCGCGGCATCACCCTGACCGGCGGCGGCGCTCTGCTGCGCGGCCTGGATCAGCTGATCCAGAGCGAGACCGGCATCGATGTCCATATTGCGGAAGATCCTCTGGACTGTGTGGCCAAGGGCGCCGGCGCGGTGCTGGATCATGTGGACGTCCTGCACGACGTGCTGGACACCGACGGCGGCCATATGTAAAACAAACCTTGCGGAAAAGTGTTCTGCACTGCAGCTGTGCGTTTTTTCCGCCGCAAACAAAGCTTCTTGCGCGGATGGCAGCGGCTGTCCGCGCTTTTTTCATGGAACCGGCCTGTGTGCCGGACAGGAGGGAAACCCCTTGAAGGATTTTTTTGACACATGGAAATTTAAAATACTGGTGGCGATCGCGGTGTTTCTGGTGGGCATCATGGCCTATGCAGGTGCCAACGGCCGTTTGACCGCTGCCCCGCAGGAGCTGCTCAGTGTGGTGCTGACCCCGTTCCAGAAGGTGAGCGCTGCGCTCAGCGGCGGCGTGGGTTCGGTGTGGGAAAAGTATGCCCGCATCGATGAGATCATAGATGAGAACCAGCAGCTGGAAGCAGAAAATGCCGAGCTGCGCCAGCAGATGGTGGACTATGACCGCATCAAGGCCGAAAACGAAGCCTATAAGGCGCTGGCCAACATTCAGGATTCCAACAGCGAAGCTACTTACGTTTCCGGTTTTGTCATCGGCCGTGACCCGCTGGACGAATTCGGCGGCTTCACGCTGGACAAGGGCACTGCGGACGGCGTGGAAGTGAACGACACCATTATCAGCGACAAGGGCTATCTCGTGGGCACCGTGGTGGAAGTGGATGCCACCAGCTGCAAGGTGATGACCATCCTGCATCCCAGCTTCAATGCAGCGGGCGTGGTGTCCCGCACACGGGAAAACGGCATCATCAACGGCAGCTCCGACTACGCCGGAGACGGCCTGTGCACTCTGACCGATCTGGAGCGCACCTGTGAGACTCGGGCAGGCGATCAGGTCATCACCACCGGTCTGGGCGGCGTGTTCCCGCCGGATCTGCTGGTGGGCAGGGTGCAGGAAGTTCTGCCGGAAGCCAGCGGCAAGTCGTCCATTGCGGTTATCCGCCCGGGCGTGGACCCGCGCACCGTTAAGCATGTGTTCATCATCACCGATTATTAAGGGGGCTCTTGTATGGAATCACGCCGCATGCGCAGCCGCAGCCAGATCCTGAAATGGGTCTGCTATGTGCTGGCGCTGTTTGTGTGCGCTGCGCTGCAGACGGCACCGGGCCTGTTCCAACTGGGGCAGGCGAAGCCTCTGTTCATCCTGCCGCTGTGTCTGGCCGTGGCAGTCTATGAAGGGGAGTTCTCCGGTGCGGTCTTCGGCACGGTGTGCGGCCTGCTGTGGGACTATACGGCGGGCCGCACTGTGGGCATGCTGGGCCTGGAACTGCTGCTGCTCAGCTTTGGGCTCTCGGTGCTGGTGCAGCTCTATCTGCAGGGCAGCACCTGGAATTTTGCCCTCATCAGCATGGTCACGGCTGCGCTGGTGCTCTCACTGGACTGGCTGTTTTTCTATTATATGCCGGGCTACAGCTGGGCGGGAAGCCGCTACCTGACCTTTGTGCTGCCCTCTGCAGGGCTGACGCTGGTGCCGTCACTGCTGATCTTTCACTTTGTGCGGCGGGTGCACGAAACATTCAAAATCGACAACGGCGTAGTCTGAGCCGCCGGAGGAAATACGAATGAATCAAAATGAACGAAAAACGGTGGTGCGCCGGATGATCCTGCTGATCGCTGTGGCGTGTGCCGTCATGGGGCTTTACGTCATGCGGCTGATCTTCCTGCAGCTGGTCAATGGCGACGAGTTCAGTTCCAAGGCCACCAACACCACCGATTATAATTTCACGGTGACGGCGGCCCGCGGCGACATTGTGGATAGCAACGGCAAGCGCATTGCCACCAGCACCACCAGCTATAATGTGGTGCTCAACAAGCTGCTGATGGGGGACAACGACCTGGACACCATGCTGCAGCAGATCGTGGAACTGCTGCGGGAGAACGGTGAGAGCTGGACCGATACCCTGCTCATCAGCCAGCCGGATGCAGCAGGACATTACACCTTCACGGATGACGACAGCTCGTCCAGCGACCAGAAGCAGCTGGCCAGCATGAAAGATGACTTGGGCCTGCAGCAGTATGCCACCGCAGATGATGTGATGGAGATGCTGGTGGAAAAGAACGATCTGCAGGACTTTTCACTGGACTGGCAGCGTGTGCTGGCTGGCATCCATTATGAGATGGACCGGCAGGCGTTCTCTAACGTGAACAACTTCGTTATGGCAGAAAATGTCAGTGAAGTGACTGTGGCCACCATCAAGGAGCACAGCTTGCAGCTGCCCGGTGTGGAGATCGTGGAGACCAGCGCCCGCAGCTATGACCAGAGCGATATCATCCCAGCTGTGCTGGGCCGTGTGGGCAAAATCACTGCCGAAAAGTGGAAAGTGACCGACGAAAACGGCCAGGTGACCTACCCGCTGAAGGAAAAGGGCTACAATATGAACGATATTCTGGGCATTTCGGGCCTGGAATCCGTTTATGAGGATGAGCTGCGGGGCAAGGATGGCGTCAAGACCATCACCCGCAACTCGGACGGCGTTATTGTGGACACCAAGCTGACCACCGTGCCGGAGCCGGGCCACACCGTGCAGCTGACCATTGACAGCGATTTCCAGCGTGCAGTGGACAAGGCGCTGGCCAGCAACATCGACATGATCAACCGTGTCTACAACACAGGCGACATGAAGGCAGCAGCAGCTGCCGCTGTGGTCATCGATGTGAAGGACGGCGGCGTGCTGGCGGCTTCCAATTATCCCAGCTATGACCAGAACCTTTACGCCACCAACTACAGCGAATACAGCGCAGACCCCGGTCTGCCGCTGTTCAACCGCTCTCTGCAGGGCCTGTATACACCGGGCTCCACCTTCAAGCCCGCTGTGGCTGTGGCCGCGCTGGACAGCGGCCTGATCAATCAGTATTCGACAGTCTACTGCAACGGCGTGTACAACTACTTCAAGGATTATCACCCCAAGTGCACCCGCCACGGCCACAGCGGCAACATTGATGTGGTCACGGCCATCAAGTGGAGCTGCAACATCTTCTTTTATGATGTGGGCCGCCGGCTGACCAGTGATGTCTATGATGCCTATGCCTATAAGCTGGGCTTGGGCCAGCGCACTGGCGTGGAGGTCAACGAAGCAGTGGGCCGTCTGACCACCAAGAACGACTCCAATTACACCTCTTCGCTGGACGTTCAGGCGGCTATCGGCCAGGGCAACACGGTGGTCACGCCCATCCAGCTGGCGACCTATGCGGCAACGCTGGCCAACAACGGCACCCGCTACCGCACTCACTTTGTCAAAGCCATCCTGGATTCCAACACCGGCGAGGTGATCAGCGAGACCCAGCCTGAGGTGATGGATGTCATTGAGGGCACAGGCAACACCTTCGAACTGGTGCGGCAGGGCATGAAGCAGGTGCCCAGCACCATTTCGGGCAAGATCTCCAGCTACCCTGTGGCCATCGCCTGCAAGACCGGCACCCCGCAGCGAAGCGAGACCTATGCCCCGGGCAAGCACTATCTGAACGCCATGATGATCGCGTATCTCCCGGCGGACGACCCGGAGATCGCCATCGGTATCTCCATTGAGTATGGCGGCTATGGTGCCCGCGCCGGTGACCTCGTGGTGGATATCGCCAATGCCTACTTTGCCATGAAGGACGGCACGCTGGCGCAGCAGGCTGCAGAGGAAGCTGAACAGGCAAAGCAGGAAGCAGATCAGCAGACGGCAGATGGCCAGGACACTGTGCAGGACACCGGGGATGCCACTGCCCCTGCGGATGAAGCCGTGCCGGATGGGGCAGATGTTCAACCGGAAGCCGTGCCCGAAGAGACAAACTGACCCGATGAAATCGCGCTGCAGCGTGGCTTCAGACCTGAGATGTCCGGAAAAGAAAACAAAATTGAATATTTTGTATAAAAACCAGTTGTAAAAGATTGGATTTTGTGATATTATTTTTAACAAAGGGACTTTTTACACCATGTGTTTCAATACGATAGGAAGAGGAGAGGGTAACGGATGACGATTGCACTGATTGCGCATGACTCCAAAAAGGAGCTGATGGTTCAGTTCTGTACGGCGTACTGCCGCATTCTGAGCCAGCACAAACTGGTGGCGACCGGCACGACGGGCAAGCTGATCGCAGAAGCGACCGGCCTGCAGGTGCAGCGTTTTCTGGCAGGTGTCCAGGGCGGCGACCAGCAGATCGCATCACGCATTGCCTGCAATGAGATCGACCTGCTTCTGTTCTTCCGTGACCCCATCAACGCAAAGCCCAGTGAGCCCAATGAGATGACTCTGCTGCGCCTGTGCGATGTGCACAACATTCCCATGGCCACCAACATTGCTACCGCCGAGGTGCTGATCCATGGCCTGGAGCGCGGTGATCTGGATTGGCGCGACATTGTGCACCCTCAGAACTGATGGAACGATTTTAGATGGCCTCCGTTTCACTCTGGCCGTATTCAGCGGAAATTTTATTGATGATACAAAAATCGGGAACATCTGCGGATGTTCCCGATTTTTATTTTCACGGGTATGGGCCCAGAGCCCTAAAAGGCATTTTTGATGCCGGAGGGATTTCCTTTCGAAGAAAACAAATGTGGCAGATACCGCGTTTCGCAACGACCTCTCCCGTGAAAAAAGAACTCCGGAAAATCTGAGGGTTTTCCGGAGTTCTAATATAAAAATGATTTCCGCTGATTATGGCGCAGCGCACGCGGAGCCATTTTGAATTGTATTTATTAAACGCTTAAACTTTAAACTCCTCTGCCATCTCCGCCACATCTTCCGGAGCAAAGTCGCCCAGCGGCAGGATCAGACGGGCTAGTGTCTCCTGCGGCAGAGCAGCCAAAATGCTGCTGTCATCGCTGCCAGTGCCGGCGGGTGTGCACACGGTGTGGACACCGTCCGAACCCGTTTCCACTCGGGCGCGGTGAGCTGTGGCGACATACTGCATCCCCAGCTTGTCGGCAGCGGTGAGCAGGGCAGCAAACAGCGGGCTTCCGCTTTCTCCCAGAACATCGGCGTCCTGTCCGGCCAGTGCTTCGGCGTTCAGCACGATGCACTCAATGCCCAGTTTTTCGGCGGCTTTTTTCGCAGCTTCAGCCTCTGCGGCCTGCTCTGCAGCCAGACGCACAGCGGCACCTGCCACGGCGAAACCCTGCTGCTGCAGGATGCGCACTGCCACGGCGCAGTCGGTGCTGTCGGTCATCTGCATCAGGACTTTGTCCTGACTTTCGTAGGTGTCAAACCCGTTCCCGGGCAGAAATGCGTCGCTCATGTTCCTTGCCTCCCGCCATGTGCTTTGCTCTGTGCCACGGCCAGCTGGTCGCAGCGTTCATTTTCCGGGTGGCCTGCGTGGCCCTTGACCCAGACATAGGTGATCTTGTGCCGGGCCTCCTGCTCCAATGCCTGCGCCCAGAGGTCCGGGTTCAGGGCAGGGGAGCCGTCGGCCTTTTTCCAGCCCCGGCGCTGCCAGCCCTTGGCCCAGCCTTTTTGCAGCCCGTTGATGACATACTGGCTGTCCGAACACAGCCGCACTTCACACGGCTCCTTCAGCTGGCGCAGGGCCTCGATGAAAGCGGTCAGCTCCATGCGATTGTTGGTGGTGCTGTCGTCGCCGCCGCTCAGTTCTTTTTCGTAGACTTTGCCGTTGAAACGATAGCGCAGCACAGCGCCCCAGCCGCCCGGGCCGGGGTTGCCGCTGCATGCGCCGTCGGTGTAGACTTCGACCTGCTTCATGCGGTACTCCTTATAAAAATAAACTACATTTATTTAGCGCTATTTTTGCCGTTCTGTCAAGAGGAAATGTATATCCTGTGCCACTTCTGCCAAACCTTGGAATTGACAAAAACGCCGGGAAATACTATACTTAATCCAACAAAATGCGTATAGGGGCGCACCATGGGCGTGCGTCCGGGCGTTCCACAGAAAAGCCACGGTCGCATCGGGCAGATGGACTTATCTGGCAGAAAAGATTCTTACGGAACAGACAGCGGCGCACAAAAGCACGCTGACAGGAAAATTCTATACGGTGCATCCAACGGAAGCCGATGCGAAAGTTCAAGGTGCTTCCCATGCACAGCGCGGCTGTTCTCGTGTTGAGAGAACGGCTTGCGCTGCAATTATTTTTGGAGGTCAGAATGGCTCAGTCAAAAGAAAACCCGAATGTTTCCGCACACAGCAAGGCACCTGCGGCCAATAAAAACGCAGCAGCACCTGCGGCGCAGGCAGGGGAAAAGCGTCCCCGCACCACCCGCCGCCCCTATTATAACCGCCGTCCCCGCCGCCCGCAGCAGCCCAAGGAGGCAGCTGTGCCCATCCACATTTATCCGCTGGGCGGTCTGGGTGAAGTGGGCAAGAACATGACCGTCTACGAGTGCAACGGCGACATGATCATCGTGGACTGCGGCCTGGTGTTCCCGGACAGCGACATGTACGGCGTGGACATGGTCATCCCGGACTTCACCTTTGTGGTGCAGAACAAGGACCGGATCAAGGGCCTGCTTATCACACACGGCCATGAGGATCACATTGGCAGCATCCCTTATCTGCTGCAGAAGATCGACCTGCCTATCTACGGCACCCGCCTGACCTGCGGCCTGATCCGCAACAAGCTGGAAGAGTTCGGCCTGGCAGGCAAGACGAAGTTTGTGGAGATCACCCCCAAGCAGAAGATCAAGCTGGGCTGCTTCACCATCGAGCCCATCCATGTGAACCACTCCATCCCGGACTCGGTGGCCTTTGCCATCGACAGCCCCGCCGGCACCATCATCCAGACCGGCGACTTCAAGATCGACTACACTCCGCTGGCCTGCGGCGTCACCGACCTGTCCACGCTGGCGGAGTACGGCCAGCGCGGCGTTCTGGCCCTGCTGAGTGATTCCACCAACGCAGAGCGCCCGGGCTTCACTGCCACGGAGCAGAAAGTGGCTGCCGGAGTGCGCAGCCTGTTTGCCCGCGCCCGCAACAAGCGCATCATCATTGCGACCTTTGCGTCCAACATCTACCGCGTGCAGCAGATCATTGATCTGGCCGTGGAGGATGGCCGCAAAGTGGCTTTCAGCGGCCGCAGCATGGTGAACAACACCGCTATGGCGCAGGAACTGGGCTATATGCACATCCCGGAGGGCACCCTCATCAGCGTGGATGAACTCAATCAGTACCCGCCCGAGCAGGTGGTGCTCATCACCACCGGCAGCCAGGGCGAGCCTTTGAGCGCCCTGTCCCGCATGGCGTCCTGCAGCCACCGTCAGGTGCGCGTGGGCCCCGGCGACTTTATTATCATTTCGGCCAACCCCATCCCCGGCAATGAGAAGAGCGTGACCAAGATCGTCAACGGTCTGCTGCTGCTGGGCGCAGAGGTCATTTACGAGAGCATGTACGATGTGCACGTCTCCGGCCACGCCTGCCAGGAAGAGCAGAAGCTGATGCTCACCCTGACCAAGCCCAAGTATTTCCTGCCGGTGCACGGTGAGTACAAGCAGCTGAAAAAACATGCCCTCACTGCTGCAAGTCTGGGCATCCCCACCAGCAACATCCTGATCGCGGAGAACGGCTCCAACGTGATCCTCTCGCAGGATGAGATGAAGCTGGGTGAGCCGGTGACCGCTGGTGCCGTCATGGTGGACGGCCTGGGCGTCGGCGATGTGGGCAATGTGGTCCTGCGCGACCGCAAGCATCTGTCGGAGGACGGTCTGGTCATCATCGTGGCCACCGTGGACAGCAAGACCGGCCAGGTGCTGGCCGGCCCCGACCTCGTGAGCCGCGGCTTTGTGTATGTGCGCGAGAACGAGAGCCTGATGGACGGTGCCCAGAGCATCGTGGAAAACGCACTGGAACGCTGCGTGGATGAGCATGTCCGCGACTGGAACAGCGTCAAGACCCGTGTGCGCGAGGCGCTGAGCAGCTATATCTATCGGCGCACCAAGCGCAGCCCGATGATCCTTCCCATTCTGATGGAGGTCTGATCCGGGCACGCTGCCGCAGAATGAGCGGCGGGAGGCAGGAGATCACATGAAACAAAAACCAAGATGGACACTGGAAATGCTCACAGCGGGCCTTGCGGTGCTGTGCGGTCTTCTGGTGCTGGTGCTGCTGATCCAGCGGCCCCGCGCCTGGGGGCTGCTGCTGGCGCTGGTGGTGCTGTGGGGCGCTGCAATGGTGCTGTTCCGCTACAGCCTGCGCAAATGGGTGGCGCGCTGGATGCGCGGCGGCAGCTTCGAAAACTCGAAGGTGCAGTTCAGCCTGGAACCCCTTTCTCAGCCGGCAGCGCTGCTTTCCGGTGAGACGGTGGTCTGGTACAATGAGCAGTTCCGCACCCGGCTGCTGGACGGCGAAGATCTTCTGGTCAGCCGCGTGCAGAAGGTGCTGCCGGGGCTGGACCTGCAGCAGTGCCGCAGTCAGGAAGGGCAGGTGCTGAATCTGGCCGACGGCATGTGGAGCGCCCACAGTTCCACTGTGCCGGGCAATGCAGAGAGCATGACCCTTGTGGTGCTGAACGAAGAAACGGCACTGCGTCGCATTGCAGCGGAGTATAAGGCCAGCCGCCCGGGCTATCTGGTGTTTCTGGTGGATGGCTATGACGATGTGTTCGGCGACATGCTGGACAGCGAGCGTGCCCGCCTGCTGGAGGGCATCAATCGCATTCTCGAAGATATGATCGGCCGAGGAACCGGTTTTCTGCGCCGTGTGGCCAGCGGCCGTTATATCGCCGTGGTGGAAGAGCGCCAGATGGAACAGTTCGCAAAGCGCGGCTATGACGTGCTGGACAAGATCCGGGCACTGGACCCCAGCGTGAACCTGTCGATTTCCATCGGCATCGGCCGCGGAGCCAAGACCCTGCGGGAAGCGCAGGACATGGCCGTGCAGGCTCTGGACATGGCCCAAGGCCGCGGCGGCGACCAGGCTGCAGAGATGACGCCGGACGGCTTCACCTTCTATGGCGGCGTGAGCCACGGCGTGGAGAAGCGCAGCAAGGTGCGCAGCCGCATTGTGGCGGATCAGCTGGTCAATCTTATCAAAGAGGCAGACCATGTGGTCATCATGGGCCACCGCATGAGCGATCTGGATGCCATCGGTTCCGCTGAGGGCGTGCTGCGCATCTGTAAGATCTGCGACGTCCCGGCGGTGATCGCTGTGAGGCGGGACGCCACGCTGGCCGGAAGCCTGATCGATGCGCTGTGCAAGGCAGGCCAGAAGGATGATTTCATCGACCCGAAGGACGCTCTGCCCATCATTTCCAAGCGCACCCTGTGCATCGTGGTGGATACATACCAGGTGGGCCTTGTGGAGAGCAAGGACATTCTGGAAAAATGCGGCAAAGTGGCTGTCATTGACCACCACCGCAAGGGCGTGGGCTACATCGAGAACCCGGCGCTGGTCTGTCACGAGCCCTATTCCTCCTCGGCCAGCGAGTTAGTCACGGAGCTTTTGCAGTATGTGGGCGACCGCGACGACAAGCCCAACCGGGTGGAGGCAGAGGGCCTTTTGTCCGGCATCATGCTGGATACGCAGGACTTCACCCTGCACACCGGCGTGCGCACCTTTGAAGCTGCTGCCGCTCTGCGCCGCTACGGTGCGGAGACGGAGCGGGTGCGCCAGCTGTTCGATGTGACCATGGTGGAATATAACGCCAAGGCTGATCTGGTGGAAAAGGCACAGATGTACAAAAACTGTGCCATCTCCATTGGCGGCGAGATCGCTCCGGAAGCCCGTGTGGCCATTGCGCAGGCCGCAAACGACCTGCTGCGCATTCAGGGCGTGGACGCCAGCTTTGTGGCGGTGCAGGTGGGCACGGGCGTGAACATCTCGGCCCGCAGCCTTGGCGCTGTGAACGTGCAGGTCATTATGGAGTCTCTGGGCGGTGGCGGCCACCAGACTATGGCGGCGGCACAGCTTAAGCACATCACGCCGGAAGCAGCCCGCTCCCGCATTGAGACGGCTATCGATAAATACTGGGCATCCCAGAAAAAAGGCAATGCCGAAGAAAAATAAACGGAACAGAGAGGATCACACCCATGAAGCAGTATGATTACCTGATCGTTGGTGCCGGCCTTTACGGCGCAGTGTTTGCACAGGAAGCAAAAAAGGCGGGCAAAAAGTGCCTTGTTATCGACAAGCGCGGCCACATCGCAGGCAATATTTATACCGAGCAGGTGGAGGGCATCAATGTCCACCGCTATGGTGCTCACATCTTCCACACCAACAATAAGGCTGTGTGGCAGTATGTGAACCAGTTTGCAGAGTTCAACCGCTATACCAACAGCCCGGTGGCCAACTACCACGGCGAAATTTACAACATGCCCTTCAACATGAACACCTTCAACAAGATGTGGGGTGTTGTGACCCCTGCCGAGGCCAAGGCCAAGATCGAAGGGCAGAAGAAGGAAGCCGGCATCACCGACCCGAAGAACCTGGAAGAGCAGGCCATTAGTCTGGTGGGCACCGATATCTATGAAAAGCTCGTCAAGGGCTACACCGGCAAGCAGTGGGGCCGCCCCTGCACCGAGCTGCCGGCGTTCATCATCAAACGCCTGCCGGTGCGCTTCACCTACGACAACAACTATTTTAATGCGCTGTATCAGGGCATCCCCAACGGCGGTTATACTGCTATGGTGGAAAAGATGCTGGACGGCACCGAAGTCCGTCTGGGCGTGGATTATCTGGCCGACCGTGAAAATCTGAACGCACTGGCCGACAAGGTGATCTACACCGGCCCTGTGGACGCCTACTTCGGCTACAAGCTGGGCGCACTGCAGTACCGCAGTGTCCGCTTTGAGACCGAAGTGCTGGACACCGATAACTATCAGGGCAATGCCGTCGTGAACTACACGGACGCTGAGACTCCCTACACCCGCATCATTGAGCATAAGCACTTCGAGTTCGGCACCCAGCCCAAGACGGTCATCAGCCGTGAGTACAGCGCTGAGTGGAAGAAGGGCGACGAACCGTACTACCCCGTCAACGACGAGAAGAACGGTGCCCTCTATGTCGAGTACAAGAAGCTGGCCGACGCCGAGCCGGGTGTGATCTTCGGCGGCCGCCTGGGCGAGTATAAGTATTATGATATGGACAAGGTCATTGAGGTGGCCCTGGACGTGGCAAAGAAGGAACTGGGCTAATCCTCTTGCCCAAAAGCGGCAAATGCGCTATACTATGAATACAAGAACTGCACCGGTCTTCCGGTGAGAAGTGAGGGATAACATCATGAAAGTGATTCTCAAGCAGGATATCAAAGGCATTGGCAAGAAGGACGAGATCCATGAAGTCTCCGACGGCTACGCCCGCAATTATCTGTTCCCGCGCAAGCTGGCTGCTGTGGCAGATGCCAGCGCTGTGAATGTTGCACGCAGCAAGGAAGCTGCTGCTGATTTCCATGAGGCTGAGACCGTGGCTGCTGCCAAGGCTCTGGCCGCCAAGATCGAGGGCAAGACCGTGACCATCAAGGCCAAGGGCGGCGCATCCGGTCGTCTGCACGGCAAAGTCACTGGCAAGGAAGTCGCCGAGGCTCTGGCTCAGCTGGCAGGTGCACCCGTCGATAAGAAGAAGATCGAGCTGGAAACCAAGGACATCAAGGATGCCGGCGTGTTCAACGGCAAGGTTCGCCTGCACGTTGGCGTGGTCGCTTCTTTCAAGATCATGGTGGAAGTGGAACAGGCCTGATTTTTCTGCCATCTGCGCCCCCTCAAGCAGGGGGCGCTTTTTGGCTTTTCAGCAATTTAACGCATAAGGACAAAAACTATGCCGAACGAACGACATTATTCCAATGAACTGAATCTGGAAAGCGTGGGCATCAATCTGCCCTACAACATGCAGGCGGAGCAGAGCGTGCTGGGCGCAGTGCTGCTCAAGCCGGAGACCCTCACCGATCTGGTGGAGATCATCCGGCCTGAGATGTTCTATACCCGTCAGAATGCGCAGATCTATTCCGAGATGCTGCGCCTGTTCACCGCCGACCAGACCATTGACTTCGTGACCCTGCTGGACGCTGTGATCTCGGACGGCGTATTCCCCAGCGCCGACGAAGCGAAGGTCTATCTGACTGGTCTGGCCGAGACGGTGCCCAGCATCTCCAACGTGAAGGCTTACGCCCAAATCGTGCAGGAAAAGTATCTGGTGCGCCAGCTGATGGGCGTAGCAAAGGACATTTTGCAGGACGCCGGGGATGAGCCGGACGCCGACCTGCTGCTGGAAAACGCCGAACAGCGCATCTATGAGATCCGCTCCGGCCGGGATTCCAGCGCACTGACGCCGCTCTCCTCCAGCATGGTGGAGACACTGACCAACCTGCAGAAGATCAGCGGCCCGGATGCAGACAAGTATAAAGGCATCCCCACAGGCTTCCGCCTGCTGGACACGGTGCTGACCGGCCTTGGCCGCGGTGATCTTATCATCCTTGCGGCCCGCCCCGGCATGGGCAAGACCAGTTTTGCGCTGAACATTGCGACTCGCGTGGCCATGCAGCAGAAAGTGCCGGTGGCCATTTTCAGCCTGGAAATGACCAAGGAACAGCTCACCAACCGCATCCTGTCTGCAGAAGCCGGCATCGACAGTCAGGCGTTCCGCACGGGTGCGCTCCGGGCGGAGGACTGGGAATATCTGGCGCTGGCTACTGAAAAGCTGCACGATGCACCGATCTATATGGATGACACTTCCGGCATCACCATCACCGAGATGAAGGCGAAGATCCGCCGGGTCAATCAGGACCCCACCCGCCCCAATGTGGGCCTGATCGTTATCGATTATCTGCAGCTGATGACCACCGGCCAGCGCACCGAGAACCGCGTGCAGGAGATCAGCTCCATCACCCGAAACCTCAAGATCATGGCCAAGGAAATGAATGTGCCTATCATCGCGCTTTCCCAGCTGTCCCGTGCGGTAGAAAAGCAGGGCAACAACTCCAGCCACCGGCCTCAGCTGTCCGACCTGCGCGATTCCGGTTCTATCGAGCAGGACGCAGACTGCGTTCTGTTCCTGTACCGCGATTCCTACTACGCCAGCCAGAATCCGGACGGCGCTGAGGTGGACGCAGACACAGCAGAGTGCATCGTGGCGAAAAATCGTCACGGCGAGACCAGCACGGTGCCGCTGGGCTGGGATGGTGCCCACACCCGATTCATGGATGTGGACTTCAAACGCTGATGGACAACGAAAAAATCATCGAATCTGTGCGGTGCTTCTGCCTGCAGGAAGAGCTTCTGACACTGGAAAGGCCGCTGCGTGTGGCAGCGGCGGTGTCCGGCGGGGCCGACAGCATGGCGCTGCTGGGCATCCTGCAGGCACTGCAGCCGGAGTTTGGTTTTGCGCTTTCCGCCTGCCATGTAAATCACGGCCTGCGGGGCGAGACCGCTGACCGGGATGAAGCGTTTGTCCGGGCAGAGTGTGCCCGGCTGGGGGTGCCGCTGCGGGTGTTCCACGCGGCAGAGCTTGCCGATGCGGTGGGCCTGCCGACGGAACACGCCGGAGAGGACTGGGCCCGCCGCCTGCGCTATGCCTGCTTTGAACGTTTGTGCAAAGAGGGGATAGACTGCATCGCAACGGCCCATACTGCAAATGATCAGGCCGAAACGCTGCTGCTGCGTCTGGCCCGGGGCACCGGGCTGCACGGTGCGGGCGGCATCCGGCCAAAGCGCGGGTGTTATCTGCGCCCGCTGCTGGAACTGACCCGGCGGGACACCGAAGACTTCTGCCGGGGAGCGGGGCTTGAGTGGGTCACAGACGAGACCAACGAAACCGACGCTTATGCCCGCAACCGCCTGCGGCACGCGGCGCTGCCGGCCCTGCAGACCACCAACAGCGCCGCCGTGGAGAATCTTGCCCGCTTCTGTGAAAGGGCAGCGCAGGCCGATGCCTATTTTAAAAGGAAGGCAGAAGAGCTGCTGTCCATCGCACGTCTGGATGCAGCACAGGCTGCCGTCAAGAATCCGCGCGTGAGAGAAGCGCTGCCCACCGGTGAGCCGGTGTGGCGGCTGGAACCTCTTGCTGCAGCGGATGAGCTGATTCTGGAAAGCGCCATGCACCTTCTAACCAGTCCGGTGCGGGATGCGGAAGAAAAATACATCCGGCTGCTGTGCGGCATCGTGCGGCAGGGCAGCGGGGCGGTGCAGCTGACCGACCGGGTGCGCTTTTGCGGCGGGAACGGATTTTTCTGGAGGGAAGAGCAGCTGCAGAAGCGAAAAACGGGCACGGCAGCCTGCCCGGAAAAGCAGTCTTTCTGCCCCGAAAAACAGGCTGAGACCCTGCTGCCAGGGGGCTGGAAGGTGACTGCAACGATATTTCCGGCTGATTTTGAAGAAAAAATACAAGTCGTTCATAAAAAAGACTTAAAAAATCGGGCGGATTATGCTAGAATAACTACGTTGTACACTGGCCTTGTTCTGCGCGGACGCCAGCCGGGTGACCGATTCCGGCCTGCCGGACGGGGCGTGACCAAGGAACTGCGCAAGTGGATGAACGAGGTGGGCATCCCGCCCTGTCAGAGAGAACATCTGCCGGTGCTGGCCGCTGGCAGTGAGGTGCTGTGGGTCTGCGGCGGAGGTTTTGCCGAGGGGCTTGCCCCGGGCGGAGATACCGCACAGGTGCTGCAGCTGGAAACCGAAAAAATGGAGGAAATCGATCATGAGCATGCACGATGATATCAAGACCGTTCTGGTCTCGGAGGAGGAGCTGAAAGCCAAAGTTGCTGAGCTGGGTGCACAGATCAGCAAGGATTATGAGGGCAAGAACTTGGTTCTGGTGTCCATCCTGAAGGGTTCGGTGGTCTTCATGGCCGACCTGATGCGCGCGGTGAGCATTCCCTGCAGCATCGACTTCAT
Organism: Barnesiella intestinihominis; assembly: GCA_963656875.1. GTDB lineage: Bacteria > Bacillota > Clostridia > Oscillospirales > Ruminococcaceae > Faecalibacterium. Next base: position 32,255 of record CAVKKE010000003.1, on the reverse strand, counting down.
GGTGGTGTCCAGCTACGGCGGCAGCAACACGGTCACCAGCGGTCTGGTCAAGATCATCAAGGATCTGGACGGTGACTTGTCCGGCAAGGACGTGCTGATCGTGGAGGACATCCTCGACACCGGCGTCACTCTGTCCAATCTGGTGCCTATGCTCAAGATGCGCAACCCCAACTCGGTGAAGATCTGCACCATCCTCGACAAGCCCAGCCGCCGCAAGGCCGACATCCAGCCCGACTATGAGGGCTTCCAGGTGCCGGACGAGTTCGTGGTGGGCTATGGCCTGGACTACGACGAAAAATACCGCAACCTGCCTTATGTGGGTGTGCTCAAGCCCGAAGTTTACGAGAAATAATTTCTCTTATTCTATTATATCCAAGAACTGGAGTTGATTTTTTTGCAATCCAAAAGACCCCGTTTGAACCCGCTGATCCTGGCGCTGGCTTTGGCGGCTGTGCTGATGGTGTGGTCGGTGCTGGGCAGCAGCACCGACAGCGGCAGCGGCAGCACCTCCACCATGACCTATTCCACGGCGGTTCAGTATTTCGAAAACCTGCAAGTGACCAAGTTCACGCTGGATCTGAACACCGGCGTGCTGACCATGAACCTGAAGGAGGGCAAGCTTGCTCTGCCCGACACCAGCGCCCAGAGCGTGACCCAGTCCACCGGCGGCCTACTCAGCGGGATGCTGTCCTCCTTGGACACCACCACTGCTGCTCAGAAAAACGACGATGGCACGGTGACTGTGCGCTATAAGCTGCCCTACGCTTCCATGTTCGTTAAGTATGTGGGCGACTACATCGAAGCTTACGATGCAGCAAACCCGGATAACCCCATGGTGTATGACTACACCCCGGTGAAGGAGAGCATCCCCTGGCTGGAGATTTTGTTCTATTTGGGTATGCTGGGCTGCACCGGCTTCCTGCTGTTCTCCATGATGCGCGGCGGCGCTGGCGGCGGGATCATGAACGTCGGCAAGGCCAAGGTCAAGGACGAGCATGAGAACAAGAAGACCGCTACCTTTGCGGATGTCGCCGGTGAGGACGAGGAAAAGGAAGAGCTGAAAGAGGTCGTCGAGTTCCTCAAGAGCCCCGACAAGTTCAACACGCTGGGTGCCCGCATCCCCCACGGTGTTCTGCTGGTGGGCCCTCCGGGCACCGGCAAGACCCTGCTGGCCCGCGCCTGTGCAGGCGAGGCAGGCGTGCCGTTCTACTCCATCTCCGGTTCTGACTTCGTGGAGATGTATGTCGGCGTGGGCGCATCCCGTGTGCGTGACCTGTTCGACAAGGCAAAGAAGTCCATGCCCTGCATCATCTTCATCGATGAGATCGATGCTGTGGGCCGTCAGCGCGGCGCCGGCCTTGGCGGCGGCCACGATGAGCGCGAGCAGACCCTGAACCAGCTACTGGTGGAAATGGACGGCTTTGAGGCCAACGATGGCATCATCGTTATGGCCGCCACCAACCGCGCCGATATTCTGGATAAGGCTCTGCTGCGTCCCGGCCGTTTTGACCGTCAGGTCTATGTGGGCCTGCCGGATGTCAAGGGCCGCGAAGAAATTCTGAAGGTTCACACCAAAAATAAGCCGCTGGCTCCGGATGTGTCTCTGAAGGTCATTGCACAGCGCACTGCCGGTTTTGCAGGCGCTGATCTGGAAAACCTCGTCAACGAAGCTGCCCTGCTGGCTGCGCGCTGCAACCGCAAGGCCATCACCATGGAGGACATAGAGGAAGCTTCCATGAAGGTCATGGCGGGCCCGGAAAAGAAGAGCCGCGTCGTCACCCCTGAGGAAAAGAAGCTCACCGCTTACCACGAAGCAGGCCACGCCGTGGCAGGTTTCTACTGCAAGCATCACCCCCGTGTGCATGAGATCACCATCATCCCCCGCGGCCAGGCCGGCGGTTACACCATGTATCTGCCCGAGAAGGATCGCAGCTATGTGACCAAGGGCGAAATGTTTGAGGACATCGTTTCCAGCCTGGGCGGCCGTGTGGCCGAACAGCTGATCCTGGACGATATCTCCACCGGTGCATCCAATGACCTGCAGCAGGCCACCAACATTGCCCGCCAGATGATCACCAAGTACGGATTCTCTGAGCGTCTGGGCCCTGTGGTCTATGGCACCTCTCAGGAGGAGACCTTCCTGGGCCGTGATCTGGGCCAGGGCAAGGGCTACAGCGAGACCACCGCTGCTGAGATCGACGGCGAGATGCGTGATATCATCGACGAGGCCTACGAGACCTGCCGCCGCACCCTGACCGATCACATCGATCAGCTGCACGCACTGGCCAAGGCCCTGATGGAGCGCGAAAAGCTCAACGAACAGGAGTTCAACACGGTGATGGCCGGCGGCACGCTGCCCCCGCGTGAGGACGACGAGCCGAAGCCGGAACGGCCTGCCCAGACCGTGCAGCCCGCACCGGTAGAGCCTGCCGAAACTGCGCAGCCTGCAGACCAGGCTGAGGCTGCGGAACCTGCTGAGCAGGCCGAAACAGCTGAGCAGATGCCTGCTGCCCCTGCGCCGGAAGCCCCGGATGCTGAGGAAAAGCAGGACTGATCTGGAAAAGACCCAAATGGAAAGGAGCGAGTGTCGTGGAGGAAAATTTTAACCCAGTGGCACGGACGCGCGCCAATTATTATACCCCCGGCAGCCCGGTGCAGTTTGTCTGCGTGGAGCTGCTGAAGGGCGATGTCAGCGGCGAACATGCCGTCTGCCTGACCTTCAAGAACATTTCCCGTGTGACCCTGACGGCTTTGGAGATCCACTTCAAGTGCAAGGGTGTGGATGGTGTGATCCTGTGTGAGGATCAGTTTGAATACCGTGACCTGCAGGTCAAGCCCGGCGAGCTGTTCGGGCAGGACGATGCAGTGTTCGTCACGGCCAAGGCCATCACCAGCGTGGATGTTTCCCTGTGCAACGTGTACAACGGAAAGCGCGTGGTGCATCTGGACGGCATCAAGCGTGTGCGCCTGCCGGCACCCCGCCGCCTGACCCCGGAGCTGGAAAAGGCACTGGAAGCCCGCATGAACCGCACCGAGCTGAAGTATCAGCCGCAGGTGTTTGAAAACGGCTGGTACTGCGCCTGCGGTGCCTTCCACCCGAAGGAAGAGGACACTGTTTACTGTTCGGAGTGCGGTTGCGACCGCATTCTGCTGCAGAATGCGCTGAACACGCTGCTGCAGCCGGAGCAGCCCGCTAAGGCAGAAGCGCCTGCCGCACCGCAGGCGGAAGCCCCGGTGGTGCAGGAGCCCACCCGCATTGTGGGGGTACAGCCTGTGCATGAGGAGCGCACCCGCATCGTGAGTGCGCCCCGCCGCGAGCCGGAAGAACCTTCCGGCCAGACCCGTGTGCTGGACGCCGGAGTGCGCGCGCAGTTCCCGGGAAAGGCTGCTGCACCGCAGGCAGAGGATGGCACCCGCGTGGCACCCGCTGCTGCCCGGCGTGCACAGCCGGTGCGGGAGCAGCCGGTGGACGACTACGATGAGGATGAGTACGAAGATGACCGCGACAGCGTGGCAGAAGCACTCATCCGCTGGGTGCCGCCCATCACCGCCATCATCTGTGCGGGCGTGGCGCTGTGCGGTTTTGTCTACTATCAGTTCATGATGTGAATCCAAAACGGCGGAGGAGGCAGCGTGCCCCCTCCGTTTTTTGTATGAGAAAGGACGGAATACGATGCAGGAACAAGCTTTACAGGCTGCATTTGAGATCAAAGCGGCCTGCGATGAGATCAGCCGCCGCCTGCTGCGCTGGCACTGGGAGCGCAAGCCCGGGGCTCACACGCTGGACTCTCTGCTCAAATACGTTGCTCAGCGCCAGCAGGAGAGCCCGGAATATTATGACCGGATGCCGGAGCTTTCCGGCAAGACCAGCTGGCAGCAGCTGGACACCACAATCTGTATGCGGGTGCTGCTGGATCCGGAGAAGGATGCATCCCACCCGGTGGACCTGCTGGGGAACACGGAGCATCCGGGTGCGGCACGCCGGGCCTGCAATGCGGTGCGTGTGGCCCGCAACGAAGCGGCCCACGCCACAGACCGCACCGATGCTGCACAGGCGGCGATCCTGTTCAACGAGGCGGTAGAGAGCCTGGAAGAGGGCTATGCAGGAACGGCATTCCGGGAAAATGAGCTGGCGGCTTATTACCGGGAAGCCGAAGAATTCTTGAGCCGCTGCGGTGCAAAAGAGCCGGTGGCGGCTTCCCGAAGCGCCCCGGAGGAAAAGCCTGCCCGCAGCCCGCAGCGCTCTGCTGCCAGCCGGAAAACGCAGAACCGGAGCAGCCAGGGCCGAAAGAGCACGGGGAGCCGCACCTCCGGCAAAACGAGCTCCCGCGGCAATGCGGGCAGCAGTCGGAACAGTGCGGCTCGGGGAAAAGCACAGAAGCGCCGCCGGGGCAATCGGACGGTTCTGATCGTGCTGCTGTCGGCATTGCTGCTGGGCCTGCTGGCGCGGGCATTCGCCATGGGGCTGCTGTAAAAACGCCGCTTTTGGAAATTGGTCGGTTTTGCGGCGGAGAGAACCCTGCACTTTGGACAGAGTGCCCAGAAAGTTGAAGGCAGCTTCCGGATAAAACGGGAAAAGCGCATCTTGCGGGAAAAATGAAAGCGTTTTATAATAAGAATGAAAACGTTTACATATCTGTTGCATTCCAAAAGAGAGAAAGTGCCGCAAAATGACCATCAGTGACATTGCAAAAATGGCAGGTGTTTCCAGCGCGGCGGTGAGCCGTTACTTGAACGGAGGCCCCCTGAGCGAACAGAAACGCGCTGCGATCCGTGAAGTTGTGGAAAGAACCGGCTATCACCCGGATTCTGCGGCGCAGACCCTGCGTACCGGAAAAGTGAATCAGGTGGGAGTGATCGCACCCAGCATCGGCTCCCAGTCTGTGGGCCAGATCACGGCGGGCATCGCCGGAGAACTGGACGCCCAGAATTACCTTCTGCTGCTGGGCAACACCGAGCTGGACCCGCAGCGGGAGCTGGGCTATCTGACAGCGATGCAGCGCAACCATGTGGCGGGCATCATTCTGCTTGGCAGCTTTTACAGCCCGCAGCTGGCTCAGGCGCTCAAAAACTGCCGGGTGCCGGTGGTGGTCACAGGGCAGCGCTTCTCGGATGTGCCCTGCGTGTATAATGATGACCGCAGTGCAGCCCGGGAACTGACCCAGCGGATGCTGGAGCGCGGCCGGAAAAAGATCGTTTACATTGGCGGAACCGAGCGGGACCAGGCCACCGGGGTGCAGCGCCGTCTCGGGGTGCAGGATGCGCTGAACGCTGCCGGTCTGGACGGCGAAGGCCTGCCGCGCATCTGCTGCTCAGCTTTCACCATGGAAGAAGGGGAGCGCTGCATGAAAGAATTGCTGCTCTGCTGCCCGGATCTGGATGGCGTGGTCTGTGTGACCGACACCGTGGCCTTTGGAGCCATGCGTGCACTGAAACAGGCAGGCCGGAAGGTGGGTGCAGACGTGAGTCTGGCCGGTGTGGGTGACAGCTGGGCCGGAAGTGTCACTGAACCGGGCCTGACCACGGTGCAGTTTTATCAGAAGCAGGTGGGCGAGGAAGCTGCCCGGATGCTGCTGCAGATCCTGAACGAGAAAGAGCATGGCGGCCCGGTGCGTCAGGTGACGCTGGGCTATCGGGTGGTGGAGCGTGGCTCCATCTGAGTGAGAGGAACATATGGATCGGAAACTGATTTTTCTGGATATTGACGGCACGCTGCTGCCCCCGGGCGACATGCTGGTGCCGGAAAACACACTGAGAAGCCTTTACCGTGCCAAAGAGAACGGCCACAAGCTGTTCCTCTGCACCGGGCGCAACTACCGCATGACTGAGCCGCTGCTTCGGCACGACTGCTTTGCAGGCTCTGTGTGCAGCGCAGGCGGTTATGTGCTGTGTGATGGCAAGGTGCTGGTAGACATTCCGATGAAGCCGGAGCAGGCCAGCGGCCTGCAGGCTGCGCTGGAACGCCATGGTGTGGAATGCACGCTGGAAGCCCGGGATGCCACCTTCGGCGGAGCAGAGATGATGAAGCGGTGGAGCTTCACGCACAAAAAGGATGCTTCCCTGAACAGCGAAGCTGAGCGCTGGCGCAAGGCGATGGAAGAAGGCATGGCTATCACGCCGCTGAGCAAATACAAGGGTCAGCCGCTGTACAAGATCGTATTTATTGCGGAGCACGAAAGTGATCTGGACGAAGCAAAGCGGCTCTATGCAGACCAATTTGTGTTCTGCGAGAGCAAGCTGGACAAGCTGACCGACGGCTTTGTGAATGGTGAGCTTATCAACCGTAAATTTGACAAGGGAACCGGCATCAAAGCCATCTGCGACTATCTGGGCTGTACGCTGGCGGACACCATCGGTTTTGGCGACAGTGATAATGACTTGCAGATGACCGATGTGGCAGGCATCAGCGTGTGCATGGCCAATGGTTCGGATGATCTGAAAAAGCGCTGTGACCGCATTGCCCCGCCTGTGTACGACGACGGCATCACGAAGGAGTTTGAAGCTCTGGGCCTGATTTGAGAAAAGAAAACCTCTCTGTGCAGTTTTTGCGCAGGGAGGTTTTGTCATATTATGCGATGATGAGGGAGAGCAGATAAAACTCTGTGGCGTTCTCTGCGCCGGAGGGCAGGATGGTTAGCTCCACAGTGTGGGTTTTGCGTTCTCCATGGTGGAGAATGGGCTGCAGATACAGGCAGTCGCCCCAATCCTCGTCGAAATTGCTGTCCAGAAGAACGGGGTGTGCCGTGTCGCCATCCAGGATCAACTGTGCCTGCAGGGCGGGGCGGCAGATCGTCTTGCGGTACTGGACTGCGATGCAGGATGCATCCACCGTGAAGGTGATACTGTCGCCGGGGCGGGCACCGATCCAGCCGCTTTTCCAGTGGTCAAGATGGCTCGGCTTTTCGGCGGTGTCCGCCCGGAAGCCGTCCAGCCGAGGGCAGCTCTCCCGGATGGTCAGCCGACGGGCATTTTCGTAGGCGTTTGCAGTCAGCGGGGCAGGGAAGAGAGATTCTTCCTCCGGCTCATCCCGGCGGACGTTGATTTCAGCCAGCAGCTTTGTGATCTCGCCAGCCACCAATCCGTGGCCGAAATCATTGGGATGCAGGCCGTCCGGTGTCAATTGTGGGCGTGTGTAGCGGTTCGCTTTCATTTCGCGGTAAAGACTGTCCCGGATGCTGACGTGCGGCACGCCGTAGTGCTCGCCCACAGCCACATGGTCATCCTCGGCGGTCAGGCCGGTGTCATAATAAATGTTATTCAGCAGAACCACCGCTGGGTGAGACGGCCAGCTGAGGATGCGCCGCAGAACGCCCTCGTAGGTTTCCTTCCGGAACGGAAGCTTTGTATCGTTGACGCTGAAATCCACCACCACGAAATCCGGCTGATACATCAGCAGATCCGTCACCACCCGGGAAACGCCGTAGTGGGAATCCGTGCCGCCGATGCCGCTGTTGACATAGTGGAATTCGGCCTGCGGGAAGGTGTCCACGAACCACTGGTACACCCGGTAGGCATAGCAGTTTTCCGGCGCTGTGGCGAGACTGCCCTGCGTGATGGAGCCGCCGAAAAAGCCGAGCGTCAGCTCTTCGCCCCGGGCGGCGCGGCGGAACAGAGTTTTCAGACGGGAAAAGTTTGCAGAACTCATAGGAAACCGTGCTCCTTCTTGCTTCAGGTAAATGGTGTATTTCCACAAATATTGTAACGTGGCTTTGGATGAAACGTCAATATGACGCGAAAAATTCGGCACACAGCGCAATGCGGAACGGAAAAATTGTGCAGGATGGCCGAATAAAGAGGCGAAAAAGGAGCAAATGCCCGCTTAATAATAAAATTAGCTAAACAAAACCTAAAAAATTAGCTTGCGCCCTCTGGGCCGAGATGATATCATCGGGCTGTAGAACCACGCAGGGGAGGAAAACAGCATGGAAACACTTCAAAAAGCAGCGCTGGCGCAGCTGCCGCAGGTGCGTGCGCTGGGCCGGCACGCGGGCCGCGACCCGCTGCCGCTGTTCTGGACGGCCAGCGGCATTGAGCTGGATTTTACTGGCAGTGAGCTATGGGTGGACTTTTTCGCGGACTATGAGGTCGTGGAGCCCTGGGTCAGTGTGGAGCTGAACGGTGCGTGGCTCGCCCGCTTCCCGGTGAACCCAGGCCCGAGCCGGATGTGCCTGTTCCGGGGCATGGAGCCGGGCAGGGCGAAGCATGTACGCCTTTTGAAGGATGTGCAGGCGATGCACGACGACCCCAGGCATCTGCTGCAGATCACCGGGCTGGAATACGCGGGCGGAGAGTTCCTGCCCCTGCCAGAGCCGAAGTGCCGACTGGAATTTGTGGGCGACAGCATCACCAGTGGCGAGGGGGCCATCGGGGCCGTGCCGGAAGAGGACTGGGTCGGTGCATTCTTTTCAGCGGAAAACCACTATGCCCGCATGACGGCGGATGCACTGGACGCGGAGTACCGCTGCATCTCCCAAAGCGGGTGGGGTATCGTCACCGGGTGGGAGAATGATGTCCGCCACACGATGCTGCCCTATTACACGCAGGTGTGCGGTGTGGCGCAGGGGGAGCGGAACGCTGCTCTCGGTGCCCAGCAGCCCAATGATTTTGCAAGCTGGCAGCCGGACGCGGTGGTCTTCAACCTGGGAACCAATGACAACGGGGCTTTTGACAGCCCGGCGTGGCGCGACCCGGAGACGGGTGCAGAGCACAAAATGCGCCTGCTCTCGAACGGAGACCTCCACCCGGCAGATGCGCAGAAAGTCGCGGACGGGGTGGAGAAGTTTCTGGCTCTTGCCCGCGAAAAGAACCCGCAGACACTGCTGGTGTGGTGCATCGGGATGCTGGGCACCCGTATTGAGCCTGTGCTGCGGCAGGGCGTGGAACAGTATCGGGCCGTGGCCGGAGACGAGAGGGTCTTTCTGCTGGAACTGCCCGAGACGACTCCTGAAACCGTGGGGGCCCGCCAGCATCCGGGCGCGGCAAATCACCGGCAGGCGGCGCAGGTGCTGACCCGGTTCCTGAAAGAACATCTATAAAAAAGAAAGCTCCTGACCATTGGGCCAGGAGCTTTTGCTGTATTTACAGGGTGGATTCTCTCCGCACGAAGCCGCCGGGCACGATGACGGTGGGGGCAATGGGCGGCTTGTGGGCCATTTTGCGGCGCAGCTGAGCCACCACCGTTTTGGCCATGCCGTCCAGATCCACACGGTAGCTGGTCAGCGGGGGATTGCAGATGGTGGAATAACGGTAGTCGTCGTAGCCAGTCACAGCCACATCCTGCGGCACCCGGTAGCCTTCCCGTTTGAGGGTCTCCACCAGATTGTATGCCACTTCGTCGCAGTTGCAGACGAAGGCCTCCGGCATCTCGTGAGGCAGGGAGAAGGGGACGAACTTGCCCTGATCGTCGCGGTCTTCCAGCCTCCAGTCGTCCCGGATGGGCAGGCCCGCCCGCAGCATGGCTTTCACATAGCCGAGATAACGGTCCATGATGGAGCTGGTGGACTGCACGCTGCCCACGAAGCCGATATTCTTCCGGCCGGTAGCGATCAGGTGTTCGGTGAGCATATAGCTTCCGCTGGTGTTGTCGCTGAGCACACAGTCAGCGGCGATGGCGTCGTCGTAGAAGTCCAGCAGCATGAAAGGCACGCCGGTCTGGATGGCGGTGGCAAGATACCGCCGGTTGATCTCACCCATGAAGATCAGGCCGTCCACTTTGCGGTTGACCAGAAAGGTGGGCATGTTGCAGTTCTGTTCGGCCTGCGGCATCACGATCTCCATCAGGACCGAGATGTCCGCCGCCGAAGCGCTTTTCAGCACAGCGCGGTAGAGATTGGAATAAAAGGCGTTCTCGTTGAAGAAACGGTCTGCCACGAGGATGCCGATGGTTTCGCCGCCGGAGTGCTGGACGCGGTCGGGCATCTGGTAGCCCATTTCCTCGGCCGCGGCGAGGATCTTTGCCCGCATGGCGTCGCTGACGCCCTCTTTGCCGGCCAGTCCTTTGGAGACAGACACGGTGCTGATGCCGAGCCGCTTTGCAATGTCGGCCATTCGTACAGCCTTTGACATGATGATTCCCCAGCTTTCTTTTATGATACAGGGTAGTCCCTTATTAAATATAAAGTAAGAAATATAAATTTGTTAGCTTATTCTTAGAGTACCAGTGTTTTGCTGTTTCGTCAACCGAAATTTCAGAAATGAGTTGGATAAAAACCGGCAGATTTGCCCGAAAAAGAGTAAAGCTAACAGCAAAATTAGCTAATAAATTAAGTTAAAACAAATTTTACTTAAATTAAAAAGTGTTGTATCCCGGGTTCTTCGTGCATCTTCCACAAGTGTAAGTGCTGGAAACCAGACAAAAACACGAATTTTTTGGGGCTTATTGACTTAGGAACTTAAAAAATATATACTTAAACCACAGAAAGTAAGCTAAATGTTAACTTAAATAAAAGCTTACAAAACAGAAAAAAGGATTCACCGGAGACCGGGCGGTCTCCCCAGAAGGAGGACAATTCCTATGCGTAAGATCAATCGTCGTAGTTTCATGAAGGCTGCCGGCGTTCTGGCCACTGCTTCTGCTCTGGCAGCCTGCGGCGGCAGCAATGGCTCCAGCACTGCCGCCTCCACCGGTTCTGCAGCTGATTCTGACGGCGTGCCCGCTTACAATGAGCTGACCGTCGGCACCGACAACACCGATCTGACCGCTGAACTGAAGATCATCAGCAACCGCACGGACCTGATCGATGACGGCACCTTCGACAACTACATCGCCGAGTTCCAGAAGCAGTACCCCAACATCACCATCAAGTATGAAGGCATCACCGACTATGCCAATGACATGACCACTCGCCTGACCTCCAACGACTGGGGCGATGTGTGCATGATCCCCACCACCATTCCGCTGACCGAGCTGAGCGATTACTTTGAGCCCCTGTGCGCTGTGGACGACATCAAGGATGACTACAACTTCGCATCTAACCGCGCATACGACGGCACCGTGTACGGCATTCCTTCCACCGGCAATGCACAGGGAATCGTCTATAATAAAAAGGTCTTTGAAGCAGCCGGTGTGACCACTCTGCCCAAGACCCCGGACGAGTTCCTGGACGCTCTGCAGAAGATCAAGGACTATGATCCTTCCATTGATCCGCTGTATACCAACTACGCCGCAGGCTGGACCATGAGCGCATGGGATGGCTACATCGGCGGCGGCGCAACCGGCGACCCCGACTGGATGAACATCACCATGCCTCAGACGAAGGACCCGTTCCAGAAGGGCATTCTGGGTGCTGACGATATGGGCCCCTACGCAGTCTACTATGTTCTGTATGAGGCAGTCAAGCGCGGCCTGACCGAAGCTGACCCCACCACCACCGACTGGGAGGGCTGCAAGCCCCGCATGAACAACGGCCAGATCGGTGCCATGGCACTGGGCAGCTGGGCCATCATCCAGATGCAGCAGGCCGGTGACAACGGTGGCGATGTTGGCTATATGCCGTTCCCCATCACGGTCAACGGCAAGCAGTATGCAAGCGCTGGCGCTGACTACTGCTTCGGCGTGAACAAGAACACCACCGACGACAAGAAGCTGGCTGCAAAGCTGTACATCAAGTGGTTCAGCGAGTCTTCCAACTTCGCATTCGATCAGGGCGGCGTGCCTGTGCTGAAGAGCCAGGAGTACCCCGACACGCTGGCAGCATTCGACGGCATCGACCTGCTGGAAGACACCCCGGCTCCCTCTGAGCTGGCAGATCTGGGCACTGAGGTCCAGCAGGAAGCAGAACTGATGCTGAACGCTGACCAGACCCACGTCATGCGCATCGTTGAGGCCGGCATCAACGGCGACGAGACCCTGGATGACATCGTGGCCGACTGGAACGCTGCATGGGACAAGGCTGTGGACGAGTGCGCACCCCAGTAAACCGGCAGCAGTAATTGAATCACCATGAAACATCAGCAGGGCGGGCGGCTGTCCGCCCCGCTTTTGGTGATTTGGGAAAAAGGAGGTCTCCTATATGGCATCTTCCGCAACGGTATCTGCCCCGAAGAAGCGCAAGAGCTTCAAGGAGTTCTGGCACAGTATGCGCGGCCAGCAGATCATTGTGACGCTGGTGTTCCTGTTCGTGCCGCTGCTTCTGCTCTTCATGTTCACCTATCTGCCGTTCTTCAAAATGGTGGAGTTCAGTTTCTTCAAAATGAAGTACATCGGCCGCCGCACCTTTGTGGGGTTCAAGAACTACATCGATGTGTTCACCCGCGACGACTGCTTCCACGCACTGAGCCTGAGCCTTTACTATATGGCCGGTTCCGTGGTGCAGATGGCGCTGGCTCTGCTGTTCGCCACCATCCTGAGCTTCAAGTGCAAGGGCAGCAAGTTCTTCCGCGGCGCACTGTACTTCCCGTGCCTGATCTGCGGCATCTCGGTGGGCTTCATCTTCAAATTCTTCTTCACCCACGGCTTCGTGCTGGACACCCTGCTGAGCTGGGTGGGCTTCAATGTGGATAACCTGCCGTTCTGGCTGCGCGATGAGTCCATCAACAACATCGTGCTGGTGGCCTGCTCCATCTGGAAATACATCGGCCAGAACATCGTCATGTTCATTGGCGCTATCGCATCGGTTGATCCTGTTCTGTACGAGGCTGCTGAGATCGATGGTGCCAATGCATGGCACCGCTTCAAGGACATCATCCTTCCGTCCATCAGCACCATCGTCGTGCTGAACCTCATCATCTCGGTGTCCGGTGCACTGTCCGCCTTCGAAATGCCTTACGTCGTCACGGGCGGCGGCTTCAACACCTCGACTTACTTCGTCGTCATGGATAAGATCGCCCACACCGACCAGAAAGTCGGCCTGGCATCGGCAATGGCCGTTGTGCTGCTGGTGCTCATCATGGTGGTGACCTATGTGCAGAAGGCCGTCGAGCACTGGCTCGAGACCCGCAATGACCGCCCGGTCAAGGCCAGAAAGTGAGGGGACAGACCATGAGTGAAACCACATCCATTAAAGTAAAGCAGTTTATCATCAACCTGTGCAAATATGTTCTGCTGATCTTTGCAGCATTCGTGGCACTGGTGCCCATCGTGTCCTGCGTCTTCACCGCCTTCAAGACGGAAGAAGAGTACGCCAACACCAATGTCATCACCCTGCCCAAGAGCTTTCTGAACTTCGACAACTTCATCACGGCCTGGAACAAGGCAAACATGGGCCGAGCATTTATCAACAGCTTCATCATCCTGATCTGCGTTCTGGCAGGCAGCATCATGATCAGCGCCATGCTGGCCTATGTGCTCAACCGCTTCAAGTTCCCCGGCAACAAGCTGATCCGCAACCTGTTCACCATCGCCACCCTGATCCCCGGCATTGCCTCGCAGGTCACGGTGTATCAGATCATGACCGCCCTGCATCTGGTCAACTCCATGCCCGGCTACATCATCCTGATGATGGGCACGGACGTTATCACGATCTATATCTTCCTGCAGTTCTTTGAGAACCTTTCGCCCACGCTGGACGAAAGCGCCATTCTGGATGGCTGCACCTACTTTGGTGTGTTCTTCAAGATCCTGCTTCCTCTGCTGAAACCCGCCATTGTCACCAGCGCCATCCTGAAAGGCGTGGGCACCTACAACGAATACTACATGGCCAACCTGTATCTGCAGGATAAGACCAAGTATCAGGTGGTGGCCACCTCGCTGTATGTGTTCTCCGGCCCCATGGGCAACCAGTACAACTACATCTGCGCCGGTGTCATCATCACCATCATCCCGGCTCTGATCGTCTTCCTGCTGTGCCAGGATCAGATCTACAGCGGCATGGCTGCGGGTGCGGTGAAAGGCTAAAATTCCGACCGCCGCCTGCGGCGGAAACAGGGAGGGATTTTTGGCGCCGCGGTCAGCAGGATACGAGGCCCGCCCAAGGGCCGAAGTGGACGCTGGGCACCGCAAGAGGGCGCTGAACCAGCTGCCCAGAACAGAAAGCGTTTGAAGCTTGATGCTCTGAGAGCGAATTTATCTTAGTCATCCTCATTTTCTCCTTTATCATCTGCTGCTTCTCCCGGCACCGTACAGGGCCGGGAGAGTGCGGCAGCAGGAAACAAACAACCTCTGTCATAGGAGTATTGATATTATGAGCAAAGTAAAAATGATTTGTGATGCCCTGCCGAACATCCCCTGGCAGGAGAAGCCCGCTGACGTCACCGGCCCGGTGTGGCGCTACAGCGAAAACCCCGTCATTGGCCGCAACCCGGTGGAGGGCGTGGCCCGCATCTTCAACAGCGCAGTGGTGCCCTACGAGGGAAAGTTCATCGGCGTGTTCCGCGGTGAGCAGGTGAACGGCGTGCCTTACATCTATCTGGGCCACAGCGAGGATGCCATCCACTGGGAGTTCGATAAAGACAAGATCCCCTTCATCAATGAGAAGGGCGAGCCCTTCATGCCGGTGTACGCCTACGATCCCCGTCTTGTGAAGGTGGAGGACACTTATTACGTCATCTGGTGCCAGGACTTCTACGGTGCATCCATCGGCATCGCCAAAACCACCGACTTCAAGAAGTTCGTCCGCATCGAGAACCCGTTCATCCCGTTCAACCGCAACGCGGTGCTGTTCCCCCGCAAGATCAGCGGCATGTTCACCATGCTGAGCCGCCCGTCTGACTCCGGCCATACTCCCTTTGGTGATATCTTCCTGAGCCAGAGCCCGGATATGGAGTTCTGGGGCCGTCACCGCCATGTGATGAGCAAAGGCTCCAACTGGTGGGAGAGTGTGAAGATCGGCGGCGGCGCTGCCCCCATTGAGACCAGCGAAGGCTGGCTGCTGTTCTACCACGGCGTCACCGGCACCTGCAACGGTTTCGTCTACTCCATCGGCGGCGCCATCCTTGACAAGGATGAGCCCAGCAAGGTGCTTTACCGCTGCGAGAACTTCCTGCTGACCCCGGAAAAGTGGTATGAGGAGCGCGGTTTCGTGCCCAACGTCTGCTTCCCCTGCGCCACCCTGCAGGACGCTGACACCGGCCGCATTGCTTTGTACTATGGCTGCGCTGACAGCTATGTTGGGCTGGCCTTCACCACTGTGGATGAAGTGGTGGATTACATTAAGGCCCACGATTACGCAGGCCCCACCGACCACGAAGTCGGCATTCGCTGAGAAAAAACGGAGCCTGTCCCGAGCTTGCCCGGGGCAGGCTCGTTTGGGTGAATCACAAACGATAGGAGGACTCTTCCTATGCAAAAAATCAGTCGGGCCGCAAAAACGCTGCTGACCGAAAACATCATTCCGTTCTGGAAGCGGATGCGGGACGATGAGCACGGCGGATTTTACGGCTACATGGATTTTGATCTGAACCTTGATAAGACAGCCGAGAAGGGCTGCATCCTCAACAGCCGCATCCTGTGGTTCTTCTCGGAAGCGGCCATGCTCCTGAAGCGGGACGACCTTGCCGATGATGCCCGCCACGCCTACGCTTTTTTCAAAGATCACTGCTATGACGAAACCAACGGCGGCGTTTACTGGAGCTGTGATTACACCGGAAAGCCGCTGGACACTACCAAGCACACCTACAATCAAGGCTTTGCCATTTATGCGCTTTCTGCTTACTACCGTCTGACCGGCGACGAAGCCGCCCTGAGCCGTGCCAAAGAAATTTTCGGACTTATTGAAAAGCACTGCACCAACAGTGAAGGCTACCTCGAAGCGTTCACCATCGACTGGAAGCCGGAAAGCAACGAAAAACTTTCAGAAAACGGCGTTATGGCAGCCAAGACCATGAACACCCTGCTGCATGTGTTTGAGGGCTATTCCGGGCTCTATCAGGCCAGCCATGACCCCGAAGTGGGGCAGGCCCTGCGCCGCATTCTGGATATCTACGCCGACAAAATTTACAGCCCGGAGCTGCACCGCCAGCTGGTGTTCTTTGACGAACACTACAACTCCATCATCGACCTGTACAGCTACGGCCACGATATTGAGTCCAGCTGGCTCATCGACTGGGGCTGCGACCTGCTGGGGGATGCAGAACTTTCCGCCCGCATCCATGCCATCAACTCCGATCTGGCTTCTCATATCTACAAGGAAGCCTACACCGGTCATTCGGTGGTCAACGAGTGTGAGCGCGGTAAGGTGGACACCACCCGTGTGTGGTGGGTGCAGGCCGAAGCCATCCTCGGCTTTGTCAACGAATACGCCAAGAGTGGCGACGCGAAATACCGCGATGCTGCCGCCGATATTTACCACTATATCTGCGATGTGATGATCGACAAACGCCCCGGCAGCGAGTGGTTCTGGGATGTGGACGCAAACGGCGTTCCGTCCAGCCGCAAACCAATCCTTGAGCCGTGGAAATGCCCCTATCACAACGGCAGAATGTGCATGGAACTGATGAGGAGGGACCCTGATGTCACAGTCTAAGCTTCACCCCGAATATCTCCGCCAGAAGGCTCTGCAGGACGCCTATCTTGCTCGCAAAAATAAGAAGACCGATTTCTACAACGGCATCTATGACCGCTGGGAGAACCCGGTGCTCACCCGCGAGAGCATCCCGCTGAGCTGGCGGTTCGACCTGAACCCCAAGACGAACCCCCACTTCATGGAACGCCTGGGCGTGAACGCCGTGTTCAACTCCGGTGCCATCAAGCTGAACGGCAAGTATTACCTCGTGGCCCGCATCGAAGGCAACGACCGCAAGAGCTTCTTCGGCGTGGCCGAGAGCGACAGCCCGGTGGAGGGCTTTCACTTCTGGGAAAAGCCCATCCTGCTGCCGGACACCTGCCCTGAAGAAACTAACGTGTATGACATGCGCCTGACTCAGCACGAGGACGGCTGGATCTACGGGGTGTTCTGCTCCGAGAGCAAGGACCACAGCGTCAACGACCTGTCCGCAGCCGTGGCTGCTGCCGGCATCGTCCGCACCAAAGACCTCGAGACCTGGGAACGCCTGCCAAATCTCGTGACCAAGCGCAGCCCCCAGCAGCGCAATGTAGACCTGCTGCCTGAGTTCGTCAACGGCAAGTATGCGTTCTACACCCGCCCCATGGATGACTTCATCGATACCGGTTCCGGCGGCGGCGTGGGCTTCGGCCTGTGCGACAACATTACCCATGCCGTCATCGATGAGGAAATCATCACCAGCCCCCGCCGCTACCACACCATCACCGAATCCAAAAACGGCGAGGGCGCTACCCCCATCAAGACCGAAAAGGGCTGGCTGCACATTGCCCATGGAGTGCGCAACACCGCCGCCGGTCTGCGGTATGTCATTTATGTGTTCGTCACCGATCTGGCTGATCCCTCCAAGGTCATTGCAGAGCCTTCCGGTTTCCTGATCGCGCCCCGTGACTGGGAGCGCGTGGGCGACGTGTCCAACGTGGTGTTCACAAACGGTGCCATTGCAGATGACGACGGCAGCGTGTATATTTATTATGCAGCCAGCGACACCCGTCTGCATGTGGCTTCCACCACCATCGACAAGCTGCTGGACTTCGCGTTCAATACGCCCGCCGACCCGCTGCGCAGTGTGGACTGTGTGAAGCAGCGCTGCGATATGATCGACAAAAATCTCGAATATCTCAAGAGCATCGGGGAATAACGGCCCGGTGCGGAAGGAAACGCCATGAAAAAGTCAAACATTGATAGTCCGTTTTTCCGTCTGATGGGCAAAATCGGCGACCTTGTGTTCGCCAATGTCCTGTGGCTGCTCTGCTGCATTCCGGTGGTCACCGTGGGTGCATCTACGCTGGGCCTGTTCACTGTGGTGAACAAGCTGGCAGCAGGGGAGGACTATACGGTGCGCACAGATTTTTTCAAGGCGTTCAAACGGGACTTCAAACCGGCAACAGTGCTCTGGGTCATCGTGGCCGTGGGCGGCTTTGCTGGGGCCACCGGCCTGAAAAATGCCATGGTGCAGGACAACGCGTCCACCGGCGTTTTGGCGGCGGCATCCTTTCTGCTTCTGGTCTGTGTGGGATGCATCGGCTGCTGGGCCTTTGCGCTGCTGGCGCGGTTCACTTATCCCAAAGCCCTTCTGGCATTGACGGATGGTGCCCGCATGACGCTGGCGAACCTCGTGCCCAGCATTGGCATTCTGGCTTTTCTGGCGTGGATGCCCCTGCTGGCAAAAGCTGCCCCGGCGTGGTTCGTCTACCTTGCACCGCTGATGCTGCTCATCGGCGGCTCGGGCTCTGCGCTGGGAATGGCCGCGCTGATGCGCCCCGCCTTTGCTCAGCTGGAAAAGGCTGGCCGCAAGGAAGAAGAAATGGAAGACCCTGAATAAAATCATCACGGAGGAAACCGACCCATGATCGTCCGTTCTGAAAACGTCTTTACCCTGCACACTGCCCACACCAGCTATCAGCTGGCCGTCGGCCCCAACGGGATGCTGCTGCACACCTATTATGGTGCCCGCCTGCCGGACAACACCCCGGCGCTGGCCGACCCCCGCGAGCCCCACGGTGACCCGGGCTGCTGGCCTGACCTGATGCTGCAGGAAGTGTCCGGCTCCGGCACGGCGGATAACCGCACTCCCTCGGTGGTGCCGGAATACGCCGATGGAACCGAAGCGGCGGCGTTCGTGTTCGACCATGCCGAGGTGCACTCCGGCAAACCCCAGCTGCCCGGCCTGCCCATGTTCCGGGATGGGGACGGCGTGGAGACGCTTTCAGTGTTCCTGAAGGATGCGGGCGGTCTGGCCGTGGAACTGCGGTACAGCGTGTATGAAGCGGAAGACCTCATCACCCGCACCGCCGTGTACACCAATGAAGGCACTGAGCCCCTGACCCTGAACAAGGCGGCGTCTCTGTGCATCGACTTTGCACCGGACGCGCTGCAGCTCATCACCCTGAACGGCACCTGGGCAGCAGAGCGCACCCCGGAGCGGGCCGACCTGCGCTGCGGGTGCCAGAGCATCGGCAGCACCCGGGGCATCCCGGGCCATGCACACAACCCGGCGGTGACCCTGTGCCGTGCCGACACCACCGAGACAGCCGGCGACGCCTGGGGCTTTGCATTTGTCTACAGCGGCAATTACCTCATCGAAGCTGAGCGGGAGGACGCCGGTGAACGGCTGGCGATGGGCATTCACCCTTATCACTTCCACTGGACGCTGGCCCCCGGCGAGAGCTTCACTGCGCCGGAAGCTGCCATGGTCTACTCGGACAAGGGCCTGGGAGAGATGAGCCGCCGGTTCCACACCGCCATCCGCACCCGGCTTCTGCCGTCTCAGTGGCAGGACATGACTGCCAAGCGCCCTGTCCTTATCAACAGCTGGGAAGCCTGCTACTTCACATTCGATGAAAAGAAGCTGCTGGAATTAGCTATGGCCGCAAAGAAAGCGGACATCGACCTCTTTGTGCTGGACGACGGCTGGTTCAAAGGCCGCAACGACACTTCTTCCAGCCTAGGCGACTGGGTGGCAGACACAAGCAAACTGCCGGACGGCCTGCCCAGCCTGTGCAAAAAGATCAACCTGCTGGGGCTGGAAATGGGTCTGTGGGTGGAGCCGGAAGCCATCAGCCCGGACTCCGACCTCTACCGTGCACACCCTGACTGGGCGTTCACCATCAAGGGTCGCCAGCCGCTGGAGATCCGCCAGCAGTACACGCTGGATTTCAGCCGCCCCGAAGTGGTGGACGGCATCTGGCAGCAGCTGGATGCCATTCTGCAGAGCTGCCCGCTCAAGTATCTCAAGTGGGACATGAACCGTTCGCTGGCCCATGTGTATAACGCAAAGCTCCCTGCAAAGCGGCAGGGCGAAGTATATCACCGCTATGTGATGGGCGTGTATGAGCTGCAGCGCCGCCTGACCGAAAAGTATCCGGATCTGCTGCTGGAAAACTGTGCCGGCGGCGGTGCCCGCTTCGACTGCGGCATGCTCTACTACAGCCCGCAGATCTGGTGCAGCGACAACACCGATGCCCGCAGCCGCCTGACCATTCAGTACGGCACCAGCCTGTTCTACCCCGGCTGCGTCATGGGAGCTCACTTCTCCACGGTGCCCAACCACTGCACCGGGCACATCTCCACCCCGGAAGCCCGCATGGCGGCGGCGCTGTCCGGCACCTTCGGCTTCGAGCTTGACCTCACGAAATACAGTGAGGAAGAGCTGGCGGAGCTTCGGCCCTATGTGGCGTGGTATCATGCATACGGCGCTCTGCTGCGGGGCGGTGACCTTTACCGTCTGGCAGACCCGGAGCCCAACGGCCTGGGCGCTGCGTGGATGATCGCCGCCAAGGACGGCAGCGAGGCTGCTGTGTTTGCCGTGGGCGACGCCCTCACCGGCTGCCACGGCACGGCCAGCCCCAACAGCCGCCCCCGCCTTGTGCTGGAAGCACTTGACCCGGCAGCGCAGTACATCGACGAAGAAAACAACACCTATGCAGGCATTCAGCTGCTGACCACCGGCCTTGCAATGCCCGGCGGCTGGGGCCAGACACCTGCAAAGATCTGGTATTTGAAGAAAGTATAAGAGGAGAGAGCTGTTTTATGACTGACGCAATCAAATCCGTATACGAAAAGTGGCTCAACCAGCCCGATATGCCCGCCGACCTTGCCGAAGAGCTGGCAGGCATTCAGGGAGACGAGGACGCTATTGTTGATCGCTTTTACCGTGAACTGGAATTCGGCACCGGCGGTCTGCGCGGCGTCATCGGCGCAGGCACCAACCGCATGAATGTCTATAACATCCGCAAGGCGACGCAGGGCCTGGCCAACTACCTGAACGCGTCTGACCTGCCCAGGAAGGTGGCTATCGGCTACGACAGCCGCATCAAGAGCGACGTCTTTGCAAAAGAAACGGCCGCCGTGCTGGCGGCAAACGGCATCAAGGCTTACATTTACCCCCGCTTGGAGCCTACCCCTGCCCTGAGCTGGGCTGTGCGGTACTACGGCTGTGGGGCTGGTGTCTGCGTTACTGCCAGCCACAACCCCGCCAAGTATAACGGCTACAAAGTCTATGGTGCGGACGGCTGTCAGATCACGCTGGAAGTGGCTGCGAAAATTCTTGCCGCCATTGAAGCAGTGGACTGCTTCGCCGTGAAGCCCGCCGATTTCGACGCTGCGCTGGCAGAGGGGAAAATCGAATACAGCAGCGAAAAGTGTCTGGATGACTTTGTGGACGCCGTTTACGCCCAGCATGTGGGCGACGGCGCAGGCATTGAAGACCTGAAGCTGGTCTACACCCCGCTGAACGGTTCCGGTCTGGAATGCGTGAAAAAGCTGCTGGCAAAGCTGGGCGTCACCCATGTCACCGTGGTGCCTGAGCAGGAAAAGCCGGACGGCAATTTCCCCACCTGCCCCTACCCGAACCCCGAAATTCGCGAAGCTATGCAGAAGGGTCTTGACCTGTGCGACAAAGTTCACCCTGACCTGCTGCTGGGCACCGATCCGGACTGCGACCGCTGCGGCACGGCTGTGCCGGACGGCAAGGGCGGCTACCGGCTTATCACCGGCAACGAGATGGGCATCATCCTGCTGGACTACATCTGCCGCACCCGCAGGGCTCTGGGCACCATGCCGGAGCACCCCGTGGCGGTCACCACCATCGTCTCCACCGACATGGCCACCCCTGTGGCGAAAAAGTACGGCGTGGAGCTGCGCCGCACCCTCACCGGCTTCAAGTTCATCGGTGAGCAGATCGGCCTGCTGGAAGCAGCAGGGGAAGCTGACCGCTACATTTTCGGCTTTGAGGAAAGCTACGGCTATCTGTCCGGTGTACATGTCCGCGACAAGGATGCGGTCAACGCTACGCTGCTGGTCTGCGAAGCCGCAGCCTGGTATGCAAAGCAGGGCATGACCCTGCTGGATGCCATCAACAAGCTGTATGCCGAGTTCGGTTGCTACCGCAACGCGCTGCTGAGCTTTGCCTTTGAGGGCGAAAGCGGAATGCATATCATGCAGGCCATCATGAAGCGCCTGCGCGAGACGCCGCCCGCCGAGATCGCTGGCATTGCGGTGGAGTCCGTGGTGGACTACGACACCGAGGGCACCGGCCTGCCGAAGGCCAATGTGCTGGAGTTCCGCCTTGCGGGTGGGGCCAAGCTCATGGTGCGCCCCTCCGGCACGGAACCGAAGATCAAGATCTATCTGTCCGCTGTGGCTCTCACCGAAGCCGAAGCGGATGCCATCAATGCAAAACTCGGCGATGCAGCCAAGGAACTGCTGAAAGCTTAAAGGGCTTTTTGAGAAGAAGGTAATGAAGATGAAAACGATCAAACTGACCCCCAGCTGCAAGGATTATCTCTGGGGCGGCGAAAAACTGCGCACGGAGTACGGCATCCAGAGCGACCTGCACCCCCTGAGCGAAGCGTGGATGCTTTCCTGCCACCCGGACGGCCCCAGTTATCTGGCCGACGGCACCACCCTGCAGCAGTACATTGATGCACACACGGGCTGCCTTGGCACCGACTGCGAAAAGTTCGAGAATTTCCCCATTCTGGCAAAGCTCATCGACGCAAAGAAAGACCTGTCCATTCAGGTGCATCCCTCCAACGCCTATGCGCTGGAGCATGAGCACCAGTACGGCAAGACCGAGATGTGGTATGTGCTGGAAGCTGAACCCGGTGCCACCCTCTACTACGGTTTCACCCACGACATCAGCAAGGAAGAGTTCGAGCGCCGCATCAAGGGCAACACCCTCACCGATGTGCTGAACGCCGTGCCGGTGGAAAAGGGTGACTGCTTCTTCATCCCTTCCGGCACCCTGCACGCCATCCGCAAGGGCATCGTTGTGGCGGAGATCCAGCAGAACTCCAACGTCACCTACCGCGTCTACGACTATGGCCGTCTGGGTGCGGACGGAAAGCCCCGCCAGCTGCACATTCCGCAGGCATTGGATGTTACCGAGCGCACCACCCCGAAACCATGCGATTTTCACGGCCATCTGGCCCAGTGCGATTACTTCACAGTAGATGATGTGGAGGGCGATTTCAAAGATGTCTGCGACGAGGCTTCTTTCACTTCGCTGCTGATTCTGGAAGGCGAGGGAACTCTGACCGAGACGGCCGCCGGCGAGAGCCTGCCCGTGAAGAAGGGCGAAAGCCTGTTCGTCCCGGCGGGCACCGGTGAGTTCACCGTGCGGGGCCAAAACCTCAAGTGCCTGCGCACCCGTGTGTAAACCGGAACGGTTTTGATAAACGATTCCCGGGCGGAGTATCCCTGCCCGGGAATTTGTGGTATCATAATAAATGCAAGAAAAATGAAAAGAGGACACAGCCATGGCATCCTACCGCTACGAGCGTGACATCAAACCCGAAGACCTTGTCCCGGACGAGCCCCGCGAGCTGACGAAAGCCGAGGCCCAGGCGAACTGGTGGCATTATCATTGGTACTATGTGTTGGCTATTGCGGCGGCAGTGCTGCTCGTGGGATATTTTGTGTGGAGCCGGGTCACGGAGGTGACGCCGGACTACACGGTAGCAGTGGTGAGCCGCACGGACCCGGACACGGAGTTTCTGGCGGAGCTGGAAACGAAGCTGGAAGCCCTGGCCGACGATGTGAACGGCGACGGAAAAGTGAAGGTGGAGGTCAAAGGCATCTGGCTGGCACTGGGGCTTGAGACCCGGGACGCTTCCCTGCAGAAGCTGATGGAGTCCAGCGAGGACAAGCTCAACTCGGATTTTTACCTCAGCGAGAGCATGATCTTCCTTGTGGACGACCCCGCAGGGATGGAGCAGAAATACGGCTGCTTCCGCCGCCTGGACGGCACCGATCCAGAGGAAGGGGAGAGCATCCGGGTGGAGGATTTCGCCATCCCGCTGGATGACACTGCCCTTGCCGGGCTGGAACATGCGGGGGACACCCAGTGGTACATTGCCCGCCGTCTGGCGGAAAGCGTCGGCAAAGAAAAGCTGGCCGACGGGAATGCCCTGTGGGATAAGCTGATAAAGTGAACAAAAATGCCCGGGCCTGAAAAGGTCAGGGCATTTTTTGACGCAAAAGGGCAGGACTTCCGGTTGAACTTTTGCCGGGAAATCATTATACTGATAAAAAAGATGATGCAGGAAAGGGGACAGCAGGATGAGCAGCGAAAAGGTGCATGGCGGAATGTCCCTGCGCGCAAAGGTCACAGGCTGGCTGGCGGCGATCCTGCTGGTGACCCTGATCTCCATCGGCATTGCGACAGGCGTCGGCCAGTGGACAGTGGCGGCATTTGATACCTTCATGGAGGACAACGCCGCCTGCTACGCGGCGCAGGATGCCATCAAGGCAGAGGCCCGGGCTTTTGAGCGCTATGTGCGGGAACCCTCAAGTGAGAGTGAACAGACTTACACGGAAGCCTGCTCCGCTGCAGAGCAGAGCCTTGCGGCCCTGCCTTTCGATTATGCAAAAATCGGAGAGGAACGCTATGCCCGCACATGGAGCCTGCTGCAGGGCTATGCAGGCTATCAGCAGAAGCGGGATGAATTTTTGCAGCTGTCCGCTTCGGCAGACGGCTACATCGACCAGATGTATGCGGTGATGAAACTGCAGGACTATCTGGCCGAATATGCCCTGCGGCTGACGCAGGCGACTCTTGCGCAGGAGAATTCCCTTTACAGCCGTCAGGCGGCCAACATCCAGCATCTGTCATGGCTGTATCTGGCGCTGTTCCTTGTGGCAGTTGCACTGATGCTGCTGCTCATCCGGGTGCTGACCCGGGTGGTGGTGGCTCCGCTGCTGAGGATGGCGCAGGCATCCCGCAGCATTGCAGGAGGTGACTACACCGGCGCAGACCTGCCCGTGAACAGCCGCGACGAGGTGGGCCAGCTGACCGGCACCTTCAACCAGATGAAGCACGCCATGGCGGAGCATCTCTCCACCCTGAGTGCGCTGCACCGGGAAGAGGTGCGGAACCTGGCCTTGGAGAAAGATCTGGAGCACACCCGGCTGGAGGTGCTGAAAAGCCAGGTGAACCCGCATTTCCTGTTCAACACCCTGAACATGATCTCCTGCATGGCCCGGCTGGAAGATGCTTCCACCACCGACCAGATGATCGTGCACTTGGGCAGCCTGTTCCGGTACAACCTGCGCACCAAGCAGCAGGAAGTCACGCTGGAAGAAGAACTGGAAGGGCTGGAAGATTACATCTACCTGCAGCAGATGCGGTTCGACGGCCGCATTACGGTGGAAAAGAAAATTGAAGTGGATCCGGCAACGGTGCGCCTGCCGTCCTTCACACTGCAGCCCATCGTGGAGAATGCGTTTTCCCACGGGCTCAAGTCCTGCGAAGAGGGCGGACGCATTCTGCTGCGGGTCTGGCAGCAGGGCAAACGGCTCATCCTGACTGTGGCGGACAACGGCAGGGGCATGACGCCGGAAGAACTGGACACGCTGCAGGAAAGGATCGCCCAGAGTGAGCAGACCGGAAAGAGCATCGGGCTGGGCAACATCTCCCGCCGCATCGGGATGCTCTACCCGGACGGAGCCATGAAGATCTACAGCCGCCCGGAGCACGGCACCGTGATCCGGTTCGAGATCCCCCAAAAGGTCAAGGAGGTCGAAAAGTTTCATGAAGTGTAAGCTGATGGTTGCGGAAGACGAACTGATCGAGCGCAAGGTGCTGTGCAAGACCCTGCAGAAATATCTGGGGGATCTCATCACTCTGTATGAAGCTAAAAACGTCAGGGAAGCCATTGAGATCTTCGAGCGCGAAAAGCCGCAGGTGGCAGTGCTGGACATCGAAATGCCGGGTGCCACAGGGCTGGACGTGGCCCGCAAAATTCGTGAAACAGACAAGCGCTGCGCCATTCTGTTCCTCACAGGTTTTGATAAATTTGCTTACGCCCGGCAGGCCATTTCGGTGCGGGCCTTGGATTACCTGCTCAAACCCTACAACGAGCAGGAACTGGTGTTTGCCGTGGAGGAAGCCATCTGTCAGGTGTCGGCGCAGGTGCCGCCCCGCCCGGCCCCGGCTCCTGCACCTGCGGTAGAACCTGTCCGCAGGGAAGAAGACGAAGATGTGCGCACGACCCTGATCCGGGCAGAGATCAGCAGCTTTATCGAAGCGCACTACCGGGAGGATATCTCCATGCAGGATGCCGCTGCAGCCCTGCGCTATTCAGATGCTTACTTCTGCAAGCTGTTCAAGCAGTGCTTCAAGGTGAATTTTTCGGCTTACCTGAATGAGTTCTGGGTGGGCAAGGCGCGGCAGCTCATCCTTGACCCGCGCCTGAGCCTGAAAGATGTGGGCGCAGCAGTGGGCTACTCGGATGCCAACTATTTCACGCGGGTGTTCAAGCGCCTGACAGGACAGACTCCTTCGGAGTACCGCATGGCAGCAGCTGAAAAAGCGGTGCAATAAAAGCAGAATAAAAGTGCCCGTTCTTTTTTCCTGATATTCAGCAGGAGAAAAGGACGGGTGTTTTTTGTTAACGGCCTCGCCCTCTCCGTCATTGCTTGCGCAATGCCACCTCCCCCAAAGTGGGAGGCTTTGGCAATGAGGTGAAGTTTGAGGTTTTGCCAAGGGCTCTCCCTTTGGGAGAGCTGGCGCGTCAGCGCCTGAGAGGGTGAGGATGTTGACATAAAACGACTTGCCAAATGTTAGAACCATCCTATGGCTTTATTTTTTGCCAGTTTCTTTCGTCTGGGTAGGGCAAAAATTGCACTTGGATACAACAATGACAAAATCGTGCTGGCTATCACAAAAAATTCCCGTTTCGAAAAAATTCACATCTTGTTAAAATAGTGTCATAAAAGAAAAACCACGCTGAATGGAAAAAGAGAGGATGCAATTCATGAAGAGAAGAACGTTTCTGTCGCTGATGGGCGCAGCGGCACTGACAAGTGGCATGATGCTGACCGGCTGCGGCGGCGCGGAAAGAGACGACCGCACCATCATCCGCATTGGCCATGTGCAGTCCCAGACCCACCCGGATCATCTGGGCCTGGTGGCATTTGCCGACCATATCAATGAAAAGCTGGGCGACAAGTACCGCGTGGAGGTCTACCCCAGTGAGCTGCTGGGTTCTCAGAACGAGATGGTGCAGTTGACCCAGACCGGCGCTATCGACTTCGTGGTGGCTTCCACTGCCATCATGGAGACCTTCAGCTCCAAGTACCAGATCTTCAACCTGCCATACCTGTTCTCTAGCGTGGAAGCTTACCACGCCGCCATGGATGACCCCGAAGTCACTGACCCCATCTTCAAGACCACTTCCAAGGCAGGTCTGGAAACTGTGGCCTGGCTGGACGCCGGCACCCGCAACTTCTACACCGTCAAGACCCCCATCAACCAGCCTTCTGACCTGAAGGGCCTGAAGATCCGCGTGCAGCAGTCTTTCACCAACGTTGAGATGATGCGTCTGCTGGGCGGCACGGCCACCCCCATGGGCTTCGGCGATGCGTACACTGCTCTGCAGGCCGGCATCCTGGACGGCGCAGAGAACAACGAGCTGGCCCTGACCGACAACGGCCACGGCGATATCTGCAAGTATTACTCCTATGACATGCACCAGATGGTGCCCGACCTGCTGGTGGCTAACTATGAGTTCATGAAGAACCTGAGCGACGAGGAGCGCGCCATCTTTGACGCGGGCTTCGAAATCGTCAAGGAGACCGAACAGGCTGCATGGGAGGACGCTGTTGCCGCCGCCAAGAAAAAGGCGGAAGAGGAGCAGCACGTCAACTTCCTGTACCCGGACACTGCTCCGTTCCAGGAGGCCATGGCTCCGTTGCACGACTCTGTGCTGAGCGAAAATCCTGAACTGCAGCCCATCTACGACCGCATTCAGGAATACAACGCCGAATACACCGCAGCAGAATAAGGAGAAGCATCATGGAAAAACTCAGAAACGCTTTGAATAAAGTCCTGAACCTGCTGGCCGGTCTGAGCATGACTGTCATGGTCGTGCTGACTACCTATCAGGTCATTGCACGCTACGTCTTCAACGCTCCCTCCACCTGGTCGGAAGAGCTGGTGGGCTACCTGTTTGGCTGGAGCAGCATGCTGGGCGCCACCATCGTTTCCGGCGAGCGCGGCCACATGAACATCCCCGTGGTCATTGACCACTTCAGCCCCACCATGCGCAAGGCCTTCAACATCTTTGCCGAGGTCATCGCCTTCATCTTCTCTGCCACCATTCTGGTGTTCGGCGGCTTCCAGGTGTCCAAGCTGGCTATGGGCCAGCAGACCCCCTCTCTGGGCGTGGCTGTGGGTGTGTTCTACTGGGTTATGCCTATCTGCGGCGTTATCATTCTGATCTACTCCGTGCTGAACATCATCGGCATTGCCAATGGTTCCATCAGCCTGGACGCTGTGGAAGACCCCGATTACGCAAAAGTGGAAGCCGAAATGGCTGCCGACGCTGATAAGAATAATAAGGAGGACTAAACTGTGGCCATTCAAGCTTTGCTCGTAATTCTGGCAGTCCTGCTGGTTCTGCTGTTCCTCGGCGTGCCCATTTCGTACGCCATGGCGGTCGCTTCTCTGACCGCCATCCTTTCGTCCATCGATCTGAACGTTGCCGTGCTGACTGCTGCTCAGCGCACCTTCGTGGGTATGAGCAAGTTCAGCCTGACTGCTATCCCGTTCTTCATTCTGGCCGGCAACATCATGAATCAGGGCGGCATCGCCAAGCGTCTGGTGGACTTCGTCATGGCCATTCTGGGCAAGCTGCCCGGTGCTCTGCTGGTGACCAACATCGGCACCAACGCTCTGATCACCTACTCTCTGGCTTCCGGCGGCACTTCTGTTGCAGCTCTGTTCATGGCTGGTTACATCCCCGGCGTCATCTGGGCTCTGTGCTGCTGCGTGGTCGGCGTTCTGCTGGCCATCAAGCTGGGCTATAAGGGCACTCCCGGCAAGTTCGACTGGAAGAACCTGGGCATCTGCACCCTGCGCGCCCTGCCGTCCCTGTCCCTGATCATCGTGGTCATCGGCGGCATCATCGGCGGTGTGTTCTCCGCCACCGAGAGCTCTGCCATCGCCGTTGTGTACGCGCCGATCCTGGCATTCCTCTACCGCTCCATCAACCTCAAGAGCCTGTGGAAGATCATCGTGGACTCTGCCAAGATGTCCGGCATGGTCGTGTTCCTGGTCGGCGTGTCCAACATCCTGGGCTGGGTCATGGCCTTCCTGCAGATCCCCGACGCGGTTGCCGCCGCTCTGTTGAGCCTGACCAATAACAAGTACATCATCCTGCTCATCATGAACGTGATCCTGCTGATCTCCGGCACCTTCATGGATGTTACCCCTGCGATCCTGATCTTCACCCCGCTGTTCCTGCCCATCTGCCAGAGCTTTGGCATGAGCACCATTCAGTTCGGTCTGATCCTCGTTTACAACATGTGCATCGGCAACATCACCCCGCCCGTTGGCAATGCCTTGTTCGTCGGCATCAAGGTGGGCCGCACCTCGCTGTCCAAGGTCATGCCTTACATGCTCATGTATTATGTGGCTATCATCGGCGGCCTGCTGCTGGTCACCTTCATCCCTGCAGTGTCCATGGCACTGCCCCAGGCAATGGGCCTGATCTAAACAAAACATTCCCTTCTTCTCCTATAAAGGCGGTGCTCTGCAGAAGAGCGCCGCCTTTTTTGGTTGCACAAACACGGCAGAATGCGTTATACTGTTCCTGAAAGAAAGGGGGAGAGGCTGTCATGCGCAGACGGACTTTTCTGGCCGGGATGGGGCTTGCAGCGCTGCAGCTGGCAGGCTGCGGAAAACAGACGCAGACCGTGCCGGACTTCGTGCTGACCTATGCGGATAACCAGCCTGAAGATTATCCCACTACCCGGGGTGCTCAGTATTTCGCAGATCTTGTGCAGGAGCGCACCGGCGGCAGGGTGGTCATTCAGGTCAAGTCGGGCGGGGAATACGGCACCGAGGAGGACGTGTGGACGCAGCTTGGCATCGGCGGGGTGGATTTCGCCCGGTTGTCGCTGTCCATTATCGCGGACGACCTGCTCAAGCTGAATGTTCTGATGCTGCCGTGCCTTTACCGGGATGCCGACCATATGTGGCGGGTGCTGGACGGGGAACTGGGAGAGGAATTCCTGCAGGTGTTCGAGGAAAAAGACTGCATCGGCCTGAGCTGGTATGACGCTGGTGCCCGCTCCTTCTACGCCCGCCAGCCCATCCGCAGCCTTGCTGATCTGGCGGGCAGGGTCGTCCGTGTGCAGGACTCGCAGATCAGCATTGATATGGTCAGGCTGCTGGGCGCTGTGCCTGAGACGCTGGCCTACAGCGATGTGTATTCCGCGCTGGAAACGGGGCAGATCAACGCAGCGGAAAACAACTGGCCTGCGTACTATTCCATGGAACACTACAAAGTGGCGCGGTACTATACGAAGGATGAGCACAGCCGCGTGCCGGAAATTCAGCTGGCCAGCGGGAGGACCTGGTCTGCCCTGACGGAAGAATACCGCCAGATTTTGCGGGAGTGCGCCGCCGAGTCGGCCCGGTACGAACGGGAGCTCTGGGCGCAGGAAGAGACTGCTGCCCGCAAAGCTGCCCTTGCTGCCGGGTGCCATGAGATCACTCTTTCGGAAGAAGAACTGGAAAATTTCCGCCAGCTGGTGCAGCCGCTCTATAAAAAATACTGCGGAGACTATCTGCCGCTGGTGGAGGAGATAGAGGGAAAATGACTCCTTCCGTCAAAATGCGAGACTTTGACCTGTACAGAAAGTTTCCAGTATGTCTGTAGGGAGCGGATTCATCCGCTCCGCAAGGAAAGAACCATCTACCGGGAAACGAACGGAACGCATGAATGCGTTCCCTACAAGGCCCTTTATGCGAGACTGAAGGAGTTTTCTTAAGCTTTCCTAAGAATTCTTTTGTGGAAAATAAAAGTTCCTGCTGGTATACTGAAACAGAATAAGCGACAAGGGGGAAGTGTAACTATGGCAGAACAGACCATCCTGATCGTGGAGGACGACCCGGACATCCGGGACGGCGTGCGCATTCTGCTGGCAGGGGAGGGCTACCGCATTCTGGAAGCGGAAAACGGGCTGCGGGCTCTGGAAATGATGAACCCGGAGGTGGACCTTGTGATCCTCGACATCATGATGCCGGGCATGAGCGGCCTGCGGGTGTGCGAAGAGATCCGCAAGACCTCCACCGTGCCAATTTTGTTCCTGACGGCCAAATCGCAGGAGTCCGACAAGCTGCTGGGCCTGACGGCGGGCGGTGACGATTACCTGCCAAAGCCGTTTTCTTTTGCGGAACTCAGCGCCCGGGTCAAGGCCCTGCTGCGGCGGTACTGCGTTTATCAGGGCAAAGGCCAGAAGCGCGAGACTCCGCAGAACACCGTTCTGCAGTCCCACGGGGTGCGTCTGGCGCTGGACTGCAACCGCGTCTGGGTGGACGAGCAGGAAGTAGACCTGACCGAGACGGAATATAAGATTCTGCGCCTGCTCATGCAGAACCCGCAGCGCATCTTCTCGGTGCAGGTGATCTATGAGACTGTGTGGAACGAGCCTTATTACTACGTTTCCAACGGCACAGTTATGGTGCACATCCGCAACCTGCGCATGAAGGTGGAAACTGACCCCCAGAAGCCCACTCGCGTGTGCACCGTGTGGGGCAAGGGCTACCGCTTCGTCACCGGAGAGGAGACTGCACGATGAACCGGAAACACGGCCTTGCAAGACAGTTTATCCGGATGATTCTGCTGGCGGGGCTGGAAAGTGTTCTGCTGCTGGCCTTTTCACAGGTGGTGCTGAGCCACAGCCTGCGATATTGGTTCAACCGCCCCGGGACGCAGACCTGGGCCACCCAGAAGCAGGTGCAGGAGCTGCAGGAGTACGTCACTGAAAACCACCTTGCCAGCACCAACGTGAAGGAGATCACTGACTGGTCCCGAAAGCGGCGGTATATCCTGCTGGAACTGTACCACGACCGAAAGCTGATCTATTCGTCTTTTGCTCCCAAGGAAGTGCAGCAGACCCAGCAGCAGACCCCTTTTTATGACTGGGCACCGCATTATATCCTTGAGTTCGAGGACGGCGAAGCGGAAGTTCTGCTCTATTATAACGGCTTCAACACTTACTACAGCACCGGCTGTGAGATCCTGCTGGCCCTGTGCATTCTGTGGTGGTTCCCAGGATTTTTCCTGTTCAACAGCCGCAAGATCGTGCGGTATGTCGTGCAGCTCAGCGAAGAGATCCAGGCCATGGAGGGCGGCGATCTCGAACACCCGATCACCATTCAGGGCTCGGATGAGCTCACCACGCTGGCATCCTGTCTGGATTCCATGCGCGTCACCCTGCGCCAGCAGCAGGAAGAGGAAGCTCAGGCGTCTGCCAAGGTGAAGAACCTCAT
Source organism: Barnesiella intestinihominis (assembly GCA_963656875.1). Lineage (GTDB taxonomy): Bacteria > Bacillota > Clostridia > Oscillospirales > Ruminococcaceae > Faecalibacterium. Next base: position 35 of record CAVKKE010000003.1, on the reverse strand, counting down.
CACCGAGATGTCCCACGACCTGCGCACCCCGCTGA
>CAVKKE010000002.1:0-56589 GCA_963656875.1 Barnesiella intestinihominis | reverse complement strand
GGATGCCGTCCATGGTGCAGATCAGGTAGCCGCCGGACTGGCGCACGCCGTAGAAAGGAGCCTCGCTCAGGGTGGACAGACGATAGCTCTCCTTGCCATAGTCCTCGTCCTCGCCCTTTGCGGCCAGCTCGTTGTAGCGGTCCACGGTGGCGGTGAAGGTGTCCTTCGGCAGGCCCAGCTTATCGGCCAGTTCTTCGATGGTGTCGGCCTCCACGATGTAGCCCTGATCCTGCAGATCAGCGTTCAGCATCTGCACATAGCCCATGTCGAACACAGGGTTGGTGCCATTGACATGAGGGTACAGGCGACTGCAGCCGTGGGTAGCGAATTTTTCGCAGTCCTCAGCATACTTGCTGTCCCACACGGTGCAGTAGGTGTGGTAGGGCTGGCTGGCAGCTGCATGCAGCACCAGATCATAAGGCATATACTCATTCATGAAGCGTTCGCCATTCAGGTTCACCTTCAGGAACGGCTGGCTGCCCATCCAGAACAGGGCACCGTCGTTGGCCTTGCCATATTCGCCGGTCTGGTCGGGCTTGATGGCACCGCGGTCGAAGATCATGGAGGTGTGGGTAGTGTCCATGATGGCACCAGCCCACAGACACGCCTTGATGCCGTCGCCCTTGGCGCCGGGCTTGGAGTAGTTGATGCAGGTCTGTTCCACGCTCTGGGGCTGCAGGGCCTTCATCATGGTGTCGTTGCCGCTGTAGCCGCCGCAGGCCAAAATGACGCCCTTGGATGCGTTGTAGCGCACATACTCGTCGTTGGCGTTCTTGGCGATGAGGCCGGTAACACGGCCGCCGTCCTTTTCCAGCTTGACCATGGTGATCTCATATTGCACTTCCAGACCATCTGCCTCTGCGTGCTTGAGCACGGCGTCCATAGTCAGCTGCTCGCTGTATTCTTCGCCATACTGGGTGCTGTGGCCGACATCCAGCACCTCATAGTTGTCATTGTCGTGCTTTTCGTCGATCTCGTGGCGGAAGTCGATGCCGCTCTCAGCCAGAACATCGGTGAACCAGTCCATGGTCTCGCCGCTGCGGTCGGCCCACACCTGAGCCAGACTGCGGCGGGTGTAGCCCTGGCTCCAGTTGCACAGGTAACGCACGGCGTCCTTCTTGCTCACATCGTCGCCGTCTTCCTGCTGCTGCTTGGAGCCGCAGGCTGCCAGAGTGTCGCGGATGCCGCTGGCCATATCGTGGTTGAACTTCTCGATCAGGATGGTCTTTGCACCGGCTTCGGCAGCAGCCGCAGCGGCGAAGGTGCCGGAAGAGCCTGCGCCCACCACCAGAACTTCACAGTCCACGGTCTGCTTGATGTCGCTCTCGGCTACTTCGGGCTCCTCACCCAGCCAGTCGGCAGAAGAAGCTTCTTCCTCAGCAGGCTGCTGGGCCGGGTTGATGACGCCGCCGCTGGCCTGACGGATGCAGTCTGCCACAGCATTCTGCACGGCCTTGCTGGTGACGGTGGCACCGGTCACGCCGTCGATCTGACTGGTCTGTGCGTTCATGACCTGCTCGATCAGCTTGTCCTTGGCGGCCTGGCCGATGCTGTCGGTCTCGCCGGACAGGTCCAGCTCCACCTTGGTGATGCTGGTGGCGTCGAAGGTGACCGTGGCGGTGATCTCGCTCATGCCCTTGGCAGTGGCGGTGTAAGTGCCGGGGGTGTAGATGCCGACGGCGCTGGACGAAGCCGCGGCAGAGCTGCTGGCAGCATTGCAGGCAGCCAGACCGGCGGCGGTCACGCTGCTCATGGCGGCAGCAGCAGCGATTTTCAGGAAACCTTTGCGGGAGATCTTTTCCATAGTGTGTGATTCCTTTCTTCTCTTTCTTCCAAAAAACATTCAATCAGCAAAAATTCTTTGCTTTTCTTGTTAAAATTATCACATTTACAAGCAAAGAAAAAGAAGATATAATATCCTTATAAGTATCAAGTAAAACTTACGTTTTGAGGAATCATCATGACCATCCAGCAGCTACACTATTTTCTTGCCCTGTGTGAAGATCTGAACTATACCCACACCGCCGACCGGCTGTATCTGTCCCGGCAGGCCCTGCGGCTGAGCATTGCCGCACTGGAAGCCGAGCTTTGCGGCAGGCTTTTCACCAATGTCCGCAATCATCTTGCTCTGACCGAAAAGGGCGAGCGTTTCCGAGCACAGGCAGCGCCGGTGGTGGAACAGTTTGACCGGATGTGTGCACAGGCTTATCAGGACATCCAGTCCCCGCCGCTGCGTCTGGGCATCAGCGTGGCCCTGGTGCCGGATTATCTTCCCCCTCTGGGCAATGCGCTGGAAGCGTTCCGGCGTCAGTATGCAGGCATTCCATTGGAAGTGCTCTCCCTCTCCAATGATGCCGTCCCGGAAAAACTGCATCAGGGGGAACTTGACGCCGGGCTCGTGATGGATCTGGGCGGCTGCGCACCCGATCTTGCCCGCACGACTCTGACACGGCACACGACTGCCCTTCTGGTTTCCCGCGGCGGACGATTCTGGGCGTGTCAGAGCGTCTCCCCCGCCGAACTGGACGGTGAGACCCTCTTTGTCCCTGGATTTGACCCGGATGCACTGGCTCCTCTCTGGGCCGCGTTGGACAAGACCGGCGCCCATCCCCGTCTTGAGATCGGTGAAAAGTTTTATCAGGTTCTGTATCAGGTGCAGGAACAGAACTGCCTTGCCCTGAACCGGTTCGAAAGCAGCAGTTTCTATGAGACCGATACGGTCAAGGATGTGGTGCTGGAGGGGATGCCTCCCCTCTGCTCCGCATTTCTATGCCCCGGGCAGGAGCGTCACCCCTGCACAGATCTGCTGTGCAGTTTTCTGAAAGACGCACTGAAAAACGTGTAAATAAAGACCGAGGAAATCTCTTTCCTCGGTTTTGCTCACATTCGATTTCCGTCCGTTTCGCCGTGCCCTTTTCAACCCGGGCCATTCATGCTACAATAGATTCATGTGATAACGAAGCGAAAAAAGGATAGGGGGAAACGATCTTGGATTTCTATGGCACCATCGGCCCGGCCTGTGCCCAGCCGGAAACACTGCGCCGCATGGTGGACGCCGGCATGACCGGCATCCGCATGAATCTTTCCCACGGCTCTCTTGCCCAGTATTCCGACTGGCTGGAAATGATCCGCGCCGTCGGCATCCGGGAGCTGCTCATTGACCTGCAGGGGCCGGAACTGCGCATTGGGCGGCTGGCCCAGCCTGTGGCTCTGACTGAGGGCAGTTCTGTGCGTCTTGGCGCAGGCGGCATCCCCTGCCCGGAAGCGCTGGTGCAGGCCGCAGCCCCCGGGCAGCAGCTTTTGCTGGACGACGGCAGGCTTCTTGTTCAGGTGACGCGCACCGAAGCAGACGCGCTCCTCTGCACCGTGCTGCGGGGCGGCGTGCTGCAAAGCCGCAAAAGCATTGCAGCCCCGGGCCTGACGGTGCCTTCCCCCACCCTGACGGCGGAAGACCTTGAGAACCTGAAAATCGCAAAGCAGTGCGGCGTCACCGGAGTGATGCTGCCCTTTGTGCGGGGCGCAGAGGACATCCGCACCCTGCGCCGGGCGCTGGATGAGGCCGGGGCCCCGGAGATCCGCATCTTTGCAAAGATCGAGAACATGACCGGCGTGCGCACCCTGCCGGAGTTTCTCCATCTGGTGGACGAGGTAGTCATTGCCCGGGGCGATCTGGGCAACGCCATGCCCCTTTGGGAGCTGCCCCGCTGCCAGAAACAGCTTTCCGCCGCCTGCCGGGCGGCAGGGGTGCCCTTCATGGTGGTGACCCAGATGCTGGACAGCATGTGCACCCGGGCTGTGCCTACCCGTGCCGAGGTGAGCGACATTTACAACGCCGTGCTGGACGGCGCGGCCAGCGTGATGCTCACCGGCGAGACCGCCGCCGGGCAGTACCCCGTGGAAGCCATGGAGTTTCTGGTCAGAACAGCCCGCACTGCCCTGTAAGATATCCCACAAACAAAATCTCCCGGAACTGCATTTCTGCACGTTTCCGGGAGATTTTTTATTTTATGGCATGAGCAGTTCAGGCACCCCAGTCGGTCAGCGAATCGTCTGGCATTTCCCGTGCGGCGCGCTCTGCCTGCCGCACCTTTTCCAGCTGCTCGTCATAGCCGCGCAGGGCCGCAAAGGGCGAAAAGATCTTGGCCCGGTTCTGCAGGCTCATGCGCGGGTGCCTGCGCAGTGATTCCTCGCTGCAGGGGCGCTGTTTGTCCAGAATATCCGCATACTTGCGGGCGGTGTTCTGCCCGATGCGGCTTGTTTTATAGTTTTCCATCTTCTGCCTCCGCCCCGGCACTGTGACCGCCGATCTGTCCATTGCGCTGACGCATGGTGGCACCTTCCTCAAAGCTGCTGCCCTTGAGCACCGCGTTTTTGCCGTATTTGTTCTTGATGCCCAGCATGGCCTGCTGCAGCCGCCGCTCCTTTTCCAGCTTGCGGGTGTCGGTGAACAGATCCACCTGATACACCCCTTCGTCCGGCAGCACCCGGTTGGCGTTCAGGGTGATGCGCCGCACCGTGAGGGCCGGGTCGGCAATGCGCTCAAACAGTTTTACGCTCTCCCCGATGATCCGGCTGCCCAGGTTGGTGGGGGCCGAAAGCCGAGCAGTGCCGTGGGCAGCTTTGGGCAGGGTGCGGCCATAGCGGTCGGTCTGGGTGGTGCCCCGGTAGCTGCCGCTGTCCACATTCTCCCGGTCATAGCCGATCTCCAGAGTGATAGAGTCGGTCACCAGCTGCTTATCTGTCAGACGGAACATCAGCGTCTCCGCCATTTCCCGCACGATGAGCTTTGCCTTTTCGTAAGTGTAGGGGCAGGCCAGCACCTGCCCTTCGGTAATGCTGTTGGTGCTGGAACGATAGCTTTTGATCTGCGCCATGCCGCAGGGTTCCAGCCCCCATGCATGGTCGATAAGCAGTTCCGCATCCACCCCAAAGGTGTCGTAGAGCCAGTCCTCGTTGTACAGCGACATGCGGGCCAGCTCTCCCATGGTGTGGATGCCGTGGGCTTCCAGCTTTTTGACCGTGGCAGGGCCGGTCATCCAGAAGTCGGTCATGGGCCTGTGATCCCACAGCAGATACCGGAACGACTCCTCGTCCAGCTGGGCAATGCGCACGCCGTCAGCGTCCGGCGGGATGTGCTTGGCCACAATGTCCATGGCAAGCTTTGCCAGATAGAGGTTTGTGCCAATGCCTGCCGTGGCTGTGATGCCGGTGGCCTGCTGCACATCCCGTACCATCTTCATGGCCAGTTCGTGGGCCGTGAGTTTGTACAGCGGCAGGTAGCCGGTCACGTCAATGAGCACCTCGTCGATGGAATAGGGGTGGATATCATCCGGTGACACATATTTCAGATATATTTTATAGATCTGGCTGGACACTTCCAGATACCGCGCCATCCGAGGCGGGGCCACAATGTAGTCCAGCCGCAGCGCGGGATCCTTGTCCAGTGTGGGGGCATCGGTGCTGGCCCCGGCAAAATCCGGCTGACCGTCAGCCTTGCGCACAGCTTTGCGCTGCCGCACCGCATTGCGCAGACGCTGGGTGTTTACTTCGCTCACCCGCTGCACCACCTCAAACAGCCGGGCCCGGCCCGGGATGCGGTACGCCTTGAGGGAGGGCGACACCGCCAGACAGATGGTCTTTTCGGTGCGGGAGGCATCGGCCACCACAAGATTTGTGGTCAGCGGGTCAAGGCCGCGGTCCACGCACTCCACCGAGGCGTAAAAGCTCTTCAGATCAATGGCCAGATAACTGCGTGTGCCTGCCACAGCGGCCGCCTCCCTCCAATTTCAGTTGTTCTATTTCACAACCTTTTATTTTATTATAACGAATTTTTGCCATTTTTGCAAGGGGCTGCGGCATTCTTCGGGCATTTTCGGGCTGGTGCGGCAAAAAAGATGGATTCTGCGGGAAAGAACTGGTATAATGAGGGTAAACTAATTTTGCAGGAAGGTTTTTCTATGGGAATCGTAGTCATCGGAGCCGTTTTTGTGGATATCAAGGGTTATCCCCTTTCCACCTACATTCCGGGCGGGCGCAACTCCGGCCGGGTGGAGCAGGTGCACGGCGGTGTGAGCCGCAACATCGTGGAGGACATCGCCAACGTAGAGCTGCGTCCCACCTTTGTTGGTCTGGTGGATGACACCGGCATGGGGCAGGACATCATTGACAAGCTGAAGGATCACAAGGTGAACACCCAGTACATCCGCCGTGTGAAGGACGGCATGGGCACCTGGCTGGCCGTATTCAACAACGACGGCGATGTGTGCGCCTCCATCTCCAAGCGCCCGGACACCACTCCCCTCACCCGCCTGCTGGAAGAGCAGGGCGACGAGATCTTCAAGGACTGCGACAGCATCGCGCTGGAACTGGATTTGGAAAAAGAGACGGTGAAGCAGGTTCTGCGCTATGCCAAAAAGTATAACAAAAAAGTCTTTGCTGCCATTTCCAACATGAGCATCGCCATGGAGCGCCGCGATTTTCTGCAGCAGGTGGATTGCTTTGTGTGCAACCAGCAGGAGGCCGGGCTGCTCTTCTCGGACGATTACGGTCACCTGTCCCCCTCTGCCATGCGGGAAGTTCTGGCTGCCAATGTGCACAGCGCCAACATCCCCTGCATGGTGGTCACCATGGGCGGACAGGGTGCAGTGTATGCCCGTGCCAGCGGTGAAAGCGGCACTGTGCCCGCCAAAAAAGTGGACGTGATCGACACCACCGGTGCCGGCGACGCCTTTTTTGCCGGTACGGTCATCGGCCTGACCTACGGCAAGAATCTGCCTGCCTCCTGCGAGATTGGCAGCCGCTTGGCCGCCTCGGTCATCGCCATCACCGAGAACGTCTGCCCCCGGTTCCGCCCGTTGGAGTTCGGGCTGGACATCCCCGTGCTGGACTGATTTTTCCCGCTGTATCATAAAACACCGGAGCGGTGCCTTTCTCTTGGGAAAGCGCATCGCTCCGGTGTTTTGTTTTCTTATTCTGTTCTGGATCACTTCAGCTCGTCCGGGATGTACCACAGACCGTTGTTGTTTTCGTCCATATACTGCTTGAACTCGTCGGAGTGGTAAGCTGCCACGATGGCCTTGGCCCAGTCGGTGTCAACATTCTCCTTCTTGACGACCACCTGCAGGATCAGCTGGGGCAGAACATCCTCGGTCAGCAGAGCGGTGGAGGCATCAATGCCTGCATTGTAGACGATGCTGCCGGTGATGACAGCGTAGTCAAAGTCCTGCAGAGCGCTGGGGATGTTCAGGCTGGCCATCTCGGTGAACTCGATGTTGTGGGGGTTCTCCACGATGTCGTCCTGAGTAACGACAGCCAGGTCCACGCTGCTGTCCAGCGTAATCCAGCCGGCCTTCTGCAGCAGAACGTAGGCGCGGGCAGTGTTGGAAGCATCGTTGGGCACGGCCACTTTTGCGCCGTCAGTGATCTCATCCAGGCTGGTGTGGTTGGCCGAGAAGATGCCTGCCGGGACGGTGGGGATGGGGCTGATGGGGGTCAGGTCGCCGTCATAACTGGCGTTGAAGTTCTCAGCGTAAGCGGTGTGCTGCTCCACGTTCACGTCCACATCACCGTCGTTCAGGGCGATGTCAGCGGTCAGCAGCTCGGAGAAGTCGGTGCCCTCCACGGTGTAGCCCTCTTTTTCCAGAATGGGCACGATGGCAGCTTCAAACAGCTCGGTGTAAGGGCCCTGAGACTTACCGTAGCGGATGGTGCCTGCGTCGCCGGAAGCGGCAGCAGCGCCGCCGGATGCAGCAGTGCTGGAAGCAGCTGCAGAAGAAGCAGAAGTGGAGGCACTGTTGCCGCCGCATGCTGCCAGAGCGGCAGCGGCCAGACCGGCGGCGGTGAGCTTCAGGAAGGAGTTGCGGCTGATCTTACGAGTGTTCATAATAAATTCCCCTCTAATTTTTCAAAATTCATGAGCCTTTCCGCCCAAGTGCGGAACAGGCAGAAAACTTAGTTGTGTTCACGCAGGCGGCGGGACAGCCAGTTGCCAAATGCCTGCAGCAGCTGCACCACAATGATGAGGATCACGACCGTGAAGATCATCAGTGGTGTGTTGAATTTCTGATAGCCATAGGTCAGGGCCAGGTCGCCGATGCCGCCGCCGCCCACATAGCCGGCCATGGCGGATGCGCCCAGCAGGCCGATGGTGCCGGTGGTCAGCGCCAGAACGATGGAGCCCAGTGCTTCCGGCAGAAGGAAGTTCCAGATGGTCTGGAAGGTGGTGGCACCCATGGCGCGGGCAGCTTCAATGATGCCGTCGTTCACTTCCAGCAGGCTGTTCTCCACCAGGCGGGCCATGTAGGGGCTGATGTAGAAGATCAGCGGCACAAGAGCTGCCGTGCTGCCGATGGTGGTGCCCATGATGGCACGGGTCAGCGGCATGATGGTAACGATGAGGATGACGAAGGGCACGCTGCGCACGATGTTGACGAAGGTGCTGACAATGCCGTAGACGATGCGGTTTTCTTTCAGGCCGCCTTTGCGGCACAGCACCAGCACCAGTGCCAGCAGGATGCCCAGGATAGCACCGAAGAAGAGCGACAGGCCCACCATGTAGACGGTCTGCCCAAAGCTTGCTGTGAGCTTGGCCACGGTGACGCCAAAGATTTTCTGTTTCATTTCAGCACGGCCTCCTCACGCAGAACGCCGGTCTTGTCGATAAAGGCTTCGGCGGCAGCAATGGCTTTTTCCTCACCCAGCAGCCGCAGCAGGAACACGCACATCACGCTGTCCTGCATCTCCTGCACGCTGGCGCAGAGGATGTTCACCTCCACGCCGCTCTGCTGGCAGATCTCAGCAATGACCGGCTCGTTGACCGTGCTGCCCACAAATTTGAGCTTTTCGACCTTGCCGCCCTTGCCGTCGGCCTTGACGATCTTCTGGATGCTCTGGGGCACCTCGTCCTGAATGATGGCCCGCACAAAGCTGCGGGTGATCTCCTGTTTGGGGCTGCCGAACACTTCCAGGACAGTGCCCTGCTCCACGATGCGGCCATTTTCCATGACGGCCACCTTGTTGCAGATGCGCTGCACCACCTGCATCTGATGGGTGATGAGCAGGATGGTGACGCCCAGCTCCCGGTTGACCTTTTTCAGCAGAGCCAGAATGGACTCCGTGGTCTGGGGGTCGAGGGCGCTGGTGGCTTCGTCACACAGCAGGATGGACGGCGAAAGGGCCAGAGCGCGGGCGATACCGACGCGCTGCTTCTGACCGCCGGACAGGCGGCTGACGTAGGTGTTGGCCTTGTCGCTCAGCTCCACGAACCGCAGAAGCTCTTTGACCCGGGCAGTGCGCTTTTCCGGTGCGACGCCCGCCAGCTTCATGGGGATCTCAATATTCTGGGCCACGGTGCGGGATTCCAGCAGGTTGAACTGCTGGAACACCATGCCGATCTTGCGGCGCACCGGGATGAGCCGGGCTTCGGTCTGGCCGGTGAGCTCCACACCATCGATCTTGATGCTGCCGCTGTCCGGCCGTTCCAGCAGGTTCGCCATGCGGATCAGTGTGGATTTGCCTGCGCCGGAAAAGCCGATGACGCCGTAGATATCGCCGTCCTGCACGGTCAGGCTCACGTCCTTCAGGGCCTCCACCTTACCGGCACGGCTGACGAATGTCTTGTTCAGATGAGAAAATTCGATCATGCCTGCTCTGCTCCTTCCCGCAGCCACCACAGGGCCACCTGTGCGTACAGCGCCGTGCCGTAAGGCAGGGCCTTTTCGCCGATGTCAAAGCCGTCGTTGTGGTGGGCAAGGGCGGTGTTGGGGTTTTCCGGGTCGCGGGTGCCCAGGTAGGCATAGACGCCGGGCACCTTCTGCTGATACTCTGCAAAGTTGTCGCCGCCCAGCGAAACGGGGCGGTTGGTGATGACATTCACACCCTCCAGCTTGCGGGCCTGAGCCTGTACGTCAGCGCTGAACTCGGCCGGGTTGATGAGGGCGGGGGTGATGTCCGTCCACTCCACATCAGCCGATGCACCGTAGAGGGCGGCGGTCTGCTTTGCCAGAGCGTCGATCTGCTCGCGGACAGCAGCGCGGGTCTCCGGGGTCAAGGTGCGGGTGGTGCCTTCCAGCTCAGCATGGCCGGCCACGATGTTGTAGGCAGTGCCGGCGTTCAGGGTGCCGATGCCGATGACCATGGGCTCCGTGGGCACATGGCGGCGGGTGGTGAGAGCCTGTGCGGCCACCACGATCTGGCTGGCCACATACAAGGCGTCTGCGCCCAGCTGCGGGGTGGAGACGTGGGCATTGACGCCGTGCACGATGATCTTGAAGCCGTCCACAGCAGCGTTGTTGGAGCCCGCCGTCACGCCGATGGTGCCCACCGGCAGGTCGGATGCCGCGTGCAGACCGAACACCCGCTGCACGCCGTCCAGATGACCATCCCGGATGAATTCCTTTGCGCCCTTGCCGATCTCCTCGGCGGGCTGGAAGAACAGGCGGATGGTGCCGCCGAAGTTTGCCTTTTCGGCTGCCAGCAGCTTCGCTGCACCCAGCAGGGCGGCGGCGTGGGAATCATGGCCGCAGGCGTGCATCACGCCGGGCGTCTGGGACTTGTACGTAACCTCGTGGGTCTCAGTGATAGCCAGCGCGTCAATGTCGGCACGCAGGGCGATGACGCCGGTGCCGGGCTGTTCGCCCTTGATCTCGGCATAAACGCCGGTCTCTCCACTGCGCTGGTGCGGGATACCCAGCTTGTCCAGTTCTTCTTCAATGCGCTGTGCAGTGCGGAACTCCTGCAGGCTGATCTCCGGGTGAGCGTGGAAATCCCGGCGCAGCGATACGATATAATCCTGTTCGGCAAGTGCCTTTTCTACGATAGACATCTTCAAAACCTCTCTTCCTGATACAAAAAATGCCCGGCAAGCTGATGTTTCTTCAGCTTCCGGGCATTTGCGTGATAAAAGACTGCCTGGTCATTCCGGAACCCTCTGGTTCCAGCCTGGTGCGCGCAGCTCTTTTACCCCGTGTGCATTCCATGCCCGGTGGTACGACATTCGACAACAACACATTCCGTATTCCATCATCATGATCTGCGCGCCCCTTTCTTTCCATCAATCTTGTAGGTTTGTAGGTGATGGCTGTATTATAATCCCACTTTCCTATTTCGTCAATAGGTTTTGTCGTGTTTTTTCGATTTTGTGCAGTTCCATGACATGACTATTGTTTCGTGCAGTTTTTTCATAAAATCTGACGATTTGCCCCATCTCAGACAGCAAAAGGCCCTCCGCTGTGTGAAAACACTCTGCAAAAGCAGCGTTCCACAGCCCGGAGGGCCTTTTGTCGGTTATGATGAAAGGAGTGTTGGCTTGGTCAGGATTCAGAGCTTCCAGCCCTCGGCCTGCTTGCGTCCGCCAACAAAGGCGGCGTAGATGCCGGGCTGACCGATCAGCTCTTCGTGCTTGCCTTTCTGCACGATGCTGCCGTGATTCACCACCAGGATCTGATCGGCGTTCTTCACGGTCTTGAGACGGTGAGCGATCATAATGATGGTCTTGTCACGGGTCAGAGCTTCAATGGCCTTCTGCAGGCGGTCCTCATTTTCGGGGTCCACATTTGCAGTGGCTTCGTCCAGAATGACGATGGGCGCATCCTTCAGCATGGCGCGGGCAATGCTGATGCGCTGCTTCTCGCCGCCCTCACCGATGACCGTGTTGTAGCCGTCGGGCAGGGCTTCGATGAAGTCATCGCAGCAGGCCTTGCGGGCGGCTTCCACCACCTGCTCATGGGTGGCATCCGGGCAGCCGAACTTGATGTTGTTTTCAATGGTGTCAGCGAACAGGTACACATTCTGGAACACCATGCTGATCTGATCCATCAGGCTTTCCAGCGTGTAGTCCCGCACATCCACACCGCCGATCTTCACGCTGCCGCTGTCCACATCCCAGAAGCGGGCCATCAGGCTGCACAGAGTGGATTTGCCGGAGCCGGAGGGGCCCACGATGGCAGTGGTGGTCTTATCGGGGATGGTCAGGCTGACGTCATGCAGGATCTGCTTGTGCTCATAGGAGAAATTCACATGGTCGAACACGATGTCATGCTTTGCAGGCGAAACGGCCTCGCCGTGCTCGTCCATCTTGGGCATCTGCTCGGTCTGCTCAGTACGGTCAATGCTGGCCGCAGCAAGGCGCAGCATGGACACGCCCATGCCGAAAGCCTTGATCTGGTTGAACACCATGAAGAACATGACCAGCACCATCAGGGCATTTGCCAGAGACATAGTGCCGCCCAGCCACAGCCGGATGGCCGCCAGCATCATGCAGACGCTTGCCAGCTGCAGCACGCCTTCCTCTGCAGCGGTGTAAGGGGTCATGACCTTCTCCACCTCAAGGTTTGCCTTGCGGTTGGCCTCCACAGCGTCCTGCAGCTTCTTGTCACCGCGGCCGGACAGGTTGAAGGACTTGATGACGCTCATGCCCTGCACATCCTCCAGAACGGCTTCGATCAGGGCCGTCTGGCTCTTCTGCGTGTCGTTTGCAATGAGGGCGGACTTCTTTTCCATGGCGGACACCACAGCCAGATACACGAGGATGCCTGCCAGCGTGATGAGGCCGATGCGCCAGTCGAACACAAGGATGACCACTGCGAACACTGCGGTGGTGATGAGACCGCCCAGGATGTTCACCAGGACCATGGGCACCATGGTCTCAATGGTGCCCACCACTGAGGTGCACACACCAGACAGCTGGCCCAGACTGCTCTCGTTGAAGTAACCCATGGGCACGCTCTTGAGCTTATCAGCGATGGCAATGCGGCGATCAGCTGCCATGAAATAGCCTGCGTGGGTCTGCAGCTGTTTGGAATAGCTGGACGCCACAGCCCCGCCAAAGATGCTCACCAGAACCAGGATCAGCGCGGCCCAGGCCACGCCGCCCGACACACTGCCGCTTGTCAGGCCCAGCACCACCAGATAGATGGCCCCCACCTGACACATCTGCAGCAACGCGTTGCCCACGCTGACCACCACAGACTTGTTGATATTGCCGCGTTCCTTGCCGGAAAACTGCCAGATCTTACGGAATGCTTCGATCATTCTGCGTCACCCTCCTTTGCACCCATGTGCGCCTGCCACATCTCACGATAAAGCGGGCTGCCGGCCAGCAACTGGGTGTGGGTGCCCTGCGCAGCAATGCAGCCGTCCTTCACCACAACGATGTTGGCCGCACCGGTGATGGTGGACAGGCGGTGTGCGATCACAATGACCGTCTTGTCCTTCACCAGAGCGTTCACAGCTTTCTGGATGACAGCTTCGTTTTCGGGGTCGATGTAAGCAGTGGCCTCGTCCAGAATGATGACCGGCGCATCCTTGAGCATGGCGCGTGCAATGGCGATGCGCTGGCGCTCACCGCCGGAGAGGTGAGCACCACCGCCGCCTACCATGGTATCATAGCCGTGCTCCAGCTCACCAATAAAGCTGTCGCAGCCAGCAGCATGAGCTGCTGCTTCCACCTCGGCATCGGTAGCGTTCAGACGGCCCATGCGGATGTTCTCGCGCACAGTGTCGTCGAACAGATAGTTGTCCTGCGAAACATAGGCCGTCTGCTCATACAGCTGAGTCAGCGGGATGCTCTTGAGGTCACAGCCGCCCAGCGTGATGGTGCCCTGCTTCACATCCCAGAAGCCCGCTGCCAGTTTGGCAATGGTGGACTTGCCGGAACCGGAGGGGCCCACCAGAGCGGTCATTTTGCCTGCCGGGATGGTCAGGCTGACGTCGTGCAGGATCTCCTTGTCGTCATGGTAGCCGAAGGAAACGTTCTTCAGCTCGATGTCATGGCCTGCAAAAACTGCAGGCTTATCACCGTGATCCTGTTCTTCGCCTTTCAGGATCTCGTCCACCTGGCCCACGGTGGTGCCCACCTGTGCCAGCGTGTCCACAAAGTTGAACGCCGCCACGATGGGAGCAGCCATGCCCAGAGCCAGAATGATGACGGTGAGGAAGGTCTCAGCACTCAGGCTGCCATGCATCCACGGCAGCCAGCCCACAGGCAGAACGGTCAGCATCTGTGCCGGGAAGAAACCGTAAGCCATGGCCATGCCAAACTGGCATTTTTTCATCCAGTTCACATAATACTGGGCATTGTAGCGCACCTTGTCAGTGAGTTTGGCGTAAGACTTATTGCCCTGATTGAACGCCTTGATGACTTCGATGCCGTTGATGTACTCGATGAGGGTCGTGCTCATCTCGGTCGTAGCCTGCACGGCACCGGCATAGTCCTTGCCATAGCCGCCCATGACCTTCTTCATGAAGAAGAAGCCCACCGGGAACACCGCCAGACTCAGCAGAGCCAAGCGCCAGTCCAGCACGAACAGATAGAGGATGGTGAGCACCGGGGCCGCGATGTTGGCCGTCATCTCCGGGAAGAGATGGGCCAGCGTCGTCTCCATGCTCTCCACCTGATCCACGATGGTCTGCTTGAACTTGCCGCTGGACGTGTCCATCACGGTGCCAAGGGGCAGCTTGGGCAGCTTTGCCAGCAGCTTCTGCCGGATGGTTTTGAGGATATTGTAGGTTGCCTTGTGAGAAATGAACAGTGCGCCGTTATAAAGCACCGTCCGCAGCCAGAAGCCGCACAAAGCGGTGACCAGCCAGGTGGTATAGGCCGAAAGCGCGGTCTCCCCTGCCAGCAGCAGAGTGATGATCTTTGCCGCTGCAAAATAGGGCACCATGCCGCACACAGCGCCGACCACCGCCAGCACAACGGCGGTGATGAGCCTGCCATGCTCCGCTTCGCCCAGATCCCAGATGCGCTTCACCGGGCTTTGTTGTTCCATTCGGAATCCCTCCTTGAAATTATTAGCTTCCGCTAACTTTTATTTCTATGGAAAGGCCGCCGGGATCGGCGGCCTGCCAACCAATTCATTCCGGCAGCCCCGGAAAAATAGCTCCAAAGCCGGTGTGATGATACCGGCCCAGCAGATCGATATACTTTTTGGCTTCCTCCCGACTCATGCCGTGGCGCACCACCTCAAAGATGCCTTCAAAATAAGCCGTAGTCACCATGTGCAGCACTGTCTCCGTGGCAGCGTCACCCATCTGTTTGGGGTAGCCCACAGCTTCCATATATTTGTAGGTATACTCCACTTCGATGCGCACCATCTCGTCCACAAAGTTGTGGAACCGCGTGCCATAGGAAGAATCCAGCAGCAGGCGGAACTCATCCAGATGGTCGTAAATGTAATCTACCAGCGTTTCCATGCCGCCCGCCGCGTACTCGACCATTTCGTTTTCCTGCCGGGTGCTGTCCATCTGGTGGAAGCTCTCCTGAATTTTCAGGAACTTCTCCATCGTGCCGTTCACAACAGGCTCCACGATGGCACAGAACAGCCCTTCTTTATCCTTGAAGCGGACATAGATGGAATTGGTGCTGGTGCCTGCTTCCGCTGCAATGGTGCGCAGGGAAGCATCCGTGTAGCCTTTGTCCAGAAATTCCTGCTTTGCGCAGGCTAAAATGCGCTCAGAAACGCCTTCGATCTGCTTTGCCATGCCGGTGTACTCCATTCATAACAGTGTTTCATAACATTGTTATGATTATATACAGCTAACCAACCTTTGTCAAGCCTGCCGGAGACAAAAATATGCCGCAGCCCTTCAGAAGCCGGGGGCCGAGCTGGCAGCACTGCCGCAGCCGACCAGCAGAGAAACAGACAGGGCGAGGGCTGCAACAGCCCCCACAGCTTTTTTCATCAAACGCATGGGAATTCCCTCCATAAAATCAAAAAGTGCTGCGGTTAGCTTTCTCTAATTGCAGCACAGATTTTACTGGAAGTGTCCCTTTTCCGCAAGGCCCGAGCAGACACGAACTATCCATTCGGACACCCTTTTCGATATTCGGTAGGAGTCAGGCCAAAAGCTTCCCGGAATGCCGAGGAAAATTTGTTCAGGTTCTCGTACCCCACCCGGTGAGCAATGTCCGCAACAGAGTCCTCCGTCTCCGCCAGAAGTTTCTGCGCAGTCTGCAGGCGGTATTCCCGCAGATAAGCATAGATAGAGCTTCCGTATACGCCCTTGAAGCAGCTTTTCAACGCTGTGGGCGAAAGGCCCGCTTCCTGCGCCAGCTGCTCAATGGTCAGGTGCCGGGTCAGATCACCGGTCATCCGCGCCGCCACCTGCTTTGCGCATTCTACCTGATGCTGATTGAAATATTCTGTCTGCTGCACCTCATCCCGGTTTTCCAGCCGGCTGAGGAACAGCAGCAGTTCCAGCACTTTCAGGCGGAGATATCCGGTGCTGCGGGGCTGCTCTTCTGCATACAGCTCCGAAAAAAGATGGCCGATGGCCGGGTTGCCCCGCAGGATGCAGCAGCGGTTCGCCGTGCAGATATAGCGGCGGATGCGTTCCGGCTCAATGCCGAACCATGCCATCTGCCGGTGCATTTCCGGCGGAAGCGCGTCCAGATCCAGCAGGATCGTGATGCCGTGGTAGTGCCGCAGCGGGAAGCAGGAAAACGATTTTTTGCGGGTGGCCGCACTGATGGCAAAGTCTCCCGCCGCCAGATAACAGCAGCTGTTCTCACCAAAGCTGCACTCGTAGCGTCCCACCCGGCAGTAGTTGATCTCAATGACGTTCTGCGCAGAGGTCTGCTCCTGATTGCACCACCCGAGGTGCATGTCGTTGTAGCACAGCTCTGCCCCCGGAAACACCGGGCACACCGTCACACGGCCCGTGCCGGTCTCATTGGAGACGCTAAAGGTCTGCGCTGATTCGGAGTCTGCCGGTGAAGGCTGAAGCGTGCCGTAAAAAGGTTCGATCATGACATTTTCCAATCTTTAGTTAGCCATCGTTAACTTTCAATTCTGCAAAAAGCCGCTTTTGGTAAAGCAGCTTTTCTTCTTATTTGCTTTCAATGTACCATACCGTCCCGCCGAAATCAATCGCGGGTGTTCCGCTTTTGGTTGGAAAAAGCAAAAAAGCTCTTGACTTGAACCATACTTCAAGTTATAGAATAGAGGTACAAAATGTCAATCAGGAGGTTTCTCTTATGGAAAAGATCGTACAGACCGCTGGCCGGAATGCTCTGGGCGAGTTTGCCCCGGCCTTTGCGCATTACAATGACGACGTTCTCTTCGGTGAGAACTGGAACGACGACGGCATCGACATCAAGACCCGCAGCATCATCGCGGTGGTGGCGCTGATGGCATCTGGCGTGACCGATTCGTCCCTGAAGTTCCATCTGCAGAACGCCAAAAACCACGGCGTCACCCAGAAGGAGATCGCATCCATCATCACCCATGTGGCTTTCTATGCCGGCTGGCCCAAGGGCTGGGCCGTGTTCAACATGGCAAAAGAGATCTGGGCCGTGGAGCCGGAAGACGACAGCGCCAAGGCAAAGCACCAGGCTTCCATGGTGTTCCCCATCGGTGAGCCCAACGTTGCCTATGCAAAGTATTTCATCGGCCAGAGCTATCTGGCCCCCATCTCCACTTCTCAGGTGGGCATCCACAATGTGACCTTTGAGCCGGGCTGCCGCAACAACTGGCACATCCACCACGCAAAGAGCGGCGGCGGCCAGATCCTGGTCTGCGTGGCAGGCCGCGGCTACTATCAGGAGGAAGGCAAGGAGCCTGTGGAGATGAACCCTGGCGACTGCATCAACATCCCCGCTGAGGTCAAGCACTGGCACGGTGCCGCACCGGACAGCTGGTTCTCTCATCTGGCCGTTGAGGTGCCTGGCGTCGAGTGCTCCAACGAGTGGTGCGAGCCCGTCACTGACGAGGAGTACAGCAAGCTGAAGTAATCATTTATTTTTAATACACAGACAGCCCCCGGAAGGTTCATCGTGAACACTTCCGGGGGCTGTTTTTTTGCTTTGCTATTTTGTTATACGGTGTACCGCAGCCAGACAGCGCCGCTGCCGAACTTCTGCACATCCGAAAGGCTCAGATGGGTCAGAGGATAGTCCATGGCCCGCCCGTCAAACACGGAGGGCATTTCCTTCCGGCCATCCACGCCTGCACCGATCAGGATGCTGATCTCGTCCAGCAGCCCGGCGTCCAGAAATGCCGTGTTGATGGCCGGGCCGCCCACGATGCCCATGCGTTTCACGCCGAAGTTTTCGGCCAGAATTTCACAGGCACGGGGCAGGTCGATGCGGTTCTCGCCGCAGGCGATCCAGGAGATGTGCTGCCCGTCGAGATAACGTAGATATTCCTGCGGCACCTGCTGGCTGGTGATAATGAGATACGGTTTATCCATCCCGGCAGCGTCCGGCCACAGCAGCTTGCCGTGGGTGTCCACCACCACCTCATAGCCTTCGGCGTCCGCCGCTTTGGAAAAGCCTTCCTTGCCATAGGGCGTGCTGTCCTTGGCTTCAAAGACGCCCGGTTCGGCCATTTCCAGCTCTGCCGTCACGCGGCCGCTGACCGTGGTGGGAAGATCCAATGCGTTCAGGGTGGCGTAATAATCATCCACGCCGGGCAGAAGCGAGGTCATGGCGCAGTCGATGCGTCCATCCACCGAGGTCATCATGTGGCAGATGATATAAGGTTTTTTCATCACAGTTTTCCTCCGTAGACCGGGAAACCGCTGCTTTCTCCGTAGTTTTCGATGCGCTTGAGGTGCTTCAATATTTCCATGTCTGCGTCGCTGATGGCGAAGTCCACCTGTGCATTGGTTTCCATGTGGGCCGGGTTCGCCGTCTTGGGCAGCGAAACGGCACCCAGCTGCAAAGTGTAGCGGATGCACAGCTGCGGCACAGAGACGCCATACTTTTCGGCCATGGCCTGAATCTCCGGCTGATGCAGGATCTCGCCGTGGGCAATGGGAGAATAAGCCTCCACAGCGATGCCGTTGTTCTGGCAGAATTCCACCAGTTCCAGCGGTGTGTTGCTGATGTGGAGCAGGTTCTGGTTGACCATGGGCTTGACAGTGCAGGCTTCCATCAGGCTGTTCAGGTCGCCAATCTGGAAGTTGGAGACGCCGATGGCGCGCAGCTTTCCTTCCTTGTAAGCTTCCTCCAGCGCACGCCATGCGGCGCGGTTGCCCTCCACATAGCGGTCGTCGCACTGGTTCACCTTGTCCCAGGGCTGCGGGCTGTGGATGATCATCATGTCCAGATAGTCCAGACCCATCTTTTTCAGGGTCCCGTCGATGCCGGCTTTGGCCTGTTCATAGGTCTTGTGCTCTGCGGCCATCTTGGAGACCACGAACAGTTCTTCGCGGGGTACGCCGCAGGTGCGCACGCCCTCGCCCACGCCGCGCTCGTTGCCGTAGGCCTGAGCCGTGTCAAAGTGGCGGTAGCCCAGCTTTGCCGCTGCTTTCACCGCATCGGCAGCGTTTGCATCATCAATGAACCAGGTGCCAAGGCCCAGCTGCGGGATCTTGACGCCGTTGCTTAAAGTCAGAGTTTGAGTATACATTGCAGAACCTCCCGAATGTTTCGTTGGCTTCATTCTACAACTTAAACTCAACTTCAAGTCAAGCGTTTTTCAAATTTTTTCTTTGCGCTCACTCCCGGTTCTTGAGCACCTCGGCGGGCGTCATCCGGTCAAGCCTGCGCACCAGGATCAGTTCAATGAGCAGATAGCACGCCAGCACCCCGGCATAAATGCCCAGATAAGCCGCCGGGGAAAAGCTCAGATCCATGCCGATGGATACATTGGCGATAAAGTTCGGGTAAATGGCATCCATCACGGCTTTGGCCGCCGGGATGCACACCAGAGCGCCCAGCGCCACCACAACGAAATTTCCGTCCAGATACAGCCGCCGCACTTCGCCGGTGCGATAGCCAAACACCTTCATCAGTGAGATGGAATACGCAGAGCGATCCACCATGACTTTGATCATCAGATACAGCACCACCAGGAAGATCACCGCCGAGAGCACACTGACCATTATGATCATGGGGCCCATCATTTCATTGAACACTGCAGACGCCTGTTCCACATTCTCACGGGTGATTGTGGAATAGAGCCGCCCGGGCGCGATGTCCAGTGCATGGTCTGCGAAAACAACGTTATAATAGTCCTCACTCTGACTGAACAGCTCCTGCATGGCGTCCCGGTCCATGAAGATGTACAGTGCGCTGGAATAGTGTACCACATCCGCCACGGTGAAGGCATAGTTCACATCATTCACCTCATCCTTCAGCACCAGAACATCGCCTTTGCCCACGCCAAACTTCTGCGCAGCGGCGCTGGAGATCACCGCCTCACTCTTTTTGGGGCTGACTGTCACGTCAAAATAGGGGTTGCCCGGGTCGATGCCCAGCACCGTCACTTCCAGATCATAGCCATAGGCTTCCTGTTTCAGCGTCTCAGCATAGGCCGGGGTGCCGCCCTGCGGCACTTCTTCGGTGGGATATTTGTAGGTATAGCAGTATTCATAGGTGGTCTCGGCAATGCTGCGCAGATTGAAGTTGTTGCACAGATGGTAGGTGTCCATGCTGATCATCAGCACCAGCAGACAGATGAACATGCCGCCCAGCACCGCGAAGGCCGAGCGCAGCTCCCGCAGCAGCTGCCGCAGCTGGAACCGGGGCAGGAAGCTCATGCGGCCCAGGTCGATGCGGGAAATGCGGCTGGCACGTCCCGCTTTCTGTTCACTGCGCAGCAGCGACAGGGCGGTGCGGCTCAACTCCTTGCGGATGACGATGCAGTTGACTGCAGCGGCCACCACCGGCGGCATCACCAGCGCATAAGCCACCAGCCAGCCCGGCAGCTGCACACCCAGCGGCGGCAGCGAATAATAGCTGATGGTGTCCTGCATCTGCTGCGCACAGCCGATGGGCGTCAGGCTGAGCAGCAAGCCGCAGACGCCGCCCAGCCACGAAATAAGCACCGGTGCCGCCAGATAATGCGCCAGCAGCTGGTTCCGGGTGACGCCCAGCGCATACAGTGCGCCAATGATGCTGCTCTCCTGCTCAATGTTGTGCACCACGAACACCGAGATGACATAGGTGAACAGGATCATCAGGATCACGCCTGCCGCGTTGCTGGCGTAGCGGTTAATTTCCACGTCACCCGCCGCACCGTTGATGCGGGGGTTGTTGGCGGCAGGCAGGAACTGGGTCAGGTTGTCAAGATCAACACTGAAATATTTATCCAGCAGTTCATCGGCAGCGTCCTGGAGTTCCTGCACGCCGTCCCGCAGCTGCGCCGAACCATCCCGGGCCGCTGCCACCGCGTCGGTGTATTCCCGGATGCCGCTCCGGAAGTCTGCAATCTGGCCAAGTGTGCTCTCCGCTTCCGTGAGCGCAGAGCGCAGGGCAGTGTCCACAGCGCTGTTTTCGCCTGTGAGCGCGGCCAGCTGGGCGGCAAAATTTTCCCGGGTCAGGGTCACGTCCAGCCCACTGGAAGCCAGCTGTTCATCCATCAGCGCCAGCACAGCGTCAGCTACGGTATCTGCCCCGGAAGCAAGAGTGCTTCCGGCCTCATCCAGCGCCGTCAGTCCTTCGGTCAGCTGCCCGCTGCCGGATGCCGCTGCATCTGTCCCCGAAGTGTAGGCACGGACGCCGTCCCGGAATGCTGCCACTGCATCCAGCTGGGTGCGGACGTCTGCAAGGGCCGAAGCCACAGCGGGCAGTGCGGCGCTGCGGGCCGCAGAGTCCAGCTTGTCTGCGTAATTTTCTGCCGTCAGGCCAAGACGCATCCCATAGCGGGAGAGCTGCGCATCTGCCATGGACAGAATGGCGTCAAAGATCTGGTCTGCCGCTCCGTCAAGGGCTGCACGGTTGGCCGAAAGCTCTGCCAGCCCGCCGGACAGTGCACTGCCGCCCTCTGCGGCCTGGCTCACGCCGGCGGTGTACTGCTGCACACCCTGCCGGAACTGTTCCAGCGCGGCCAGTTCTTCCGAAGACTGCCGCAGGGTCTCTTTCAGCGCCGCCGAAGTCCCGGGAGCACTGCGCAGAGCCTGCAGCTGAGCAGCATAGTTTTCCGCGGTCAGCTGCACCGACACTCCCGCCTCTGCAAGGCTGTTCTCCGCCTGCGTCAGCATGGCGTCCAGAAGGGCGTCCGCCGCATCGTTCAGCTCGGTGTTATGGCCTGCCAGCTCATCCATGCCGTCGGTCAGCTCAGCGCAGCCGTCAGCAAGGGCCGTCAGCGCGTCCTGCAGGTCTGTTTTGGTCTGCTCTGCCTGCGCCAGATAGTCCAGAAAATAGGGGTCGGTCACCTTGCTGCGATCCAGTGCAAAGGATTGCAGCAAAGCTTTCAGGCTGTCATCCGTTGCGTCACCGCTCAGGCGGTATGTATAGGTGTAGTCCTCCGTCCGGAAGGCCTGCCCGGCAGCATTCAGCGCGTCGTAGTCTTCTGCACAGACAAACCCCACACCAAACTGTTTCGCGTCCGCCGCCGTACTGGAAGCTTTTTCAAACACAGCATCGTAGTCCGGTGTGCTGCCGATGCCAGTTACCGTAAAGGCTTTCCCGCCGATCGTCACGCTGCTGCCAAGGACAAGCTCATGAGCAGCGGCGTAGTGCTGTTCCAGCAGGATCTCGCCGGGCTGCACGCTGTCCGCGCCCTCTGTGGGAACGAACAGGTCAATGGTCTCCCGGTTCCGGTAGATGCGCACGGTGGCACCGTCCACCTGAAAATCCAGCGAAAAATCTTTCTGCAGGGTCACACCTTCTGCTTCGACCTGCGCAATTTCTTCGCTTGTCAGCGGCACGAACACGCCGAACTGGCCGTGCTCCACACAGTGAGCTTCGTCACTGCGTGCCGTGCCCTGAATGACCGAATCCGCAGCACCCATCAGGGATACCACCATGAACATGGACAGCAGCACCAGAAAGAACAGCGCCGCATACCGCGGCAGGTTTCGCCGGATGTCCCGCAGGACCCGGCGGGTGAGAATTTTCTGCATCTTACAAATCCTCCAGCTGTGCGGCGGGCGTGCGGACGGCATTGCGGTAGTTCTTGTGGATCTGGCCGTCCTTCAGGATCACCACCTGATGCACCATGTTCTTGATGACATTGTTGTGGGTGACGATGAGCATGGTGGTGCCGTACTGGGCGTTCACCCGTTCCAGCAGCATCAGGATCTCCCGGGAGGTTTTGCTGTCCAGCGCACCGGTGGGTTCGTCGCACAGCAGCAGATGGGGGTTCTTGATGAGAGCCCGGGCGATGGCGCACCGCTGCTGCTGGCCGCCCGAAAGCTGGGCCGGGAACTTGCGGCGATGCTCGGTCAGGCCAAGCACCTGCAGCAGCTCGTCAAGGTCCAGCGGGCTGCGGGTGAGATACTGGCAGACCTGAATGTTCTCCTGCACGGTCAAGTCCGGCACGAGGTCATAGAACTGGAAGATGAACCCCAGCTCCTCCCGGCGGTAGTCCGACAGCTGCCTTGCGTTCAGCCCCACCAGCTCTTTGCCGTCCACCACGATGGAACCGCTGTCCACCGTGTCCAGCCCGCCGATGCAGTTCAGCAGGGTGGATTTGCCGGAGCCGCTGGTGCCCTGAATGACGCACATCTCCCCCTGCTGCACTTCCAGCGAAACATTTTTCAGCACCTGCGTGTAGCTGCCGCCTTCGCCGTAGCTCTTGCACAGATCCTTTACTTCCAGATACATAGTGCCTTCCTCCTCAAAAGTTTACATAACATAACACCGTTATGTTGATGGTTTTATAAAATCCATGACGCAGATGTGCGCCATGGGTCTTTTCATTGAAACAGGCCATTCCAGCCGCTCAGCATATATTGCAGGATGCCCTGCAGGTGGGCCATCGCCCGCTCCTCTGACCGCTCATGGGTGAGCAGATGCACAAAGGCATCGATCTGCATGTGGGCCATCCAGTGGAGCGTGTAATCGTCCGGGGGCTGCACTCCCAGCAAAGCTGCCTGCCGGACGGCCAGCTTCTGGTAGTGCTCTTCCGCAATGGCCACCAGTTCATCGATGAAATGCTCCTGACTGGAGCCGTAGCTGCCTGTGAGCAGCAGCAGAAACAAATCGTAGTTCTGATACAGCAGATGCACTACCTGCTGTGCAGCATAGGCATCGTCCCGGAAGTCGTCGCACTGTGCGTCACCTCCCTGCTCCAATGCCAGAAGCTCCTGCCGCATGTGGGCAGTGAGCATCGCCTTGAGCGCGTTCAGCTGCGGCGAAACCAGCGAAGTGAACAGGTCATCCTTATCTTTGAAAAAGAAGTAGAGCGCACCGGTGGTCAGGCCGGAATTTTTGCAGATGCTTCGCAGGGACGCTCCCTGATAGCCCTTGGCGATAAACTCCGCCCGGGCGCTCTGCAAAAGCTTTTCTTTGGTTTCGCGTTCGTCTTTCATGTCTGCTCCTGTATTGCAAAGATAACACTGTTATGTTATCACAGCCGCCACCCCTCTGTCAAGGGAGAGCTGCAACTTATTTTCTCAGGAACGGCAGCTCCGGCAGGCAGTTCTGCTCCATCACGGACACCAGCATTTCCGCAAAGCCCTTCGGGTCACGGATCTGATACTGCATGTGGTCATGCCCCTCAAACACCGGGTAATTCCCCTGCGGGTAAGCCTGCATCACCGCATCCCGATATTTGAAGTGGTCCTCTGCGCTGCCAAACTCAAAAAAGACGTGCTGCTGAAAAGTTTCCGGCAGCGGCGGGAAAGGCTTGTCCTCCAGGCTGTCGCTGAGCTGGCGGCTGAGATTGCCATAAGTCATCGCTTTGCCCGCCGCAATGAAATAAGGTTTGATGGCGTCGTCATCGCACCACATGATCTTTTTCAGCGTCCCGCCCTCGGACCAGTACAGGCTTCGGATGGCAAAATACAGAAACGGCACCATGATCCGCCGGGTGCCCCTGCCGATCTGCGCAAACTGCCCACCGTCAAAAAAGACATGCTCTGCCGGAATTTCCGACTGAGTGAGAAACGCCATAGCCAGATCTGCGCCAATGGAAGATGCCACCACCAGCGCCAGCCGGGAAATGCCCTTCTGGCGGAGAAACGCCGTCACCTGCTGCACTTCGTCAGCCTTGCTGCGGTAGGTCTGCCCGGCGCAGTAGACCGTGGATGTGGGCAGGATGCAGAAATATCGTTCCTGCAGGGCCTTCGCCACCGGCTCGCTGCTGGCACCGGTGACACCCATGGCATGAAAAAACAGAACAGCAGGCTTTGCACTGTCGCCGAATGTCTCAAACTGCATGATATGCCTCCACCGATTAGTCGAATCTAACTTTAACCTATTGTAGCACACCGGCGGGCCCTGTCAAGGGACTGCATCCCGCATCTTTTTCAAAAAATTTGAAAAGAGGCCTTGACTTGGAGCAAACTCCAAGTGTTATACTCTTCTCACACAAAGGAGGCTGTGGACATGACCATCAAGGAAATATCGGAAAAGTACCATATTTCGCAGGATACGCTCCGCTATTATGAGCGGATGCAGATGATCCCCCGGGGGCACCGCACCTCCGGCGGCATCCGGGATTATCAGGCGGAAGACCTGCGGTGGGTGGAGCTGGCCATCTGTATGCGCAGTGCCGGCCTGCCCGTTGAGGTGATGATCGACTATCTCCGGCTGTTCCAGGAGGGAGACTCCACCATCCCGGCCCGGCTGGAACTGCTGAACGAGCAGATGGACGCCCTGCGCGCCCAGAAAGCTCAGCTGGAAGCCACCATGGAACGGCTGTCTTATAAGATCAAACACTATGAGGATGCCCTCAAGACCGGAAAACTGGTCTGGGACAACCACGATGAAACCATCTGAGAGAGGAGATTTTCACATGAAAAAACTGATCGCGTTTTATTCCCGCGCAGACGAAAATTATTTCGGCGGCACTTACCGCAAAATTCCTGTGGGCAACACCGAGAAAGCCGCCAAAATGCTGGCCGAGCTCACCGGCGCAGACCTGTTCAAAATTGAGCAGAAAGTTCCCTATTCGGCCAATTATCAGCAGTGCATTGCCGAGGCCAAGCGCGACCTGCAGGCCGGTGCCCGCCCGGAGCTGGTGACGATGCCGGAAAACCTGGACGAATACGACGAGATTTATCTGGGCTACCCCAACTACTGGGGCACCATGCCCATGGCCGTCTATACCTTCCTGGAGCACTATGATTTCACCGGCAAGGTGATCCACCCCTTCTGCACCCATGAGGGCAGCGGACTTTCGGGCACTGTGCGGGACATCCAGAAGGCCGCAAAAGGTGCTGTGGTGAAGCCCGGCCTTGCCATTCACGGCAGCGATGTGGACAACGCAAAAGCAAAACTGAAAGGATGGGTCCAAGATGGAATACGAAAAGGGTTATGTTTATAAATTGATGGATCAGGGCGGCCCCACCGATGTGCGGGAGTCCTATTTCAAGGAAGCCAGTGAAGAGATGATCCGCGCACGCACCCTCTGCGCCAAGGCCAACGCCACGCTGCCCGACGACCCCGGCTACATGAAATATCTGGAAGAGCTCTTCGGCCGCGACCTGAGCGATGTACGCATCCTGACCCCGTTCATCTGCGACTTCGGCAACCGGGTCAAATTCGGCAAGGGTGTGTTCATCAATCATTCGGCCATTCTGTCCGCTTCCGGCGGCATCGAGTTTGAAGATGGCGTCATGGTTGCCCCGGGCGTGCGCATCGCCACCATCAACCATGACATGAACAACCGCCACACCATTTACACCTACGGCAAGGTGACCATCAAAAAGAACGCCTGGCTGGGCATGAATGTCACCATCTGCCCCGGTGTGACCGTCGGCAAATATGCCGTCGTTGCTGCCGGAGCTGTCGTGACAAAAGATGTGCCGGATTATGCCGTTGTGGGCGGCGCGCCGGCCAAAGTCATTCGGATGCAGGACCCTGCGGAGCAGAAAGAGTAACGCTCCGCATCAAAAAACGGGAGAGAAGCCCAAGTGGTTTCTCTCCCGTTTTTCTGTTATTTCTCGTGCACCTGCTTACCGGTCAGGTGTTCAATGGTGATCTCATAAAGCTGCACACCCTTGAGCGCTTTGGTGATCTCCGCCTCCACCTCTTCCGGGCCGGGATAATATTTCAGGGCCAGTTCCCGCACCCGTTCTTCCGTGGCAGCAGCATCCTCGATCAGGCGGCACCTGCCGAAAGCCACCGTGCTCTGCACATAAGGGGCCCAGTCGCCGGGCTCAAAGTGCTCGTTTCCATAAACCGTGAAGCAGACCTTGTCGCTCTTTTTCAGCGCGTCCACCTTCTGCCCGGCCTTTGCACCGTGGAAATAGATCTTCCCCTGCTCCCGGTCGTAAAAATAATTCACCGGAATGGCAAACGGATAGCCATCGTCGCCGTTGACCGCCAGCACGCCCCGGCGGGACTGCTGCAGCAGATCCTTCGCGGCCTCGTCCGGGATCGCACGTTTGGTTCTTCTCATGGGTCTGAACATTCTGGTTTCCTCCCTGTTCTCTGGTTTCCTGCAGTGTCACCCTTTGATGATGCGGATCAGTGTCTTGTCCAGCTGGATCGTGCGGTTCCACGGGTTGAGGATCACGCCGCTGATGTCCGGCTCTGCCAGCGCTGCATCAAACAGCATGGCAATGTCCACAAGAAAGGTGGACTGGACCGCTTCCGCGCCTTTCAGTTCTTCATCAAAGCTGGTGAATGCATACCACCAGTTTGCGCCGTCGGCTGTCCGCAGCACTCGGGGCTGCATCTGGCCGCTGCCGGGGTTCGGCTCCACCGCTGCCACGAACCGGCCGTGTTCCTTCATCCTCCGCCGAAGCACCGTCAGGGTGTGCGCCAGCTGCTCCTGCGTCGGCTCCTGCTGCAGAACCGCGACTGCCCGCTCGATCATTTCGCTGCCGTCAAGGCCTTCATCCTTGGGTCGATCCATAGGGAACATTCCTTTCTGTGCAGCGCCGACACATGGGCGGCGCTGTTTCTGCTCCGCTTTATTATAGCGCAGAATATTTCCCGGGGCAATTCTTTCTGCAGCTTTTCTCTTCCGGTTGCCAGGCAGTGAAGGCTCAGGCAGCTTCGTTTTCCGGGAGCATTCTGGTGTATTTCCGGATGCTCACTGCCACATACACCGCCACCAGCAGCTCTGTGACCGGCATGGCAAGCCACAGCGAGTCTGCTCCGGCCAGCACCGGCAGCAGCAGGATCAAAACGCCGCTGACCACAAGGCCGCGGGACACCGAGACCACAAAAGATACCTTCGGCTGCAGGATCGCCTGAAAGTAATAGGTGGAGAAAATGTTGAAAGGCAGCAGCAGGAAAGACACTGCATAAGTGCGAATGATCGCCGGTGCGATCTGCAGGATCGTCGGCGTGGGGCTCATGAAAATGCGGATATAGAGGTTGGGGCATGCAAGGCTCAGCACTGTCCAGAAAATGCCGAAAAATGCCGTGGTCCCCAGTGCCAGACGCAGGGTCTCGCGGATGCGTTTTCCCTGCCCGGAGCCAAAGTTCGTCGAAATAATGGGCTGTGCTGCCTGACCGACGCTGTAGGCGCAGCACTGCACAAATGTGCTGACATTGATGATGGGGCCATAGACCGCCAGGGCATCCGCGCCCAGATATTTCATGATCTGCCGGTTGAACAGCACAGTCAGGATGCCCATTGCCACATCGATGAAGAAGGACGAAAAGCCGATCACCGTGATCTTGCGCAGCTTGCGGAACAGTGCCGTCGGCCGCACCAGACGCAGGGTATTGGTGCGCTTGAAAAAGTGCGTCAGCATGACGCAGAAGGACACCGCCGAACTAATGGACGTGGCCAGACCAGCGCCATAGATTCCAAGCCCGCAGGGAAAAACGAAGAACCAGTCTCCGAAAATGTTGAAAACGCCGCCGGCCAGAACGCCCACCGTGGCAAGCGCGGGGTCATTGTCATTCCGCAGGAATGCGGCCAGCATCTGGTTGAACAGGAAAAGCGGAAAAACAAATTTCACTGTCCGCAGATATTGCTGCGCCAGCGGCAGAAGCGCATCGTTCGCACCAAAGAATGTGAGCAGCGGCGTCTCAAACAGGATCAGCGCTGCCCATGCCAGGCCGGCCAGAACGAGCGAGCCGATCACTGCCGCTGTAAAATACTGATTTTCGCTGCCGGAGCTCTTCGTGCTACCGCCGCGCTCAATGCTGAAGATCACGCTGCCGCCAATGCCCATCAGCAGGCCAAGGCTGTAAATGATGTTCCACACCGGTGCCACCACGGCCAGCGCTGCCGTGCCGTCCGGGCCCTGATACTGTCCCACCATTGCCATATCCACAATGGAATAGATCGACGTGATCATGGCGCTGCCAAATGCAGCCGCCAGATAGCGGAAATAGATTTTCCGGATGTTTCCGTGCAAAAAGTCCATAGCTCAAAAGTTCTCCTTTCATGCAAAAAAGCCGGATAAGGTACAGACATCTCAGTCTGCGCCTTATCCGGCTGCTGTTTCTCTGAACAGCTCACCCTCCGAGCGAACACTGGGAAGTATAGCATGTCATCGTGCAATTGTCAACTGTTCCGGAAAATTTTCTGGTTGCATTCCGGGCCGGAGGACATTATAATCTGAAGCAGAACTACCGCCCGCAGAATCTCAGCCGCAAGGAGGAACCCTCCATGAAGTACGCCGGAATGCCGATGGCCATGTGGGCCCTGCTCCACAGGTCTTTCACCCAGCATCTGACCACTGAGCTGGGCCTGACCCAGCAGCAGGCCCGGGCCGTGGAACCGCTGGCCAAGGCAAAATATCAGCAGATCATTGCAGACCTGCCGGATTTTGAAAAAGAAGACCGCTTTCTGATGAACATCGTCAACTGCGCCATGCTGGGTGCCTATGTCCTGAACTTGCCCAAACGGCCAGACGTGGACTCACTGACTGCTTATTACGCTGCCGCCGTCATGACCCCGGCCCTGCGCTGGGCTTTCCGCATGAGTGCAGGCTTCCAGTACACCGCGAAGGACATTGCCGGGCTGCAGGCCACCGCAAAGCTGCGGGCCGCCGACCGCAACCCCTACTCATGGAACATGGAGCTTTTTCTTTATCCGGACGGCAGCGGCTATGAAGCGCGTTTCACCCGCTGCGGCATCTGCACCCTGATGAAAGAGCTGGACCTTTATGACCTCACTCCCGCCCTGTGCAAGCTGGACTATACCATGAGTGAGACCCGCGGCCAGACCGAGTTCGTGCGGCAGTATACCCTCGCTTCCGGCGGGCCTTACTGCGACTGCGGCTATCACAAGCGATAAAAAATCTCCCGGACGATCTGCTGTCCGGGAGATTTTTTTCAAGGTTTCTTTCACAAAATCACATGCGTCCTGAGAAATTCGCTCCGCCTCATCCGGTTCACCGCCTTTTCTTTGCTCAGAAGAGCAGCACCACAATGCCGCCCACCAGTGCCGCGCCTGCCGCCCAGATAAGACTCAGGAACACCCGCTTTTTCAGCATCTGCCCCCAGCTCTGCACATAGGGCACATCTTCCAGCCCAGGGATCACCCAGAACCGGCTGTGGCCCACCCAAAGCTTGTCGATCACAATGCCGTCATACCAGTTCATGACTTCAAGAAACAGAAGCGCCTGCCAATAAGCTGTGCCGAAATCTGTCACATGGTTCCACAGCCCGATGATGAGCACCAGTGCCGCCGCCATACCAATGTAAAACACCGCCATAAACCGCTTGAATCTGCGGTCGATCGTTTCCCGGTCACTCAGGCCCAGCGCGATCGCACGCTCCTGAAACTCTTTCGGATAGAAAAACAGCCCATCCACCGCGCCGCCCGCCACAGCCAGCTTCACGAATGCGGTAAAAATCAGGCAGTATACCACCAGCTGAACAAAGATCATCTGTTCCGCCTCCTCACTTTCTCTGAAAAGCTGCTTCTTTTGTCTGAAAATGCTGCGCTGAACCTTTTATTGCCCCGTTTCGTCCGGGTACCAGATCAGGTCATACAAGGTTCCGCAGTCTCCAAAGCTTCGGGTGCCCGAAAGCTGCATTCCAAGATGCATGTACTTCTCGCATTTTGAGCGGGCATCCGTGTCCAGGATCACCGGAATGCCCAGCCTTCTGCCCTCGGCAAAGGCCAGTTCCATGACCTCGCACATGTATCCCTGCCCCTGATAGTCCTCCCGCACGCAGACCATGCCCACATAGACGCAGGGCTTTTTCTCTTTCTTCATCAGATCTTCCAGCGAAGGCCCGCCTTTCCGGATCACTTTCATAAAGTGGAGAATTTCTTTCAGGTTCATGGAGCGCCGCACACCCTGCAGCAGAAGTCTCGCTGCCCGGAAGCTCACCTTCTGCCCGGGCAGAATATAGGCAATGTATCCTTCTCCGCGCTCACTGGTGGTGTGAAGATATCCATCTGCCAGAACGCACCGCACAAAACCGCAAATGTACTCGGCCACGGCATCCCGGCTGCGGAAGCAGGCATCCAGCCCTTTTTCGTTTCCATAGTCATAGTAGCCGAAAGCGTGTCCAATGTCCTGAATGCTCTGTTCGTCCAGTTCTTTTACCCGCATCCTGTTTCCTCCTCATTTCTGCGCCGCACAGGTTCTTCATCGCTAACCTCAGTGTAGCACAGAACAGCCCTCCCTGCAAGACAAAGCTTTCAGAACAGATCCAGCATATTGTCCAGGTAGATCTCTTCCCGCACCCGCAGCTGATACTCCGGCTTTGTCATGTAGTGCAGCAGAAATTCCAGGATCAGCGCACTGCCAAGCCCGCGTCCTTCAATTTTGAAATTGGAAAAGCCCTTGGGCAGGTAGATTTTCCGGATGTCTTTCGCCCCGATGAATGCAGGGCTGCGCATCGCCTTCGAGAAACGGTAGCCGCCCTGCGCATCCGGCGCGGCGCAGCGGTGTTCCGGGCAGCTTTCGCCAAGGTTTTTGCGGCTGACCGTTTCATAGCAGCGCTTCCGGTCGGCACACCCGCCCCAGCAGCACTCATTGCAGAGAAATTCCACCTTGTCTTTCTGCTCCTGCGGCAGCGTCTCCAGTTGCTCAAACGCCTTGTTCAGGCGGAAATCCGGCACAACGTAGCGGAAGTCTTCCCGTTCCACTTCCCTGCGGAACTGCTGAAACTCTGTCAGCACCTTGGTGGTGGAGGAAACGAAATAAAGCACCGGATACTGCCGTTTCAGATAGTCCAGCAGCAGTTCCGAATGAACGATGACGCCATTCTGCACATCGCCATTCTCTTCCAGCATCGCGCAGAGGGCATTGCATTTCCGATCCCGAAGATGCTCTTCCCGGAGCAATGAATTGCTGAAGGTCAGTCTTGCCGAGATGCCGTATTCCCGTGCCAGCGCCAATGCTTCCTTGGGGTCATGTTCCCCGAAGCCCACGCGCCCGCCGCCCCAGATGCAGTCCGCCGGAGCTCCGTAAATGGAGCCGATCTCGCACCAGTCATAGAAATAATCCCGGTGTTCCCGGAACAGCGGCAGAAACACGCGGTAGAGCTCATAAAACTCAAAAAGCCCCGGAAGATGATAATATGCTGTGGTTTTTGTGTTCCGTTCCATGCCGCTGCGCTCCTCTCTTTTCACCCGCTTATTCTACCACGCTTTTTCCGCAAAAGCAAAAAGCGAACGCGGATTTTCTCTTGACAGCGCCCACCCTATGGCGTATCCTTGGGGATAGAATATCCCTGCAGATTTCTTTGCCGCCGATGTGCGGCTTTTTCAGACGCAGAAAGTTAGAATAATCTAACTCCCTGCGTGGAAAGTGAGAGGATCGCATGAAGAAAAATTATCTGATCACCGCTTTTGAAAAAACCACTGCCGAGCGTTTCCCGGCGCAGGCAGCCCAGCTGCAGCACGCTGTGCATCAGCGCATTGAGGAAATACGGGAGGAAAACGCCGGTGCTTCCAAAGAACTGTGGGAACATCTGGAAAGCCAGATCATGCCGGGCATCGCGATCTATGAGGTCCTGCAAACCGTTGTTTCCAAAGAAGAAGCACTGCAGCTCGTGCATGATTATGTGGAAGAGCGGGCATGGCGGCTGCGGGCCATCTTCCAGCGCATCCTGAAATTCCCGGGCCTGTACCGCAAGATCCCTGTCATCTTTGCCAAGGGTGTGGCGCAGATGTTCGGCGCGTCTGCCGAGTTCACCGCCGTGCAGCATGAAGCCAGCAAAACGGTCATCCGGTTTGACATGGTGCGCTGCCCTTATCACGATTTCTGCGCCCGGTACGGCTGCCCTGAGCTGTGCCACTGCTTCTGCGACAGCGACGACATCACCTATGACGGCCTGCACCCGCGCCTGATCTGGCACCGCACCAAGACCCTGGGCCGCGGGGATGACTGCTGCGACTTTGGCCTGATGGCAAAATAAGAAAACGGATGGTTCCTGCCAATGCCGCAGGTCCCATCCGTTTTTTCATTCTGCGCCCAAAGCCATTCTCCGTTCCGCCAGATAAAAAGTGACATCCGCTTCCGGGTCTGTCAGCGGGATGAACACCCTGCCGGGGTAGCGCTCTTCCACATTTTTGAAGCAGTCGGTGGTGAAGCACGGCAGTGAGGAGGACACCACAAGTTCCTCAAAGGCAAATTCATCTGTCTGCACCAGAAAACGGGAAGCCGGCATCTTCTGGCGGCAGAGGGTGTCCCAGAATCCCAGCTCGGTGCGGAGCAGAAAGTTGAACCCATTGATGTCCGCAAAGGTCAGCGTTTCGTGCTGCGCCAGCTCATGGGCAGGCGGCACACAGACAAAAAGCCGTTCGTGCATGAACTCCCTCACCACGGCGTCTTCGTCCTGCAGCGGAAAACGGCAGGATCGCAATGTCGCAGCCGTCTGCCGCCCAGACGGACAGCACCTCTTCGTTGGAGCAGATGTGGGTGGCAATGGTCATGCCGGGGCGGGCCGCGCTGAGCTTTGGCATCAGCTCCCACAAAGGGGCCGGAGCGCAGGATTTCACCACCAGCGTCCGGCGCCGCTGGTCAAACTCCTGCACCTGCCTCACAGCCCGCTCCGCCTCCGCCAGCAGCCTGCGGGCAGCTTCTACGGCAGTCTTACCGGTGTCGTTCAGTCCAATGCGGTTCTTGCTGCGGGTGAACAGCGGCACACCGAAGCTTTCTTCCACATGCTTCATGCTGCGGGTGATGGACGGCGTGGAAATATGCCCCTCTTCCGCCACCCGGGAAAGGGTGCCCAGCTCTTCAAATGCCACCAGCTGCTGCAGTTCGTTCAGGTCAAGCATCCTGCACCTCACATTTCATTTTCTGAAAAGCAGATTCCGATATTGATATTTTACATTTTCGCGGTTTCGTTGTAAAGTAGTGTCAGAAGCAAATTTCACCCGAACGAAACACAGGAGGTCAAACCATGGAATATGTCACACTGAACAACGGCATCAAAATGCCCAAGCTGGGCTACGGCGTCTACCAGACCCCGCCGCAGGACACCAAGCGCTGCGTGCTGGACGCCATCGAGGTGGGCTACCGCAGCATCGACACCGCACAGGCCTATGGCAACGAAGAGGGCGTGGGCGATGCACTGGCTGAGTGCGGCCTGCCCCGCGAAGAGTTTTTCCTGACCACCAAGGTGTGGATCACCAACGCCGGTTACGAAAAAGCCAAGGCTTCCATTGAGGAATCCATGCGCAAGCTGCGCACCGACTATCTCGACCTGCTGCTGATCCACCAGCCCTTCGGCGACTATTACGGCACCTACCGCGCCATGGAAGAATTCTACGACGCCGACAAGATCCGCGCCATCGGCGTGTCCAACTTCGGCCCGGACCGCTATCTGGACATCCAGCATTTTGCCCGGATCAAGCCCGCTGTCAACCAGATCGAGACCCACGTCTTCCAGCAGCAGAAGGTCGCCAATGAATATCTGAAAAAATACGGCTGCCAGATCGAGTCCTGGGGCCCCTTTGCTGAGGGCCGCAAGGACATGTTCACCAACCCGACCCTGACCGCCATCGGTGCCAAGTACGGCAAAACCGCCGCACAGACTGCCCTGCGCTTCCTGATGCAGAGCGATGTGGTCATTATCCCGAAATCGGTGCACAAGGACCGGATGCAGCAGAATTTTGACCTGTTTGATTTCACCCTCTCCGCCGAGGACATGGCCGCCATTGAGGCGCTGGACGGCGGCGAAAGCCTGTTCTTCTCCCACTACGACCCCAAGACCGTCGAGTGGTTCATGTCCATCCTGTAAGTTTCCCGCATCACAAAAGGGCGGCTCCCATTCACAGGGAGCCGCCCTTTTTGTCTTTTGTCCTGTTACGCTTCGCCCTCAAACTTCATGCCCCAGCCCATGCGGATGTCAAACATCAAGCGGATCAGCGCAAGGCTGTCCTGCGGCGTGTAGCAGCTGCTGAACGAGCGCCCTTCTCTCACGCAGCGGGAGGCTTCCCGGATCTCATATTCAAAGCCGTTGATATCCACCAGGCAGGAGATCGTTTTTTCTTCTCCACCCACTTCCAGTGTCATGGCTTCGGCATGCTGAAAGTCCGGCAGAAAGATGCTGCCTTTCGTGCCCACAATGCGGGCATTGCGTTCCAGTTCCCGGCCGATGGTCTGGATGGACTCTGCCGTGCACCCGCCGGGGTAAGTCAGGCACAGGTCACTGTAATCATCGGTGCCATACTCATTGATATGCACCTCTCTGGTCTCCACCCTTTCCGGCTGCTGACCGGTGATGATGCGCAGAAAGCCCAGATTATAAATGCCGATATCCAGCAGTGCACCGCCGCCGAGACTGGAGTTGAACTTGCGGTCCTTTCGGGCTCCGGAAGCCACAAAACCATATTGGCAGGTGATCTTCTGCACCTCGCCGATGGTGCCCGTTGCCAGAACCTCCCGGAGCTTGCCGTACAGCGGCAGCAGCCAGATCCAGAATGCTTCCATCAGAAAGAGGTGCTTTTCCTCTGCCAGCCGGTACAGTTCCTGTGCCTGGGTCTCATTGATCGTGAATGGTTTTTCGCAGAGGACATGTTTGCCATGTTCCAGGCAAAGCCGGCAGTTTTCATAGTGCAGCGTGTTGGGTGTGGCAATGTAGATTGC
The DNA here is from genome assembly GCA_963656875.1 of Barnesiella intestinihominis. Lineage (GTDB taxonomy): Bacteria > Bacillota > Clostridia > Oscillospirales > Ruminococcaceae > Faecalibacterium. Next base: position 20,787 of record CAVKKE010000002.1, on the reverse strand, counting down.
GTCCACCTCAGGGTCTGCAGCAAGTGCTTCGTAGGAATCATAGGCTTTCGGTATCCCATAACACTCTGCAAACGCTCTGGCGCTTTCCAGATGCCGTGAACCTACAGCAACCACCCGTTCCCCTTCTGCTCCCATTTGAGCGACTGTGGATGCAAACTTTTTGGCAATGGTTCCTGTGGCCAGAATTCCCCAGTTCATAACAATTCCTCCCAAATCTATGATCACAGCAGAAATGCTGCGCGCTATTTCAGCCTCATATACAGCAGCGGATAGGGCCCGCCCTCTTCGTCATGGTCTGTGCGCCGGAAGGTCTCAAAGCCCATGTGGAGATAAAAACCTACCGCCTGCGGGTTCTGCTCATTGACCGTCACTTCCCGCACGCCAAAGCTCTGAATGCCCTGCTGCACCAGCTGTTTTCCCAGCCCTTTTCCCCGCTCAGCCGGAGAAAGAAACAACATTTCCAGCCGGTCACGTTCCACGCCCATGAAGCCCACCGGGTTTCTCTGCCCATTTTCCGCCACGATCAGGTGCGCCACGCCGCCGATGGCCTGCGGCACATACTCCCGGATGCGCAGGATCTCCGGCTCGGACAAAAAACAGGTGGGTCGCCCGCACGGAATCCTCCCAGGCCTGCAGAAGCGCCTGCGTCAGCTCCGGGGTACATTTTTGAACCTCATAAATATGCATTCCTGTTCTCCTTCTTGTTTCATTCTGCCGTGTTTTGTTTATTTTATCACGCTTTGCGCCATCCGAAAAGCCCCTCAGCACACAAAAAACCCGGAAAGCCTGCCGCAGGCTCTCCGGGCTCATTTTCTGTTTTTCTCTCAGATCAACAGCATCCACGCAAGCATGGAAGCCATCGTGGCAATGTGCAGCGTGCCAATGATCTGCAGCGGGAACATCAGGATGAAGATCGGCAGCACGGTAAAAATGACCACCCAGATGGGGAAACCGATCGTCCCGGTGACGATGGCAACGACCAGCGTGATGAGGTAAGTCAGCAGCCCCAGATAGCACATTCTCAGTGCAGGGCCGCTGTCCATGAGATCCAGCATCATTTCCTTGGCCTTTTCATCCCTGCCGTATTTCAGGAACAGGTACTCCGCAAGGGCGCATTTCAGATGATAGCCGGAACTCACGATGCAGCTGAACGCAGTGCCCACAAACATGATCGAGCCGAGCACCTTCGATTTTTCAAAGGTGTATGCCGCCAGCGCAACATAGCCAAAAAATTCCAGCACAATAGAAAAGATTCCCAGCACGCCCGACCGCATGGGAACACTTGGCGAAACGCCTTCCATCAGTTTTGCCGCAAAGTCTCCCTCCTTGAGCTTCTGCATATTTGCGAGCTTCAGCGTACCGTTGGGAAAGATGCTCAGGATCCGGTCGCAATACATGTTGATGGCGTGGCCGATCATTCCCGCTGCGAGCATGATTTTCAGAACCAGCATAAGTATTCCTCCTGTGTCGATCAATCTTGGATTCCAGTTATCTTTCACTAACCTCTTGCCGCAAAAGAAATCGTGTGAAGGGGCCAAGCGCTTGTTCACACGATTCTTTTCATAGATTCAGTATAGCACTGCGGGCATGGGTTGACAAGGGCTGCAGCAGGGCGCTCAGTCGTCCAGCTTGATTTTTTCTTTCAGCACCACACAGCCGGCCATATCGCCAATGACATTGACGCAGGTCGCGCCCATATCGCATAGAGTGTTGATGCTGATATAGACACCCATAACGCCTGCAGGTAATCCGGCCATGGTGGCCAATGCCGCAAAGGATGCGATGGCACCGCCGGGGATGCCGGGCGTGCCCACGGACAAAATGACATTTGCCAGCAGAATGACCACCATCATGGATGTGCTGACCTCAACGCCGCAGGCATTGGCAAAGAACACGATCATGAAGGACATCAGAATGGACACGGCGTCCATATTGACCGTTGCGCCCAGAGGGATGGCAATGCTGGTGATCTTGTCCGACACGCCCATCTCATCCTCCATGCGCTGCTTGCTGATGGGGATGGTTGCCGAGCTGGAGCAGGTGCCAAACGCATTCAGTGCTGCCGGCAGGCAGGCCTTCACAAAGCGGATGGGGCTCTCCTTGCCCAGAAACTTGACTGCGCTGCCGTACACAACCGCTGCAAAGGCAAAAAATGCGATGTAGAGAATCACCAGCTGCGTTGCCAGCGAGAGAATGGTGTCGGTGCCGTTTGCTTCCACCACCGGGACGATGGTGCAGAACACGCCCACCGGAGTGAAATACATCACCGTGCTGATGATCTTCAGGCAGACTTCATTGCCGGCCTCGATGACCTTCAGCAGCGGTTCACCCTTTTCATCAACGGCCACCAGCGTAAAGCCGATGATGACCGCAAAGGTCAGCACCTGCAGCATGTTGCCGTTGGCGAAAGCTTCCACAGGGTTTGACGGGATCAGATTTTTGAGGGTGTCCAGGATGCTGGTCATCTTGCTGGCTTCAATGTCGGAGGTGGCCATCTCGAACCGGACGCCCTCGCCAAGGTGAATGGCCCGGGGAATGATCAGGCCCACAAGACTTGCCAGTGCCGTGGTGCACAGGAAGAAGATCATGGCGCCGCCGGTGATCTTGCCGGTGGTCTTGGCGTTGCCGATGCTGGTGATGCCCACCACGATGGAGCAGAACACCAGAGGGAAGATCATCATGTTCAGTGCGTTCATGTAGATGCTGCCGAGCAGCTGCGTCGCCGTCAGCACCACCGCAAAGCGGTTGGCCAGGAACAGGCCGGTCAGGATGCCGAGCACCAGGCCAATAAAGATCGCACTGGTGATATGCTCCTGATACCACGCAAAAAAGGACTTTTTGGATGTCGTGCTGTCTTGTGAGGAACTCATTGCAGAAATTCTCCTTCTGATTTATTATCTTTTTTATTATATTCCTTCCAGCAGGAGAGAACAAGACGTAATTTCACCTTTCACATGAAAAAAGCAGAAATCCCACGAATTTTGTGGAACTCCTGCTTTTTCTTTTTCTGGATATCAGAGTGTTTTTTCCTGTGCGCTCCCGGCGCTGCCCAGCTGCTTTTGGATCATTTCCTCCAGCTTCTGCTCCATCGTGCCGCAGTTTGCAATGCGGTAGGGCCAGAAATAGGAAACGCCGTTGCAGTCCTCCTCCGAGAGATCACTGTTGACCAGCAGCAGCTGGTCCGGCGTCACCTGCAGCTTTGTGCACAGATCGGCATATTTGCCATAGTTGATGTTCCGGCTGGAAGATTTTGCTTCGATCCAGAAGAAAACGCCGTTCACCGAGAACGCAACGTCCAGCTCATGGGCAGAGCTCACCTCTGGCGAATCCGAGAGGATCACATTGGAGCACAGCGACACCGACGCATTCTGTTCGGTGCGGTACTTCTCAAGCACTTTCTGCACGCTGTGCACCACATACAGTTCCAGCCAATGGCCGCTTGCAAAGTTGCGGACCATTTCATTTTCCGAAGCCAGCCGGCAGACGATGCGGGTGTTGTTGGCGCTGAACTCAGAGAACAGCCCCAGATGATCCCAGCTCTGCGCAAGCGCCACCACAAGCTCCTTGGATTCCATCGGTGCATCCTTCGGCACACGGAAGGTGAACGAATCGTGGAACTGAAGGTGGCTGCGGATAAACTGCAGGAAAGCCGACACTGCCGGGTCGCGCAGGGCTTCGCCCGTCTCCCACGCCAGCTTCTGGACGGCCAGCGGCGGGAGGTCTGCTTCCAGCACCTGCTGTGTGATGGTGTAGCCGCGGCTCTGCAGATATTCCTCTGCCGTGGGATACTCAGGCTCTGCAGGCGGTTCCTCCTGCGCAGAAGATGCTTCGCAAGCCTGATAGTTGAGCTTCCATCCGTTCACGAACACCGGGCAGCGGGTCAGCTGGCCGATGGTGTGGAAACCGGTGTCCGGGTTTTCCAGTGCAAATGTGATCTTGTTCTTCTCCGGGTTGATCGTGAGGGCCTCTTCTTCCAGCGCCTTCTGATAGCTCGTCAGCAGCAGGCTGCGCCCGAGTTTCACCACGCCTGCTGCCGTTTTGGCCGAACAGCCTGCATTTTTTGCCATGGAGATCAGCAGGTTCTTCACCTTTGGCGCATAGCTGATCTCTTTCATCTGCTCCACCGTGGGCACGGCCACACCGTCCACCAGCAGCGGTTCCGGGACCGGTTCCGCAGGCTTTTCCTTCTCTTCCTGGGCCTGTGCTGCATCCGCAGCTTTCTCCCCTGCTGCCGTTGCTTCTTCCAAAGCCGGTTCTTCTGCCGGGCTTTCAGGCTCTGTGCCCTGAGGCTCTGCTGCCAGTTCCGGGAGAGGTTCCGGCACTTCTTCCGGAACAACAGGTGCGGGCTCTGTGCAGGTCTCTGCCACAAATGCTTCGTAAGAATCCAGACAGGCCAGCTTCCCGGCCGCTGCCAGTCCCGCATAGACTGCCGCCGCCCGCGCCGGGCTGTTCCGGTCTTTTTTGGTGCTGCCAAGTTCCAGGTCGGAGAACGCCCCGAATTTCAGAACGCCATCTGCTTTTTCCGGGTTCTGGCGCAAAGCACAGCCATAGAGCCAGTTGAAGAACGCATACGGGTGCGGTTCGGTCGGATATTCAACATCTGCCAAACGGTAGCCGATGCATTTTCCGCTCTTCTGCAGCCGGGGATCCTTCTGGACCTTCTGGCGGGAGCACTGCAGCAGCTCTGCATACGGCCCGCCGTTTTCAAACACCTTCGATGCTTCGTAAACGATGCCCACCGGAACGTCCTGGTCAAGCGCCGCCAGATGCAGCGGAAGCTTCATGGCCGCCGCATGGATTCCTTCCTGCTGTGCAGACGCCAGGCTGACTTCCAGCGCCGGAACCTCCGGGTAGACGTCGTGGAAGGTGTCCAGCACTGCCTGCACATTCTGATGCTTGGAGCCGTTCAGCCACGGAAATGTGACTGAGACTTCCTTCGCATAGGGATATTCCGGTAGGGAAAGATAAATTTTTCGTATTGCCATAGATACTCCGATCCATTCAATGATGCTTTTTCTTTATTTTAGCACACTTTTTCCCGGCAGAAAAGAGGGTGCAGAAAAGCCCTCAAAGAGCTTTTCTCCGCTCTCTGAGGGCTTTTTCTCTCAGATCATTCTCCGCCATGATCTTTGACGTACTTCATGATGCAGCATCCCATTACGATGATCGGGAATACGATCCGCAGGCCGAGTTCTCCTCCGCCCAGATTTGCATCGACCGCAAAGCCGGCAAACCATGCTGCCAATGTAAAAACTGCTGCCCAGCCGTAGCTCATTTCTTCTGCCTCCCTCTGCCCGCGTCAAACATTGTCCTTTCCTCCCCGGATCCGCTCAAACCCCAGATAGCGGGTGCCCTGAAAACTCAGCTTTCCGATGTCACCCTCCACCAGCATCCCGTAATCCGAGCCGTTCACTGCAAGTTCCATCCGGTCGCCGCTCTCCACCTGAAATGTCACATACTAAGATATAAAAGTGCTCGTGCTGTATCCGTGTGCGCCGGACACGTCTCCGGCATTGGCGCTGCTGGAATGCGAAACATCCGTCCGTTTTGCAACCACCGCTGCCGGGACGATCAGTCTGGGAGAGTGGTTGTTTTTGTTCCATGTGCGGATGTTCCCAACAAAAGTATACAGGATCATCCCCAGAGCCACAAGGAACATGATGGGAAACAGAATGCTGAACAATATATCAAACCCAGCGTAAAACATCTTACTCCTCCAAAATTTCTTCCAGCAGGTCTTTCACATCATCCAGAAAAAATTCTTCTCCAAGGGTGTTCATCTTGAAGAACACCGCCTGACTGCCGCCTGCAGTGATGACGGACAAGCGAATCGGGCTGTCCCCATTCTGAAACATGGTCAGCGTCAGGCTCAGGCGGTTTCCGCCCACCATGCTGTACCTCTCAAACACGCGGACGCTGCACCGGGCATCGCCTTCCTTGAAGTCGCTGCCCGCCTCCAGGTCTGCCGACCAGCTGCTGTCGGGGATTTCCCGTTCCAGCTTGCGGAGCAGAGTATCAAACTTTTTGTTCCGGATCGTCTTTTCAAAAATCGCCATAACAGCGCCTCCTGTCTTGGGTCTAAATTTCGTTCCTTTACTCAGAATACGAGCGTGGGAGCTCCATTATTGCACGGTTTCTGTTTTTTATTGCAAAAAAGAGGCTTCCCGTCGGTTTTGCCCGGCAGAGAAGCCTCCCTGTTTTTGTTTTATTACGCTTCCGGTTCCTTGCAGACATCTACCCAGCCTTCGGCACCCGCTGCGGCTTCCAGTTCCTGCAGCGTCAGCTTCACCGCCGTGTGGCCGTTGCCCGCTGCCGGATAAACCGTTTCAAACTTGCGCAGGCTCTCGTCCAGATAGATCTCCACGCCATCGTTCACGCCAAAGGGGCACACGCCGCCCGGCGCATGGCCGACGTAAGTTTCCACTTCATCGTAGGGGATCATCTTTGCCTTGATGTGGAACAGGCTCTTATATTTGTGGTTGTCCAGCTTTGCCGTGCCCTCGGTGACGATCAGCACCGGCTTTTCGCCCTGCAGCACCGACAGTGTTTTTGCGATGCTGGCGGGCTCCACGCCCAGCGCGTGGGCAGCTTCGGCCACCGTGGCCGAGGACTCGTTCAGCACAATGATGTGATCTCCCAGGCCTTTGGCCTGCAGGTCTGCTTTTGCTTTTTCAAATGACATGGCCGTTCTTTCCTCCCGCTTTTACTCTGTGATGGCCCAGACGCGTGCGGGCAGGCCGGTGGCTCCCTCAATGCGCGGGTAGGAGACGATGACCACAGCACCGGCGGGCTGAACTTTGTCCAGATTTGCCAGCACTTCCACCTGCAGCTTGTCGTTGTCCAGCACATAACGTTCGCAGGCAAGGTCGCCCTTTTCCTCAGCTACAGCAGAGGAATCGGTGTCCAGCGTTTCGTGGCCGTTGGCAGCCGCATTGCGCACCTTGTAGATGTACTCCAGCGCTTCCAGCGACCAGCCCGGGGCGTTCTCTTTGCCTTCGGCGTCAATGCCGGACAACGCGTCCATATCCGGCCACTTCTTGTACCAGTCGCTGCGCAGAGCCACCAGTGCACCGTCTGGGATGGGGCCGTACTCAGTCTCATAGGCCTTGATGTCCTCCACGGTCACAGAGTAGCGGGGATTTTTCTTTGCCTGCTCGCTGATATCGATGACCACCAGCGGGAAGATCAGGTCGTTCACATCATATTTTTCGGACAGATTTTTGCCCTTGATAAAGTGGCCCGGGAAGTCAATGTGGGTGCCGAACTGACCCGGGAATTTAAAGGTCTGGATCAGACATTCCAGTTCCGGCTTGCCCCAGTCCCACACGGTCTTTGCCAGTTCCACAGAGCCGTCCGGGATGCCGGACCAGTAGGGGCTGTCGTTGTTCAGCGAGTGGGAAAGCTCCACCCACTTATACTTTTTTGCATCTTTCAGTGCGTTCCATAGTTTATACTCAGCCATTGTCGGTTTTCCTTTTGTTATCGCAATAATTTCTTCGGACATTTCTCCCAGACAACGGCATGATATATCTCATTTTTCCTGCCGCAATTCTGTCTGGGAGCAAAGCATTCGCCCGGGCATTCCGTGCCGGGCCAAGAGCAGATCAGGCATCTGTCTTTCCTCCCTTTTTGTGTTGGCGCTATTATAATCCCATTTTCATATTCTGTCAATAGGTTTATAACATTAAAGCATTTCGTCCGGGCAGCCGGCACCGTGACGGGATGCTTTGGTTTTGTTATGATTCAGCCTGCATGTATGCTTCCATGGCCCGGGCCGCTTCTTCCAGACCATTTTCCTGCTTTATCTGTGCGGAAAGCTCTTTCGCCCGTGCGTCATACACCCCGCTGACGAGTTCACGCAGAGCCGCTTTGAGCTGTTCTTTCGTGCAGAGCTTCTTTCGGATGTAGAGCGGTTCCGGCCCAAGGCCCAGTTCATGGACCGTTCTGCCGTAGTACCACTGGTCCAGCGCCAGCGGAATGATCAGAGTCGGGCATCCCGCCCAGATGCCGATACCGTTGGTGGTGCATCCGCCATGATGCACCACCGCCCGCACACGCGGAAAGATGGCGCTGTACGGAATTTCATCCACAAAAAACAGTGTTTCCGTGTTTTTCTTTTCCTTGATCTGAAACGCCTGCACCACAGCCTTGATGCCGGTCTCTTTCAGTGCTTCGACTGTCCGCACCTGCAGTTCAGCCAGCTGTCTGGACTCTGCCTTTCCAAATGCCACAAAGACGGGCTTTTCGCCCTCGGTCAGAAAACGTTCCAGTACCGTGTCTTCTTTGTACCCTGCAGCGTCCTCTTCCGGGTGATACCAGTACCCAGTCACATGGATGTGACTGCCCCACTTCGGGTCTTTGGGCATCAGGATGGGGCTTACGGGGTAAAACGTCAGCACCTTGCGGCCATTTTGCTCTGTATAGTGGCCGAAGCTTTTCACCTTGGGCAGGCCGTTCTGCCTGCGCCACTTTCCCATCAGAAGGTTCGAGAGCATGGGCATTCCGCTGGTGATGGTATCGTAGCTTTTGCCCACCGCCGGGGTGTTATGCTCCAGCGAGTACAGAGAATACAGATCTGTGCGGTCATAGGGGCTGTAGAAATAGCGGATGCAGGGGATGCCCAACTTGTCCGCGGCATCCCGCACAAAGCCCGAGCAGGTGCCGTACATGCACACGTCGGAGCCTTTCAGCGCTTCCATCGTCTGCTCCATAAAGGCCGGATTTTCCCGCTTCAGCTTCATCATCCCGATGGGAAAATCGACACTCGTCTTGTAGTCCGTCACGAGATACTTCATCACATGTTCTGCATCTCCATCCAGATGAAGATATGTCACTTTCTTTTTCTCGATGAGCGGGCGGAATTCCTCCTGCGCAAGGATGCGGAATTCGTGTCCCCGCTTTATCATTTCGGCGCCAAGCTCCACGAGCGGGTTCACATCTCCTCTTGTTCCAACGGCCACTGCGGTGATCTTCATGATGCGGTCTCCTTCCTCAAGCTTTTTCTGCCGGGGCTAGTTTTATATTAGTTCTAGCTAACCACCTTTGTCAAGGAAAACGCCCCTGCGGGCTTCTCATCAGAGCTCACAGGGGCGTTTTTGCTATCATATTTTTTATATCTGGGTCTTGATTTCCACAGTCCGTCCGCCGAGGTTCTCATAAATGCGGTGGGAAACCGAAAGCACCGTGCGGCCCGCCGAAGCGCGGCGCAGAGCTTCCAGCACGCGGGCTTCGGTCTCCGCGTCGAGGTTCGCGGTGATCTCATCCAGCAGAAGGACGGCCGGGTCTGCCGCAGCGGCGCGGGCAATGGACAAAAGCTGCCACTCACCCTGCGAGAACATGCCATCAGTGCACACCGTGTCGTAGCCTTCCGGCAAAGCCTGAATAGCGGCATCAATGCCGGCCAGCCTGGCCGCGTCCTCCGCCATTTCTGCGGTGATCTGCGGGTCACCCAGAGTGATCTGTTCCATCACTGTGCCCGGCACGCGGGAGAAATGCTGCTCCACACAGCCGATGCAGGTGCGGCGCTCGCGGTCGGTGATGTCCGCCACATTCACGCCGCCGATGGTGACCGTTCCGGCTTCCGGCTGGTACAGGCCCAGCAGAAGCTTGAACACGGTGCTCTTGCCCGCACCGGTGCGGCCCACCAGCGTGACCTGTTCGCCCTGTTTGACGGTCATGGAGAAGTCGTTCAGGACGTGCTTTTCACCATAGCCGAAAGTCACATGGTCGAGCTCCACGTCACCCCGGGCGGCGTTTTTCCACTCGGGCGGAATGGTACGCTCCGGCTGGTCGAGGAACGCGTCGATACGCTTGACGCCTGCCATGGCCGACTGGATGGTCTGGATCTCCATGCCAAGGCTTTCGATGGGGGTGAAAATGCGGGAGATGTAGTTGATGACTGCCACCGAGGTGCCCACCGACATACCAAACAGAGTCAGCACCGCGGCATTGCCGGAGGCCGACAGCAGCATCACGATGCCCACCACGGCAGCGTTCAGCACCAGCACCACGGGCGAATAGATGGCATCGTAAAAATTCGTGCGCTCCATGGCGGCGTAGCTCTCGCCGATGCAGCGGTCATAGCGGCGCTCCATGTAGCTTTCCAACCCGAGTGCCCGGATGGTGCGGATGTTGTGCAGGGTTTCCGGCACCTGACCGGAAACAGCGGCAACGGCGCGGCGGTTGTCCAGCTGTGCAGCCAGCATACGCTTCTGCACATGGCGGGTGAACACCGTGAACAGCGGCAGCACCAGCAGCAGGATCAGCGCAAGGCCGGTGTTTTTCACCGCAATGACCGCCATGATGGAGATGATGCGGCAGGCGTCTGCCACCATGCTGATGATACCGGAGGTGAACAGTGCTTCCACGGTGTCCACATCGCCGGAAAAGCGTGCGGCCACCTCGCCGGGGTTCTGATCCACCAGCGTACTGGCGGGCAGCTGAGTCAGTTTCTGGGACATTTCCGAACGCAGAGCGTGGGTCATTTTCTGACCGAACAGCACCAGCAGGCTTTCCTGCGCGGAAGAGAGCATACCCTCCAGCGCCAGACTGCCGAAGTAGAGCAGCACGGCAAGGAAGGTCAGCGGGATGCCTGCGGTCAGCCGGTCAATGATGCGGGCCAGCAGCAGCGGCGGGATCAATGATGCCACCACCGACGCCGCCACACACAGGATGGTGCCTGCCGTGAGAAGATGATTCGACACGGCGGCCATGCGGATGGCTTCAAATACACCGTTATTCTTTTTATGCTTCATGCTGTTCTTCATCCAAGTCGCCTCCTTTCTTCACCGTCTGGCTCTCATACAGCTGGCGGTAGACCGGAACGGACGCCATCAACTCATCGTGAGTGCCCACAGTGGTTTTTCCACCATCCATAAAGATCACCTGCCGCATCTGCGGGAAGTGGTACAGACGGTGCGAGATCAGGAACACGACCTTATCCTTGGCGTACTCCTGCAGATCTGCAAACACGGTATCCTCTGTATTACGGTCCAGCGCGGAGAACGGTTCGTCCAGGATCAGTACCGGGCGCGGGTGGGCCAGCGTTCTCGCCAGCGCCAGCCGCTGGGCCTGCCCGCCCGAAAGACGGGTGCCGCTGGGGCCAATGATCGTATCTGTGCCGTGTTCCATGGCCAAAACTTCGCCGTCCAGTGCAGCAGCAGCCAGCCACGGCATAGCGTCCTGCTCACTGCCGCAGAGGACATTGTTTTTCACCGTGTCGGCGCTCAGTTCCGGGTCGTGGCCCAGATAGCCGACCGTGGCAGAGATCTGGCACGGAGTCAGGGCAGAAAACTCCTTTTTGCCGAACCGTGCCGAGCCGCCGTAAGGTCCTTCGCACAGGAACACCCGCCCGAAGGTGGATTTGCCGCAGGCCACAGGCCCGGTGACACCAATGATGTCGCCGGGGTATGCCGTCAGGGTCAGACCGGAGAAAATGGGTTCTTCACCATAGGCAAAGGAGAGGTTTTCCAGCGTCACATCTTCTGCCGCCGGGACATTCAGTGCGTCCAGCTGCTCCGGGGACTTCATCAGGGGCTTGATCCGCTTCCAGGAGACTTCCGCTTTCTGCACTGAGTTGAACAGCTTCGCCACCTTGGAGGACTTGACCACCAGCTTGGTGAAGCAGGAAAGGAAGGTGGTGAACGCTGCAATGTCCCAGGCGCTCCAGCCAGTGCCCAGCACATTCTTTGCGCCGAACCACAGGATGAACAGCACCCCCGCTTCGGACACTGCCAAATACAGCGGCGGCAGGGCCGACTGCCACACATTATTGCGCACGGCTGTTTTTTCGTAAGTGTTCAGAGCTTCTTCGTATTTTTCCACCCGGGCGTCCTCACAGCCGTAGATGCGGTAGGTCACAGCGTTCTGGGCGCGGTCAAGAGTTGCAACGCTCAGTGCACCCGCCGCCTTTTTGTAAGCCGCACCGGCACGCTGCACCGGCCTTTTCATCCACGCTGCGCAGACGTAGGAGAACGGCGTGAACAGCAGGCTCAGCAGAGACAGCCGCCAGTCGTACACCAGCAGCATGACCGCGTAGCCCACCAGCGCCACACCGGTGTCGAAAATTTCGGTGGTGAATTTGCGCATTCCTTCCACGCAGTCGTCCACGTCGGAGATGGCCTTGGTCATCAGCTCACCGGCACCTTCTTTTTCCAGCGCCGCCCGGCTCTGGCGCACCAGATTGGCGTAAAGGATGCCTTTCATCCGGCGGTTGATGTTGTTGGCAAAGCGGCGGACATAGAAGCGCTTGATGAACCGCGCCGCCTGCACGATCAAAGTGACCACGATATAGGCCAGCACCAGCATGACCATTTTAGCGGCGGTCTCGCTGCCGCCCAGAATGTCCGCAAGGCACTGGGCCAGCCGGCCCTCGAACCACGGCGTCGCCAGCAGGCCGATGTTATACACAAGGCCCGACAGGGTGACGAATGCCAGCGGAAGCCACTCCACCTTAAAATAAGAAAGCACCCGATCCGGGCGGAAGGTCTTTTCATTTTTCATTGCCGTTTTCACCTCCTGCAGCTTTTCGGAAGTGCGGGAAACCCGCGCGGCTCTCGGTCTTGGACGCCCAATACAGTTTGTCCAGTGATGCTGCAAAGGCTACGGCCTCTTCTTCGGTCAGTGCACTGGTGATGTACTCATAAAAGGCTGCTTCGATTTCCGCCTTGGAAGATTTCAGGCTCTCTGCCTTTTCTGTGGGGTACAGCAGCTGGCTGCGCCGGTCATTCGGGGCATCCCTGCGGACAAGATAGCCCTTTCCTTCCAGATTCTTCGTCCGCCGGGCAATGGCGGCTTTGTCTGCGTGCAGGAGCTCCGCCAGCTGAGCCTGTGTACATCCGGGATGATGACGCAGGGCATGAATCAGGTCGATCTCCGCCGTTCCGACGCCCTCTTCCCGCATCGTGAGCAGGACCAGCTTTTCCGTCTCCCTCGCGATCTTTGTGATTTTTCGTTCTGTAATATCCATAGGCACCTCCGGGTTCCATTCAAGAAGTTGCATCTACATCATTGTATGTACAACTATTATAACACAGCTGGTTCTTCCGTCAATCCCTTCCTTCATAAAAAAGACCGTCCGGCAGCACCAGACGGTCTCTCTGCTATTTTGTTTTTGTCCGGGTATCAAGCTGCTTTACGGCAGCATCACCGCAAGACCAACCACCGGCGCAAACACGGCCCCAATGACCATGCCTCTCACACTGGCTTTGAAGTGGAACCAGACCGCCGATCTTTCGATGGGGCTCACTTTGGCCAGTTTGTAGAACTTGTCAAACGGTGCCATCAAAATGTCCACGACCAGAAAATCGTACCAGTCCACCACCAGCCACAGAAGATACGCTGTCAGCGCTGCTTCCGAAAAGGCTGTGATGCCGTTGATACGGCGCAGGACAAGGGCAAAGACACCGACATAAACCACGAGCGCCACCGCCTTGCGGATGATATCACTCTTTCTGGCTGGCGGCTTTTCCGCCACCAGCCCCAGCGCCCGCAGCTTTTCTGTCACAACGGGCGGGTAATCGTTGATAAACACCTCTCGCCGCTTTGCGCAGAGCAGCTCCAGCGCAACGGTGAACAAAACGCAGGCTGCAATGCATTCCAGCACAAAAATCATAGCCAAACCTCCCTCAAATGCATCCCTCAGTTTTTCAGCCCAGTGCCACGTCCAGCACCATCATCAGGCTGAACCCGACCGCAAAGAACACCGTGCCGATGTTGGAGTGTTCTCCCTGCGACATTTCCGGGATGAGCTCTTCCACCACAACATAGAGCATGGCACCAGCGGCAAAGCTGAGCAGATACGGCAGCGCCGGCACGATAATGCCTGCCGCCAGAACGGTCAGCACTGCGCCGATGGGCTCCACGATGCCGGACAGCACTCCGCCCCAGAAAGCGCGGCCCTTGCTCATACCCTCTGCCCGCAGCGGCATGGAAATGATGGCTCCTTCCGGGAAGTTCTGGATGGCGATGCCCAGCGCACTGGCCGCCGTGATCTGCGCCGTGCCGGATAAGTAGCCCGCATAGACCACCCCCACTGCCATGCCCTCCGGGATGTTGTGCAGCGTCACGGCCAGAACCATCATGGTGGTGCGCTGCAGCTGGCTGTGAGGGCCTTCGGCCTGTTCGCTGTTCCGATGCAGATGCGGGATAATGTGGTCGAGCAGCAGCAAAAACAGAATGCCCAGCCAGAACCCCGCTGCCGCCGGGAAAAACGCCAGACGCCCAAGGGATGCCGACTGATCCATGGCTGGGATCAGCAGGCTCCAGATGGACGCCGCCACCATCACGCCCGCCGCAAAACCGGTGAGCGCACGCTGGATGTGATCTTCCAGCAACTGCTTGAGGAAAAACACGCTGGCGGCCCCCAGCGAAGTGCCCAGAAACGGGATCAGTATCCCGTAAAATGCTTCTGTCATAAAACGATCTCCTTATGGTTAGTTATATATAACCATAAGGAGATTATAGCGCATTCCTTTCCGGACGTCAATCTTTTCTGCATTCTGTCCGAAGAGCGGCGCAGAAGATCAGACTTCCACGAGAGTGTATTCCTGCGTGCCGATCCCCAGAGCTTCGGCAGCCTCGATGGTGTGCTGGCCATGGCGGCTGTTGACGTGCTCCATAAAGTGGTCACGACCGGGATCGGTGCTCTTTTCCACAAGGTCAAGACATGCACGATCCAGTGCCACAGAGTCAAGAGGGGAACATCTGGCTCCAGCCGTGCTTCTTGATCAGCTCAATATGCTTCGGCGTCTCATTTCGTGCACCGTCATAGGCGGTGTTGCACTCCACCACCGTGCCATGCACCGCGTCGATCACCGGCTTCATGAATTCCGGCCGAAGGAAGTTCTGATTGCCGTCCTCACCGCTGTGGACCTTGACAGCCACTTTGCCCGGCAGCTCAACACCAAGGGCGCGGTACATCTTGAGCACCGCTTCCGGAGTGATCTCCGAAGTGAAATAAACTTTTGCCTTTTCCATAAAGATCTCCCTTCTTTTCCATCATTGAGGGACAGATCCCCTCGTTATCTCAAAAGGACCCATCCCATCTGCTTATCATTTATAATACAATTCCGGAAGCGTGAAAATAGCGATTTGCCCTTTCAAACCGGCAGGCCGGTTTTTCCTCCATTTGCAAAAAACACCCGTGGAAGGTGCCTTTCGCATCCCCACGGGTGTTTTCATAAAGAGAAGAAAAAAGAAAGAAGTAAGAAGAACGCTTATTCAGCAGTTGCAGCAGTTTCGCCTGCAATGCGGCCATAGGTGATGGCATCGGTCACGGCGTTGCCGCCCACGCGGTTGCCTGCGTGGATGCCGCCGGTCACTTCACCAGCAGCGTACAGGCCCTCGATGATATTGCCATCGGTGTCCAGCACATTGGTGGAGGTGTTGATGCTCAGGCCGCCCATGGTGTGATGGATAGCGGGCTTACGGGCAGATGCGAAGAAGGGGCCTTCCTCGACCTTGAGAGCGAATGCGGTCTTGCCGAACTCCGGATCAGAACCGGCGTCCACATAGCTGTTGTAGTCCTCGATGGACTTGAGGAAGTTGGCCTTCTGCTCTTCGTTGTAGCCCATCTTGTCGGCCAGCTCTTCCAGCGTGTCGGCCATGATGGTGTTGCCGCGCTCAACCTGCTCTTCCCAGTTGGACAGCCAGCGGGAATCCTCGGCGATGTTGATATCGGCGATCATGTAGAAGGTGCCGCCATTCTCAATGGCAGCAGTGGCCAGAACGTCACGGGCAGCGCACTCGTTGACAAAGCGCTTGCCCTCGGAGTTGACGAAGATGTAGTTTGCGGTGGACTTGGGGATCAGGCCGGTGAACAGGTCGCCGGTGTCAGGGTCTGCAATGGCCATCAGCTGGGTGTACTCGGTGCCGGTGGTGCCTGCGCCGATCTCGGTAGCCATCAGCATACCGTCACCAGTGGTGCCGGAAACATTGGTGGTGCCGATGTCGTCAGGGATGTTGCCCCAGTAATTATCGGTCTCCTGCACCAGCTTGAGGTTGTTGCCGTAGCCGCCGGTGGCGAGGATAACGGCCTTGTTTGCGTGCAGAGTGACCTTGGTGCCGTCGGCCTGCTCAGCGTTCACGCCCACAACGCGGCCGGTGGAATCCTGGATCAGGCTCTTGCCGGTGGTCTCATACATGATGGTGCCGCCCTGACCGGTGATGGACTTTTCCAGAACAGAAACATACTCGGAGCCCTTGCTCATGCTGGGGTTGTGGCCGCGGCGCCACATGCCGCCGGTAGCCTGGGTGACCTCATCCTGCCAGTTCATGCCCAGGTCTGCCAACCAGTCCACGGTACCCATGGCGTTCTCGGTCATGGTAGAGACCAGATCGTAATCGCCGTACACGGTCTCGCCGTCCAGATTCTGGCGCAGGCCGTAGTAATAGGTCTGGATAGTGTGGAACTCCACAGAGTCAAAGTGCTTGGTGGTGTCACCTGCCAGATACTCCGTGATCTGGCTCTGCAGGGTGCGCAGGTCGTCGCGGTATTCCTCCGGGAAGGTCTCCGGGTCCATGGCCTGGAAGGTCTTCAGGGTGTCCAGCTCGCCGGTCTGCGCATCGAACTGAGAAGCCCAGTCCTCATCGGCTGCGTTCAGCACGCCGCCGCACACCACGGTGTTGCCGCCCAGCATAGCGGTCTTTTCGATCAGGATAACGCTTGCGCCGTTCTGCAGAGCTGCAGTCGCAGCGGACATGCCGGCACCGCCGCCGCCCACAACGATAATGTCAGCGGTCTCTTCAATGGGGTCGCCTGCGGTGGCGTAGGCTTCCGGCAGAGCAGCCGGAGAAGCACCTGCTTCCTCGATGGCTGCATTGACAGCAGACTTGATAGCGTTGCTGATGACAGTGGCACCGGTCACGGCATCGATCTTGGTGGTCTGCTTTTCCACGATCTGTGCCGGGATGCGTTCCAGAGCCACACCTGCAACGGTCTCAGTCTCAGCATGGTCGGTGATGTTGACCTCATCGATGGAGTTCTCAGAGAAGGTGACTTCAACGGTCAGATTGGCGTTGCGGCCCATAACCGATTCAGTATAGGTGCCGGGCTTGTAAGAAACAGCCTCGGCGCTGCCGTTTGCCTGTGCCAGAGCCGCTGCCGCAGCGGATTTGACTGCACCGGAAGTGGCGGTGGCGCCGGTCACGCCGTCGATCTCGGCGCTGTTGGCAGCCACGATCTGTTCTTCCAGAGTGGACAGAGCTTTGCCGCCCACCTCTGCAGTCTCGCTGTCGCCAACGATGTCGCACTTGGTGATCTTACCGCTTTCTAAGGTAAGGGTGACAGTCACAGGGCCGCCAAAGCCGTCGGCGGTAGCACTGTAGGTTCCGGACGGGCCGTCAGACGCTGCCGTGCTGGTGGATGCGGCCTTGCCACAGGACGTAAGCACCGAAGCCATCATCACAGCTGCCATGACGAGTGCGAAAGGTTTTCTCATTCTCATGGATGATCTCCTCCTTGTTTTTTGCAGACGATTCGTCGTTTTGGGAAAGTCCGCTATTTTCTTAACAAGGATACACCATCGTGCCATGCGAAGGTCAAGCCCCAAAACAACAAAAGCAGCCGCATTGCCGTAGCTGCCCGATTTTTTGGTGATTCATCCAATGAGTTTGACCATCAGCTTGTGGAAGTTGACGGAAATTCCGTTCTTTTCACCGCTGCCGACCACATAGCTGAAGCCGTCGCCAAAGCTGTTGGAACCGCGTTTTTCCAGAAACTCTGCCATGGGGCGAATGTCTTCCCATGTCCACGGACCGCGGTCGGTCTTCTGATGAAGCAGCACAGCATAATCTCCGCCGGGTACAAGCTCCACATAGGGCGTGCGGCGCAGGCCAAGCCTGCGTGCATCGTCCTCATAGCACATCAGGCCGTAACCGTACTCTATAATGCCCTGCGCGAACTGCCGCAGCTCATCATGGGGGATTTTGCTCACCCAGAAGGTGGCAGGCATCAGGGAAAGCCACGTCTGCTTTTCCTGTTCCAGCGCCGGGTTCGGGTCTGCTTTTTCCATCATGGAGAGGTTCAGCCGCCACATGGGGCGCAGATGCTCGATGTAAATTTTCCCCTGCTCATATTCCATGACCGGAACCAGCTCAAGCTCATCCTGAAGATAGCGTACTGTGATCTCAATGCGCTCCTTTTCCCGGCGCAGGTTCTCGATCTGATGCTGCAGGGTCTGCTCGATTTCCGCAGCCTGCATCCCGTTCATCAGCTTGGCGCAGGTCTCCAGCGGCACACCCGCACTGAACAGCTGGCGGCTCAGGTTAAAGCGCCGGGTGTCCAGCACTGTATAATAGCGGTATCCGGTCTGCTCGTTCACTTCGGGCGCAATGATCCCGATCTTTTCATAGTAGCGCAGCATATGGGTGGTCACGCCCAGCAGGGCCGCCATTTCGCTGATGGTGTATTTCATAACCTTGGCATGGCACGAATCTTTTGTATGCTCCGGCACGGCTTCTTCTCCTTTTCCGCAGAGTTTATAAAAGCAGTATCCCTTCGTTTTTCTTCATCCTATCACATTCAGGAAAGCCTTGCAAGTGCCGCTCTTGTTTCCGACCCCCACAGCCATTATAATAAAGGCAGCAAACAAAACTGAAAAGGGGAAGATTTTCATGGAAGAAACTGAGGTCAGCCGTTTTCTCTGCGTCCTGATCCGAATGGGCGAAGCCCTGCAAAACAGCGGCGCAGAGGTTTTCCGCGTAGAAGACACACTGAACCGCATCGCAGCCGCCTATGGCGCAGAAGAGGTCAATGTATTCGTGATCACTTCCAGCATCGTTGTCACACTGACCATGCCGCAGCTTCCGCCGCAGACCCAGACCCGGCGCCTGCGTCATGCGTCCGGAAACGACCTGCTGGCGCTTGAGCGGCTCAATGCTCTCAGCCGCCGCATCTGTGCAGCTCCGCCCTCTGTGGAAGAATTTCAAAAGCAGCTTGACACCATTCTTGCGCAGCGGGCAGACCCCCGGGTCCACCTCGCAGGCAGCATTCTGGCCGCTTCCAGCTTCGCCGTCTTCTTCGGCGGCAGCGTGTGGGACGGCCTGCTGGCGGGCGGCATCGCCGTTCTGATCTGCTGGATGGAGCGTTATCTCGCGCCTTTCTGCATGAACGGTGTGGAATTCCAGTTCATTGCCTCGTTTCTCAGCGGCATTTCCACTCTGCTGCTGTGCCGCACCGGTTCCCAGCTCCATGCCGACAAAGTGCTCATTGGCATTATCATGCTTCTGATCCCCGGCATCATGCTGACGAACTCCATCCGGGACATCCTGCTTGGAGATATCATTTCCGGTTCTCTGCGGCTGGTGGAAGCCATTCTGCTGGCAGCCGTTCTTGCGCTTGGCATGATGGCTGCCATCTGGCTGATGGGAGGGGTCGTATGATGCAGGTTTTGTCACAGCTGTTCAGTGCCGCTCTGGGTTCCATGGGCTTTGGGCTGATCTTCAACCTGAACCGGCGCTATCTGCCTGCCGCCGGTGTGGGCGGATTTCTGGCATGGCTTGCCTATCTGCTGGCCGCAAAAGCTCTGAGCAGCATTTTTCTCGCCAATCTTCTGGCCGGGTTCTGCGCCGCTTTGTATGCCGAGATCCTTGCCCGGTGCTGCAATGCGCCCTCCACGCCGTTTTTCATCACCGCTGCCATCCCCCTCATCCCCGGCAGCACCCTTTATTACTGCATGAATGCCGTTGTTTCCAACGACCTGACAGCAGCAGAGCATTTCGGCGAGCAGACCTTTCTGGCTGCCCTTGGCATTGCGGGCGGCATGGCCATCGCGTGGTGCCTGGCCGACCTGAGCCGGAAACTTCACGCGCTGCTGTAACCGCCCCTTTACGGATGCGATAAATTGTGCTATGCTTATTTACAGTAAGAAGCAGGAACTGGAGTCTGGAGAAAATTTTGCTCTGGAGGGAAAGTTCTATGAAAATCATCGTGATCGGCGCAGGTGCCATGGGCTGTCTGTATGGTGCATATCTGAGCAGACACAATGATGTGACCATGCTGGATGTCTATGAGCCGCAGGTGGAGAGCATCAATCAGAACGGCATCACCGTGGTGGAAGAAGACGGCACCGAGCAGCATTTTTCGGGCGTCCGCGCCATGAAGTCCGGCACCTGCAAAGAGGTGGCCGACCTCGTCATCGTGTTCGTCAAATCCACCCATACCGAAAGCTCTCTGGAGGAAAACAAGGAGCTGTTCGGTGAGCACACCCTCGTCATGACCCTGCAGAACGGCGCAGGCAATGACCGCAAAATTGCAAAATATGTCAAGGCGGAGAACATCATCATCGGCACCAGCAAGCACAACTCCGTGAACCTTGGCGGCGGCAGGATCCGTCACGGCGGAAACGGCGTGACCACCATTGGCAGCAATCTGGAAGAAAACACTCACCTGCAGGCCGTGGCCGACCTGCTGAGCGAAGCAGGCTTCGAATCCGTCGTCTCCGATGATATCCAGCGCATCATCTGGAGCAAGCTGTTCGTGAACCTGTCTATCAACACCTTTACCGCGATCTCACAGACACCCATTGCCTACATGATCGAAAACCAGTATGCATGGGATTTTGCCGAAAAGATGATCTGCGAAGCCGTGGATGTGGCCGAGGCAGATGGCACCCACTTTTCTTATATGGAAGTGCTGGACATGGTTCACCGCGTCTGCGAGGACGTGGGCAAGGGTTACTCTTCCATGTATCAGGACGTGAAGCGCTGCATCCCTACAGAAATTGACGCCATCAACGGTGCCATCGTGGAGCAGGCCCGCCGCTACAATGTGTCGGTGCCCTATAACAC
>CAVKKE010000001.1:0-59359 GCA_963656875.1 Barnesiella intestinihominis | reverse complement strand
GCAAGGTCATCAATGCTCGCCGTGCAAAGGGCCGCAAGAGCCTGACTGTCTGATCTTTCACTTGAAGGGAAGATCCGGCGCAGAAATGAATATGCGCACAAAAGACCGCTGATATTGGATTGGCGGTCTTATTTTTTTTGAAAACTGAAAGAATTTTCGTAAAAATGCTCGCATGGGCTTTCAAAGTCGAAAATTTTTTGATATACTGACCTAAGAGTGCACCTTCGTGCACTCCCCAGAACGGAAAGGAGGCGCGGAACCATGCGCTATCGTCCCATCCGCCGCAACAGCGAGTTTGGCAGAGTGTATGCCCGCGGCAAGTCCTACGTCAATCAGGCCCTGGTGCTCTATGTGCTCAAGACCCGGAGCAGGAAGACCCGGGTGGGCCTGACCGCCACCAAAAAGATCGGCCACGCCGTGCAGCGCAACCGCGCCCGCCGCGTGATGAAGGCGGCCATTGATGAGCATCTGGATTACAACATCGGCGGCTATGATCTGGTGTTCGTGGCCCGGGGCATGACCCCGCGGCTGAAAAGCTGGCAGCTGAGCAGCATCGTGGCAAAGCTGTTTGCCCAGGCGGGCCTGCCGGACAAGGCAAAGCGGCCGGACGCTCCGCCGCCCGCCACGGTGCCCCCGGCCCGCAAGGCGAAGCCGGAGCCCCGGGCATGACAAAGCTGCAGATGCTCTGCAGGCGCGCGCTTTGCGTGCCCATCCGGGTGTATCAGCACACCCTCAGCCCCTGGATCGGCCGCAGCTGCCGTTTTACGCCCAGCTGCAGCAACTACACCATGCAGGCCATCCTGACGCATGGGTGCATCAAAGGCATCCTGCTGGGGGCCTGGCGCATCGCCCGGTGCAACCCGCTGGGCAAATGGGGCTTTGACCCTGTGCCGGAAAAGGGAAAGTGGACGAACCCGAAACGGGTGCTTTACCCTTCAAAGCTGTTTTCCACCAGACACGAAACAAAAGTGGAAAAGTAAAGTCTTTGCCTAGCAGGACGGCAGGAAGTTTCCAAGGCAAATGATCCGCTGGGGTGGGACCCTGCTGCCGCAGGCAGTAGGGCGGGCGATGGAATGGCCCGAAGCATTTGCGTGGAAAGCTTCCTGATGGCCTGCTGGGGCAGATGCAGCTTATCTTTACGGCACCACCCGTGAAAAAGCAAATTCGAAAAGCCCGCAGGCTTTTCGAATTTGCGAATATAAAAATAGTTTTCCGCTAATATTGTCAGAGCGAAGCGGAGACAATTTCCAATCAATCAGCTTCTTGTGACGCGGTGCACTGTGGGCGGCGTGTCCTACGATAAAAAATAACAAGTCCCGCGCCACAGGCGGGGCAGAATGGACAAAGGTATGAACTTCTTTTACATCCTGAGCGGTCCTCTCGGCTATGTCATGGAGTGGATCTACAAGCTGCTCCCGAGCTATGGCTGGGACATCATCCTCTTCACGCTGCTCATCAACATCATCAAGATCCCCCTGCAGCTGAGCCAGCAGAAGAGCATGGCAAAGATGTCTGCTTTCCAGCCGATGATGCAGGAGATCCAGACCAAGTATAAGGACAAGCCCGAAAAGCAGCAGGAGGAAATGCTCAAGCTGCAGCAGGACTATGGCTACAACCCCACTGCAGGTTGCGTGCCCATGCTGCTGAACTTCCTGGTGATGTTCGGTGTTATCGGCGTCGTGTACAACCCCTTGCAGCGCATTTTCCACATCAGCGCCGCTGCCCTGACCGCTGCCGGTGAGGCCCTGACCGCCTCCGGCGTCAGCTTCACCGCCATCACCCGCGACACCACCATCATTTCTCAGCTGGTGGCAGGCGGCAACAGCGCTCTGGCCGGCTGCTTCACCGCCGAGCAGATCGCCACCATCACCGAGTTCAGCCAGCACATGACCTTCCTGGGCATCGACCTGACCCGCGTGCCGAAGATCGGCCTGTCTCTGGATATCGTGCTGCCGCTGCTGTCGGTCATCACCATGTTCCTGTCCACCCACATCAGCATGAAGGCCAGCGGCCAGCAGATGCAGGGCAGCATGAAGCTGACCATGTACATGATGCCGCTGATGTACCTGTTCTTCTGCTTCACCTATCCTCTGGCATTCTCTCTGTACTACGTCATTTCCAACATCGTCATGACCGTGCAGACCCAGATCATGCGCAAGGTCTATGACCCCGAGAAGATGCGCAAGGAAGTGGAAGCTGAGATCGCCGCAAAGAAAAAGCAGGAAAAGCGCGGCGTGAAGAACACCACCGTCAAGGTCACCGATCCCAAGACCGGCAAGACCACGGAAAAGAACCTTTCCGCCAGCGAGATGAACAAGCGCCGTCTGGAGTATGCCCGCCAGCTGGATGCTGAGCGCTACAAGGACGAGCGCACGGTGCCGCTGAGTGAGCTGAACAAGCAGGACAAGGAATAAGGAGGAAAAACGGTTATGATCCGTAAGCAGGAAGCGACCGGCAAGACGGTCGATGAAGCCCGCGCAAAAGCCTGCGCTCTGCTGGGCGTGCAGGCCGATGATCTGAATGTCAGCTGTGAAGTGCTGGAAATGCCCCAGAAGACTGGTTTTCTGGGCCTGAAGACTACCCCCGCCAAGGTGTGCGTGAGCGTGGAAGAGCCGGATGCTCCGGCTGCAGCTCCCGTTGCACCGGCTGTGGAAGAGAAGAAGCCTGAGCCTGTGCAGGAGCCTGTCAAGGCGGAACCTGCACCGGAAGCTCCCGCACAGCCCGCCCCGGCGTCTGAGCCGGAGGTGAAGGCTGAGCCTGTTGCTCCCGCTGTCGAAGCCGCTCCTGCCGAGCAGCCTGCTGCAGAGGAAGAGGAGACCGAAGTCCCCATCGTCATTGAGGAAAACGCCAAGGTCAAGGCGGCTGTGGACTACCTGAGCGAGGTCATCCGCCTGATGGGCGTGGAGAATGTCACCTTCAGCGCAGTGCAGAAGGGCGAAGCCACCATCATCCGTCTGGACGGCGAAAAGCTGGGTGCCCTCATCGGCCGCCGCGGCGAGACCATGGAGAGCCTGTCCTATCTGGCAAGCCTGGTGGCCAACCGTCTGGAAGGCGATTACATCAAGCTGGGTCTGGACGTGGCAGGCTACCGCGACAAGCGCGAAAGCGACCTGACCGCTCTGGCACAGCGCATTGGCAACAAGGTGCGCAAGACTGGCCGCAGTTTCGCCATGGAGCCCATGAACCCCTACGAGCGCCGCATCATCCACTCTGCCATCAGCAAGATGGAGGGCGTGCGCAGCGAGAGCAAGGGTGAAGGCCGTGACCGCCGTGTGGTCATTTACTCCACCGCACCCGATGCACAGAACGAGAACACTTACGGTGAGCGCCGTCCCCGTGGCGGACGCGGCGGCAATGGCCGCCGTCCCGGCGGAAACCGCAATGGCGGCTATCGCGGCGGCAGCCGTTCCGAGCACGGCGACCGCAACGGAAACCGTGGTGGTTACCGCGGCAGCCGTCCTTCCAATGGCCGCGGCCCGCGCCCGTCCAGCGTGCCTGAGCGTACCTATGCACCCCGCGACGCAGAGAGCGCCGCACCGGTGGCACCCAAGCGCACCGAGCGTGTGGATGATTTTGCAGATTTCAGCTTCGGCAAGATCGAACTGTGATTTTGGGTAAAAGAACGATTTGAATAGCCGCCGCGTTTGCTCTGGCTATTTTCAGCGGAAAGATTGTTTTTATTATTGCAGATCCGGAATGACTGTGGTCATTCCAGATCTGCTTTTTTACAGAAGAGGCAGTAGAGGAAAGCGGCATCTGCCTGCGGAAATTTTGTAGGGATCGGATTTATCCGTTCCGCAGGGGAAGCTGCATCTTTCGGAAAACAAGCGGAACGCATGAATGCGTTCCCTGCAACAGGCTGACAAAACGCCCGGTTTTGCCAAGGGCTCTCCCTTTGGGAGAGCTGCTGAACGAAGTGAAGCCGAGAGGGCGAGGCCGCTAACATCATATTTTACCCAAACCTGACCGGAAGATGGTTTCGGGCGGGAGCCGAAACGGTTATACTGAACACGACAAAAGTCATTCTTCTCCAAGAATTGGAGAACTTGTCGGATTTTAAGGAAAAATTTTCTCTTAAATGGCAATTGTAAAACAATTGTAAAAGGCTTTATACTGTAATCAAGAGTGATCTGTTCGTGAGGAACAGACAGGATAATGGAAAAGAGAGGTAATCATTATGGCTCAGAACAAAATCTCCCGCCGCAGCTTCCTGCGCGGTGCAGGCGCATCTGCCACCCTCGCTGCCGCCAGCTGCATGGCTCCCTCTGCTGCAGCATGTGACATCAAGTCCCTGTGGAGCATGGATCTGCAGATCCTTGCCACCAGTGACACCCACGGCAAGTTCGACCCCTGGGATTACGCTGCCAACAAGGAAGACGCCTCCGGCAGTGTGGCACAGCAGGCCACGGCCATCAAGCAGTGCCGTACCAAGAACACCCTGGTCGTGGATGCAGGCGATACCATTCAGGCAAATTCCGCAGAGCTGTTCCTGAACGACGATGTGCACCCCATGATCGCTGCCATGAACGCCATCGGCTACGATGTGTGGACCACCGGCAACCATGAGTATAACTACGGCATGGACGTGCTGAAAAAGGTCATCGGTGAGCAGAAGGCAAAGACCCTGACCGGCAACGTCTATGCTCCGGACGGCACTCCGCTGGCAGACGGCTACACCATCATCCAGAAGGGCACCGTCAAGATCGGCGTCATCGGCATGGTCACCCCCAACATCAACCGCTGGGATGCCAAGAATCTGGAGGGCTGGACCGTCACCAACCCCGTGGACGAGAGCCGCAAGATCATCGATAAGATCAAGGATCAGGTGGACGTTCTGATCGGTGTCATGCACATGGACACTGAGAATGAGTACGGTGTCTATGGTTCCGGCGTCACCGATCTGGCAAATGCCTGCCCTGAGTTCGATGTCATCGTTGGCGGCCACGGCCACAAGAGCATCCCCAACATGATGATCAACAACGTGCTGGTGGTGGAGAACAAGAACGCCGGTGCCACCCTGTCCGAGATCCACGTCTATCTGGAGCGTCAGCTGGACGGCAAGTGGAAGGTGGTCAACCGCACCTCTGAGAACCTGATCATCAAGGACTACGCACCCGATCCCGAACTGACCGAGCTGCTGGCTTCCTACGACACCCGCGCCAAGGAAGACGCCGTGACCCCCATCGGCGAGCTGAAGGGCGGCGACCTGGCACCTGAAAATGAGATCGACTGCCTGCCGCAGGCTATGATCCAGGATACCGCTCTGCTGGACTTCATCAACGAAGTGCAGATGTACTACACTGGCGCACAGGTCTCTGCAACGGCTCTGACCTCCATGACCTCCCAGATGCGCGAGGGCACCATCCGTAAGTGCGACATGGCCAGCATCTACACCTATCAGAACACTCTGTACAAGCTGCAGATGACCGGCGAACAGTTGCGCCGCTACATGGAGTGGTCCGCTGCCTTCTTCAAGACCTGGCAGCCGGGCGAAGTGACCATCGCTTTCGATCCCTCCGTGCGCTACTACCTGTACGATGCCTTTGAGGGCGTCAGCTACGATCTGGATATTTCCGAAGAGCCGGGCCACCGCATCAAGAACCTCAAGTGGCCGGACGGCAAGGCAGTGAAGGACACCGACACCTTTGTGATCGCCGTGAACAACTACCGTGCCACCACTCAGCTGCTGGCTGCTGCGGATATCTTCGTGGCAGGCGAGGAACTGCCGAAGCTGCTGGAGATCGACGTGCGCGGCGATGTGGGCGGCGTCCGCGAACTGCTGGGCGAGTACATCCGCACCGTCAAGGGCGGCACCATCGAGCCCCATGTGGACAACAACTGGAAGATCATCGGCAACAACTGGAATGCCGCTGACCACGAGAAGGCTGTGCAGCTGCTGCGCGATGGCAAGCTGAAACTCAGCGAGAATGCAGATTCCCGCACGCTGCCGGGCAAGGCCATCACCACTGCAGATCTGGCATCTGTATAAGACCAAAACGATTTTGTAAAATCAGAACGACGGGGTTCTCCGCACAGGCGGGGGACCCCGTTTTTGCGCGAAACAGGACAGATTTTCAACCATTTCCCGGGAAAAAGGTTGAAAAAAGCAGTATCATTCCGCTGGATTTCGTGGTACAATAAAAATGTATTGGTATCTTTTTTGCAGAAAAAAGGATGCCCGGATCTTGCAGAAAGAAGGCGGACCGCGTTGAATTGTATCCAAAAGCTCCTGTATTATGGCGGACTGGATCTGCAGGATTATAAAGACTGTCAGCAGGAGATCGGCGAGGAAAATCGCAGCAAGCTGCATGTTTATCTGAAAATGTCGATGGGGCTGCTGTTTGCGATCACATGCCTGTCAGGCGGGATCAGCGTCCTGCGGGAGCGCAGCCTGCTTTACTGCATCACGTTCATCATCTGCTCCGGGCTGCGTCTGGTGGATATGATGTTCCCGGATCAGAACGGGCTGTTCCTGCGGTGGCTGATGTACGCCTTTGCAGCCATGCTGTATGTGCTGGGCATTGCGGAGGCGGTGTACGCGCCGGAAGAACTCTCGGTCACCTTCATCGCTTTTTTGCTGGCAGTGCCGCTTCTGTTCGTCATGCCGCCCATCCAGCACATCGCCAATGTGCTGCTGTTTGACGGCATCTTCATTGTGATGATGGCTGTTTTTGAGAGCGGGCGCACCATGACGGTGGACATCGTCAACGCGGTGTTCTTTGACGTGATCTCCTGCATCATCTCCACCTTCACCATGATCACCATGTATCAGAACGCGATATCCCGGAGAAAAATGCGCGAGATCGCCAGTTTTGATGTTCTCACGGGCATGAAGAACCGCAACGCCATTGAGAGAGAACGGGACGACTGGGCTTCCCGCTGCGAGGTGTCTTTGAGCTGCATCTATGTGGATGTGAACGGCCTGCACGACCTGAACAACAGTGAAGGCCACGACAGAGGCGACCGGATGCTGCAGGTTGTGGCGCTGGAAATGAGGGAAGTGTTCGGCAAAAACAACTGCTACCGCATTGGCGGCGACGAATTTGTGGCCTATGTGACAGATTGGCAGGACCCGGCAGTGCGCAAATGGGTGGAAGATTTTGTCGTCATCGTGGGCAAGGCAGGCTATTCCGTCGCTGTGGGTGTTGCCACAGCGAATGCAGGCAGCATTGATGTGGGAGAGCTGTGCCGTAAGGCGGAAAAACGGATGTATTTTGAAAAGGAAGAGCATTACCGCGTCCTGAGACAGCAGAGACGCTGAAAGGAAAACCATGCAGGAAACGACCATTGCAGCGATCGCAACAGCTCCGGGGGCCGGCGGCATTGCCGTGGTGCGGCTTTCCGGTGCGGAGAGTTATGAGGTGGCGGCGCGGGTGTTCCGCCCGGCCAACGCCGCAAAAAAGGTGCAGGACGCCAAGGGCTATACGGCTCTGTTCGGCCATTTTGTGGAAGGAGAGGATGCCTTTGATGAAGGTGTTGCTCTGTTTTTCCGTGCTCCTCACAGCTACACCGGCGAGGACGTGGTGGAGCTTTCCTGCCATGGCGGCAATGCGGTGGCCCGGCGGCTGGTGGAAGCCTGCTTTGCGGCAGGCGCTCAGCCTGCGGCACCCGGCGAGTACACCCGCCGTGCATTCCTGAACGGCAAGCTGGGCCTGACTCAGGCAGAAGCTGTGATGGATCTGATCTCTGCCGATGGCCGACAGGGTGCGGCACTGGCCAATGCAGCCCTGAACGGTGCACTGGCGAAGAAGATCAAGGCCCAGAAAGAGGAGCTCACCGCCATTCAGGCCCATCTGGCGGCCTGGGTGGATTTCCCCGAAGAAGATGTCCCGGAGCTGGACACGGCCCACCTGCACAGTGTGCTGGACGGCGTGCAGGCAGAGCTGAACAGGCTCATCAACAACTATCAGGCGGACACGGTTCTGCGGGAGGGCGTGGACTGCGCCATTCTGGGCCGGCCCAACGCGGGCAAGTCTACGTTGCTCAATCTGCTGGCCGGGTTCGACCGGGCCATCGTGACCCCGGTGGCGGGCACCACCCGCGACGTGGTGGAGCAGGCCGTGCAGCTGGGAGACATCCGGCTGAACCTGTTCGACACCGCCGGCCTGCGCCAGACCGAGGACGCCATTGAGGCGGAGGGCATCCGCCGCAGCTGGAAGAAGCTGGAGGAGGCAGGGCTGATCCTGGCTGTGTTCGACGGCTCCGAGCCGCCCACACGGGAAGATCTGGAGCTGGCCCGCCGCTGCGCCGGGCGCCCGGCCATTGCGCTGGTGAACAAGGAAGACCGGCCCACTCAGTTTGATGACGAGATCATCGCGCCCTATTTTGCCATGGTCATTCCGGTCTGCTGCCGGGAAGAGGGGAGCCGGAAAGTGATCGCGGCGGCGGTGGCCCGCCTGCTGGGCACCAGTCAGATCGACCCCCATGCCGCCAGCCTTTCCGGCCAGCGGCAGCTTGCCGCCGCCCTGCGGGCGCGGGATGCTGTGGCCGGGGCACTGGAAGCCGCCGAGGGCGGCTTCGGCTTGGACGCGGTTTCAGTGTGCGTAGATGATGCACTGGATGCTCTGTGTGAGCTGACCGGCGAAAATGCATCGGAAGCCGTCATCGAACAGGTGTTCGAGCGGTTCTGCGTGGGAAAGTGAGAAAGCGCTTCCCGTGGAGCGCGTGGGCGATTTGAAGTCGCTGACGTGACAGTTCTGCAAAGGTGAGATGCATTTTATCGGAGGGCAGAACTCCTTCAGACAAAGCCTGACGGCTTTGCCAGCTCCCTCAAGGAGGGAGCCTTTGGCAGTGCGGAAAAGCTTCCGGTTTTGCCAAGGGCCCCATCTCCGAGGGGGCTGTCACCGAAGGTGACTGGAGGAGTCGGGCTGGATGTACCTTCCCGCCGTCCTGCCATCAAAGATGCTGTTTTCTTCCACGACCCTGCCCGTGAAAAGGCAAGCAAGAAAAGCCCGCAGGCTTTTCTTGCTTGCAAATTATAAATAATTTTCCTCTGATATTGTCAGAGCGAAGCGGAGACAATTCCAAATTGTTGTTTTGTATAGAGGGAACCCGAGAAAGTTATGAACCACTTAGGAGATTATGACGTCATCGTCATCGGTGCCGGCCACGCCGGCATTGAAGCGGCCTATGCCGCCGCGACGCTGGGCGCGAAAACGGCTGTGTTCACCATGAGCCTGGATGCCATCGGCAATATGCCCTGCAACCCCAGCATTGGCGGCACGGCAAAAGGCACGCTGGTACGCGAATTGGATGCTCTGGGCGGTGTGATGGGCCTGGCCGCAGACGCCACCTACCTGCAGAGCCGGATGCTCAACAAGGGCAAGGGTCCGGCGGTGCACGCCCTGCGTGTGCAGACCGACCGCAAGCGCTACCATGAATATATGAAACATGCCCTTGAGCTGACGCCCGGCCTTGCCATTCATCAGGCCGAGGTGGTTGGCATTGAGGTGGAAGACGGCCATGTAAAGGGCGTTGTCACCCAGCTGAACGGCGAGTACAGCGCCAAGTGCGTGGTCATTGCCACTGGAACGAACCTTGGCGGCAAAATTTTTGTCGGTGATGCGTGGTATGCGTCCGGCCCGGACGGAATGCACGCTGCCAATGCCCTGACAGAGAGCCTGAAAGCGGCGGGCCTGCCTCTGCGCCGGTTCAAGACCGGCACCCCGGCCCGTGTGCACCGCCGCAGCATCGATTTTTCCAAGCTGGAATGCCAGCCCGGTGACCCGGACAATGAGCTGCAGCCTTTCAGCTTCATGACGGACGCCACCATGCACAATAAGGTGGAGTGCTGGATTGCCTACACGAATCCCGAGACCCACAGGATCATTCTGGACAACATCCAGCGCAGCCCGCTTTACGGCGGCATGATCGAGGGTGTGGGCCCGCGCTACTGCCCGTCCATCGAGGACAAGGTGGTGCGTTTTGCGGGGAAGGACAGGCACCCCATCTTTGTGGAGCCCTGCGGCGAAAACACTGAGGAAATGTATCTGCAGGGTGCTTCCAGCAGCCTGCCGGAGGATGTGCAGAACGCATTCTACCGCAGTATCAAGGGCTTTGAAAACATTGAGGTCATGCGCCCGGCCTACGCCATCGAGTACGACTGCGTAGACCCCACCAGTCTGGAAGCCACGCTGGAAAGCAAGGTGGTGCGGGGCTTGTACGGCGCGGGCCAGTTCAACGGCACCTCCGGCTATGAGGAAGCTGCTGCACAGGGCTTGCTGGCTGGTCTGAACGCCGCCCGCAATGCGCTGGGCGAAGAGCAGCTTATCCTGCCGCGTCATACCAGCTATCTGGGCACACTGGTGGATGACCTGGTGACCAAGGGCGTCATGGACCCTTACCGCATGATGACCAGCCGTAGCGAATACCGCCTGACCCTGCGTCAGGACAATGCCGACCAGCGGCTGACCCCCATCGGCAGGGAATATGGCCTTGTGCAGGACGACCGCTGGGCCAAATATCAGCACACTCAGAGCATTCTGGAAGCAGAGCGCCGCCGCCTGCATGAGACTCATCTGCGCACCGCAGACCTGCGCGCTGCCATGGAAGCGGCAGGCCTTGCGCCCGCAGCCGAGGGCGGCATTGCCGAAGAGCTGCTGCGCCGCCCGGAGATCAGCTATCCGCTGCTGGCTGGCGTCATTGGCTGGGGAGAAGAGATCACCCCTATGCTGGCCGAGCGGCTGGAAACGGAGATCAAATACGCAGGCTACATTGCCCGGCAGGACAGGATGATCCGCGATGTGGCCCGCCACGAGAAGACCCTGATCCCGGAAGATTTTGAATACGCTGACCTGACCGGCCTGACACTGGAAGCCCGCGAAAAGCTGGCCCGCATCCGGCCCAAGAATCTGGGGCAGGCAGGACGCATCCCTGGCGTGTCGCCGTCGGATGTGGCACAGCTGAGCATTGCATTGGCAGCGAGGAAATAAGGGAAGATATAGCTTTACCGGCAGGGCGGCGGGAGCTTTCCACGCAAATACTTCGGGCCATTCCATCGCCCGCCCTATTGCCCTACGGGCAACAGGGTTCCACCCCAGCGGATCATTTGCTTTGGAAACTCCCCGCCGCCCTGCTGGAAGAACTGTTGCTTTCCGCTGCGACCCCATCCCGTGAAAATGCGTTTGGAGCGGCCCGCAGGCCGCGACAAACGCGAATACAAACGCGAATATATAAATAAAATTTCCTCTGATATTGTCAGAGCAAAGCGGAGACAATTCTAAATCGTCAAACCTAGAGAGAAGATGTAACCAATGGAAGAACTGAAGTTATACGAGGGCCGTCCCGCCGACTGCGCCGGGCGACTGGAAAAAGAGATCCGCACCTATGATTTTCTGGACAAGCTGGGTATCCCGTACTGGCGCACCGACCACGGCTGGATGAAGGCCGACACCATGGAGGACTGTCACATTATCGACGCCTGTCTGAACGCCACCGTCTGCAAGAACCTGTTCCTCTGCAACCGGCAGAAGACGAATTTCTATCTGCTGATGATGCCCGGCGATAAGCCTTTCAAGACCAAAGAACTTTCCCATCAGCTGGGCATTGCCCGCCTGAGCTTTGCATCGCCGGAGGACATGGAGCAGTATCTGGACTGCACGCCCGGCTCTTCCTCCATCATGGGCCTGATGAATGACCCGGAGAATCACGTCCAGCTGCTGATGGATGAGGACGTGAAAGCGGGGGAGTACCTCGGCTGTCACCCCTGCATCAACACCTCTTCGCTCAAACTGCGCACAGCAGATGTGCTGGAAAAGTTCCTGCCTGCTGTGCACCACGAGCCCATTTTTGTGCACCTGACCGGAGAATAAGAGAAAGGATATCCTCATGATCGATAAACAGCGCCTTGCAG
Organism: Barnesiella intestinihominis; assembly: GCA_963656875.1. Lineage (GTDB taxonomy): Bacteria > Bacillota > Clostridia > Oscillospirales > Ruminococcaceae > Faecalibacterium. Next base: position 47,508 of record CAVKKE010000001.1, on the reverse strand, counting down.
AAAAATGTTCCACATGGAACATCGAGCTCACTGGCACCCAGCTGGATCAGCTGGACGCCTTTGCCCAGATCCTTGTGGACTACAACCAGAAGGTCAATCTGACCGCCATCACGGACCCTGAGGGCATCGAGGACAAGCATTTCCTCGACAGCCTGCTTTTCGCCAGCCAGCCGGAAGTGGCCGGACGCATGGTGGATGTGGGCGCGGGCGCAGGTTTCCCGGGCATCGTGACCAAGATCTACAAGCCTGAACTGGAGCTGACCCTGATGGAGCCCACCGGCAAGCGCGTGGAATTCCTGAAATATGCCTGCGCTCAGTTGGGTCTGACCGGTGTGGAGTTCGCCAAGGAGCGCGCCGAGGAAGCCGCCCGCAAAGTATGGCGTGAGCAGTTCGATTTGGCGTCTGCCCGTGCTGTGGCTGCGCTGCCCATGCTGGCAGAATATTGTCTGCCGCTGGTGAAGGTGGGCGGAAACTTCCTGGCCATGAAGGGTTCTTCCGGCGAAGAAGAACTGACCGCGGCCCGGGGGGCCATCAAGAAGCTGGGCGGCGAATACAAGGAGACCCGCACCCTCCACCTGCCGGGCGGTGACACCCGCACCCTGATTCTGTGCAAAAAGATTTCGCAGACTCCGACGGCCTACCCCAGAAACGGCGGAAAAATTGCAAAAAGCCCGCTGAAATAACGAAGCATCGAACAGAAAATGCAAGACCCTGCCGAACGAAATTTCTGGCAGGGTCTTTCTTTGTGTGGTACACTGAGCTTGAACCGATTTTTCCACACTTTCCCGGGAAAATGTGGAAAACAAAGTCATCCGATTTGAGAAAGGGGCAGTGCATCCATGTTTGAACGCAGAAAACAGGCAGGGAAAATTTATTTCCTGCCCATCGATCAGATCCGTCCGTCACCGTTTCAGGCCCGGAAGGAGTTCAGCGAGCAGGAGCTTGCTGCGCTGGCGCAGAGCATCCGGGAAAATGGTCTGCTGCAGCCCGTCTCGGTGCGGAAAACGTCGGACGGCGGATACGAACTGGTGGCGGGGGAGCGGCGGCTCCGTGCCTGTAGGCTGGCGAAGATGACCACCATCCCGGCCATCCTCTGCACCTACGCCGACGAGCAGACTGCCGCGCTGGGCCTGCTGGAAAACATCCAGCGTGCAGACCTGAACCCTTTTGAGCAGGCGCAGGGGCTGAAAGATGTAATGGTGCTGTGGGACTGCACGCAGGCCGAAGCGGCCAAGCGGCTGGGAATGGCGCAGCCTACCTTTGCAAACAAGCTGCGGCTTTTGCAGCTGAACGCCGATCAGCGGCAGTTCGTGCTGGACAACAACCTCACCGAGCGCCACGCCCGGGCGGTGCTGCGCCTGCCGGAGAACCGCCGCAGCGAAGCCCTCATCAACATCGCCAAGCGGCGGCTCAATGCCCGCCAGACCGACCTTTACATTGAACAGATGCTGAACACGCCAGCAAAGGGGAGACACCGCATCTCCATGGTCAAGGATGTGCGCATATTTGTGAACACTATTGACCATGCCATCCGCCTGATGACCGACAACGGTGTGCCTGCCACGGCTCACAGGGAAGAGAAGGACGGCTATATCGAGTATACGGTGCGCATCCCCACCGCCGCTGCAGAACGGTGAAAATGTTCCATGTGGAACAGAAAAAACGAAAAAACCGCACAAAAACGCCTGAAAGCGGTTCAAAAAACAATTTGAATGTGCTATACTAAGAATCAAGATGCCTGTCCGGGTGGGAAAACGGCGGGCATGACTGCGAATGTTCCATGTGGAACAACTCTTTTCTCGGAAGGAAGAAACGTGCGTGGCAAAAATTGTAGCAATCGCAAACCAGAAGGGCGGCGTGGGAAAAACCACCACCGCCGTGAACCTTTCGTCCTGTGTGGCGGCTCTGGGCAAACGGGTGCTGATCGTAGATCTTGACCCGCAGGGCAACACCACCACCGGCTACGGCATCCCGAAGCGCAGCGTGGAGAGGGGAACCTATGAAATCCTCATCGGCAGCGCCCGGGCCTCGGAGGCTATCCGCAAGACCGAATACCGCACCGACGTCATCGGTTCCAACACCCGTCTGGCAGGTGCCAGCCTTGAGATGATCGACATTCCCAACCGTGAAAGCCGCCTGCGCAGGGCACTGGCCGAGGTGCAGAAGGACTATGACTTCATCTTCATCGACTGCCCGCCCAGCCTGGATCTGCTCACGCTGAACGGCCTGAGTGCCTGCGACAGCGTGCTCATTCCGGTGCAGTGCGAGTATTACGCGCTGGAAGGTCTGTCCGAACTCATCAGCACTTTGAAAACCATCCGCAAGAAATATAACCCTTATCTGGACATCGAGGGTGTGGTGTTCACCATGTTCTCGCTGCGCTACAACCTGACCATTCAGGTGGTGGAGCAGGTGCAGAAATACTTCGGCCACAAGGTGTATGAGACCACCATTCCGCGCTCGATCCGCATCTCCGAAGCGCCCAGCTACGGCCAGCCCATCAATTTTTATGAGCCGAAGGGCAAGGGCAGCGAAGCGTACATGGATCTGGCAATCGAGTTCGTCAAGCGCAACCGTCCCCATGAGCCGAAGAAGACCCGGGGCAGACAGGCGCCCGCCGCAGAGCCGGCGAAAAACGCTCTGGAAGACTAAAGCACAGGGGGAACAGGAATGGCAAGAGGAAAAGGAGGGCTTGGCCGCGGGCTGGACAGTCTGTTCGAGGATGCAGCACCGGTTTTTGAGTCCGACGCAAAAGTAGAAACATTGCCCCTGCGCGAGATCGAACCCGATCCCGGCCAGCCGCGCAAGACCTTTGATCAACAGGCGCTTGGGGAGCTGGCGGCAAGCATCGCGGAGCACGGCCTGCTGCAGCCCATCGCTGTGCGGCCTCAGCCCCGGGGCGGCTACAGCATCGTGGCAGGTGAGCGCCGCTGGCGGGCCTGCCGCATGGCGGGCCTGAACGAAGTGCCCGTGGTGGTGAAGGATGTCTCCGACGAGCAGGCCATGGAGCTGGCTTTGGTGGAGAACCTGCAGCGCGAAGATCTGGACCCGGTGGAAGAAGCCGCCGGCATCCGGGAACTGATGACCCGTTGCAGTCTGACGCAGGAACAGGCGGCGCAGAAGCTGGGCAAGAGCCGCAGTGCGCTGGCCAACAGCCTGCGCTTGCTGAATCTGCCGGAAAACGTGCTGGAACTGCTGAAAAGCGGCTTCATCAACATCGGCCACGCAAAGGTGATCTTGGGCCTGCCCACGCCGGAGCTGCAGGAGCAGGCGGCACAGATCATCGCAGACAATCAGCTGAACGTCCGTCAGGCCGAGGCGCTCTGCAAAAAGCTGGCAAAGCCCGCCAAAGAGCCGAAGGAACCAGAGCCCCGCGGCACCCTGCCGGTGGAAGTGGAAGAGAGCCTGAAGCAGGCGCTGGGCAGTGAGGTCAATGTGGCCTACCATGGCGGCAAAGGCAAGCTGACCGTTCATTTCTACTCGGACGAACAGCTGAAAGCGTTCGCCAACCTGCTGGGGCAGTATCAGACCGAACAATAACGCGATCCAAGGCGGGCGACCGTCTTTGAACGGCACAGGGGAGAGGATCTTCTGTGCGAACCGAAATAGAGCAAGGAGAGTAAATCATGCTTGATATCAAATTTGTCCGTGAAAACCCGGACGCTGTCAAGGAAAACATCAAGAAGAAATTTCAGGATGCAAAGCTCCCGCTGGTGGACGAGGTCATCGAGAAGGATGCCAAGTACCGCGCATGCCTGAAAGAAGTGGAGGCCCTGAAGGCTGCCCGCAACAAGCTGAGCAAGGCCAACGGCCCTCTGTTCGGCCAGCTGAAGAAGTGCGACGACGAGGCCAAGAAGGCTGAGCTGCAGGCTCAGATCGACGCCAACAACGCTGCCGTCAAGGCTGACGCTGACAAGATGACTGAGCTGGAGAAGGAAGAAGAGGCTCTGGCCGCACGCATTCAGGAGATCATGTACACTATCCCCCAGATGATCGATCCCAGCGTGCCCATCGGCCCGGATGATTCTTATAATGTGGAAGCACAGCGCTTTGGTGAGCCTGTGGTTCCCGATTTCCCCATCCCGTACCACACCGAGATCATGGAGAGCTTTGACGGCATCGATATGGATGCCGCAGGCCGCGTGGCCGGCAACGGTTTCTATTATCTGCTGGGCAACATCGCCCGCCTGCACGAGGCTGTTCTGGCCTACGCCCGCGACTTCATGATCGACAAGGGCTTCACTTATGTGATCCCTCCCTTCATGATGCACGGTGACGTGGTGAAGGGCGTCATGTCCTTCCCTGAGATGGACGCCATGATGTACAAGATCGAGGGCGAGGACCTGTACCTGATCGGCACCAGTGAGCACACCATGATCGGCCGCTTCATCGACCAGACTCTGGATGAGGCCACTCTGCCCCTGACCCTGACTTCCTACAGCCCCTGCTTCCGCAAGGAGAAGGGCGCTCACGGCATCGAGGAGCGCGGCATCTACCGCATCCATCAGTTCGAGAAGCAGGAGATGATCGTCGTCTGCCGCCCCGAAGAGAGCGCCGACTGGTACGAGAAGCTGTGGAAGAACTCCGTTGAGCTGTTCCGCAGCATGGAGATCCCGGTGCGTCAGCTGAACTGCTGCTCCGGCGACCTGGCCGACCTGAAGGTGAAGAGCTGCGACATCGAGGCCTGGAGCCCTCGCCAGCAGAAGTACTTCGAGGTCTGCTCCTGCTCCAACCTGGGCGATGCACAGGCACGCCGCCTGCACATCCGCGTGAAGGGCAAAGACGGCAAGAGCTATCTGGCTCACACCCTGAACAACACCTGCGTGGCACCTCCGCGTATGCTGATCGCCTTCCTGGAGAACCACCTGCAGGCCGATGGCACCGTTACCATTCCCGAAGTGCTGCAGCCGTATATGGGCGGCCTGAAGGTCATGGTGCCCACCCACAAGAAGGGCTGAGAAGTGACGGCTGGGTTTTCCACCGGCACACAATAAAATGTTGAAAAATCCCCCGCTTTCTGTACTGTGCAGAAGGCGGGGGATTTTTGTTGTGCAGAGCCGCTTTGGGGGCGGGAAAACGGACGAAAGAAAAATTGCAAATTTTTTAAAAATATGTGTTGACAAAAGGCAGAAGTATGGATATAATAATAAAGCACCGTTCAAGTGCACAGACAATATGTGGCGGTATAGCTCAGTTGGCTAGAGCATTCGGTTCATACCCGAAGTGTCACCGGTTCAAATCCAGTTACCGCTACCACGTTACAGAGTTTCGCTAAGATATGGGGGACGGTCGTCCGCAATAGTGGATGATGGAAGTCGGAGGTTTTAGCGAAGCTCTGTATTTATAAGGCCCGTTGGTCAAGCGGTTAAGACACGGCCCTTTCACGGCTGTAACATGGGTTCGATTCCCGTACGGGTCATGAATAAAATCCCTGATCTTAGGATCAGGGATTTTTTCATGCAACCCGTACGAGGAATCGAAGAAACACGGCTGCCCGCAGGCAGCAAAAAAGAGCCCAGTGGGCTCTTTTTTAGTGTTCGGGTCCCAACCGGTAGGAATGTCTACCGTGGTTGCTGTTGCTAGGGAATCGAACAGCACGGCCATGCGATGCAGGGTAAGCAATCAGCCCGGTGGGCTGTTGCTTAGTGCCACGGGTTGCGGCTCCCAGCGGTTGCTTCAGCCCTTGAGCGGGCCTTGCATCCTGCTGGCCGCTGCCCCAACAGCTCCTCCCTGTTTCCGCCGCAGGCGGCGGTCGTCGCCGTTGCAAGTCCCAACGGCTAGGAATGTCTACCGTGGTTGCTGTTGCTAGGGAATCGAACAGCACGGCCACCAATCTAGTAGGCCGAACTCCTTCAGTCTCGCATATGCTCGACAGCTCTCTCACAGAGGGAGACCTTGGCAAAGAGGGGAAATAATCTGCATTATAAAAAGGCTTTCTTTTATGATGGAGATTTTGCCCTAAGTGCCAAAACAGGGAACAGTTGATATCAAACGGCATTCTATATTTCTTTCCACCTGCCCGAACGTTTTCGGACAGGTGCTTTTTATTTTATCCGTTCCAACCCGAAACACTTTCGCCAAAAACGAAATGGTGATTTTTTCATCCTGTCTCTGTCCAAATCACAAGTACGGGCTGTCAAGGGGGACGGTGACGCCGGTCTTTTCTGCGGAAGACGCGGCAACGGGCTTTCTCCCCGAATGGCCGCTGCTTAGAACGGGAGGATGTCAATGGAAGTCTTTTTGCAAGCACTGGTCAACGGAATCCTGCTGGGCGGTTTCTACTCCCTGATGGGTATGGGACAGAACATCATCTTCGGCGTCATGAACATCGTCAACTTCTGCCACGGTGAAATGCTGATGGTTGGCATGTACATCACCTATGTTCTGTATACTTATTTTGGCGTGGACCCCTATGTGGCCCTTCCCATTGTCGCAGTGCTCATGTTCGGTCTGGGTGCGCTGATCCAGTCCACCCTCATCACCCCTTCGCTCAAGACCAAGAGCTTTACGAACCTGTTGTTCCTGACGGTCGGTCTGGGCCTGCTGCTGACCAACGGTGCGCTGGTGATCTTCGGCTCCACCTATTATAAGATCATCACACCCTATTCGCAGACCTATATCCCGCTGGGCCCGGTCACCATCGCACTGCCCCGCCTGATCAGCTTCCTGATCCTGATCGTGGTGGCCATTGCGCTGTTCGCATTCCTCAAGTATTCCACCACCGGCAAGCAGATCCGTGCCGTGTCGCAGAACCCCATCGGTGCTGAGGTGGTTGGCATCAACGTCAAGAAGATCTACATCCTGACCTATGGTCTGGGCGTGGCTCTGGCCGGTATCGCCGGTTCTCTGCTGACCCAGTTCTACACCATCTATCCCACCGCAGGCGCAAGCTTCGGCTTCCGTGCGCTGATCGTCGTGGGCGGTCTGGGCTCCATCCCCGGCGCATTCTTCGCCGGCATTTTCCTGGGCCTGCTGGAGCAGATGAGTGCATTGTTCATCAGCCCGTCCTACAGTGACATGATCGTGTTCGTCACCTTCATCGTCATTCTGGTCGTGCGTCAGGTCATGATTCTGAGGAGGCGATAAGATGGATACCAGAAAAGCAGTCAAAACCTATCACCGCAATCTGGCGATCGTCCTTGCCATCATCATCGCCATCTTCGCAGCGATCCCGCTGGTAGTTACCAAACCTTACATCATCAACATTTTTGTCCTGACCTTCTATATGTCCACCCTGTCCATGGCGTGGAACATTCTGGGCGGCATCACCGGCCAGAACTCTCTGGGTCTGGCTGCTTACATGGGCCTTGGCGCTTATGTGTGCTGTCTGGTGGTTACCAAAACAGGCATGAACCCCTGGCTGGCCGCTCTGCTGGATATGGCAGTGGTCGGCATCGTGGCAGGCGTCATTTTCTTCCCCAGCCTGATCCTGCGCGGCCCCTATTTCACGCTGGTGTCCATTGCATTTGCTGAGTCCATCCGACAGTTCATTATCAACTCGGAGTTCTTTGGTCGTGCATCCGGTGTGGGCCTGCCCTTCGGCAAGGACTCCTTTGCGCAGTTCCGCTTCACCAGCAAGGTGCCGTATTACTACGTTGGCTTTATCATGATGGTGGGTGTCTACCTCATCATGAAAAAGATCGGCCGCTCCAAGCTGGGCTTTGCCCTGCGCACCATCCGTGAGGATGAGAACGCCGCTGCTGCCATCGGCATCAACCCCACCAAGTATAAGGTCATCGCCGTTGTCATCTCGGCTGTCATTGCCGGCATGGTCGGCTTCTTCTACGCCAGCTATATCCGCTACATCGACCCGGATATCATGATCCAGTCCAAGTCCACGGAGATCGTTCTGCCGGCAGTCGTCGGCGGTGCAGCCTACATCGAAGGCCCGCTGATCGGCGGCCTGATCATGATCCCGCTGAGCGAGCTGCTGCGTGCAAACTTTGCCGCCATTCTGCCCGGCATCAACATGCTGATGTACGCCATCGTGCTGATCGTGGTCATCCGCTTCCGCCCCACCGGCATTCTGGGCTGGTACATGAACTCGAAGGTCAAGACCTTCATCGATGAAAAAATCCTCAAAAAGCCGTCCGTGGACGTGCTGGAAGAGTATGAGCTGATGGCAGACAAGGGAGGGAAGTAATCATGGCAGAAAAGCCTATTATTGAAGTCCAGGGCCTGACCAAGCGGTTCAAGGGTCTGACCGCCGTGCATGACGTCTCTTTCTCTGTGGAAAAAGGCTCCATCACCGGCATGATCGGCCCCAACGGCGCCGGCAAGTCCACCACCTTCAACATGATCTGCGGCTATTATCCGCCCACCGAAGGCAAGATCTTCTATAACGGCGAGGACATCACCAACAAAAAGGCGTATGAATACACCAACATGAAGATCGCCCGCACCTTCCAGATCATGAAGCCCCTGAAGAACCTGAGCGTGCTGGACAACGTGACTGCCGCTGCCTACTTCGGCCACGCTGCTGCAAAGAACGAAAAAGAAGCCCGGGAGCGCGCCATGGAAGTGCTGCACTTCACCGGCCTGTACGACAAGCGCCATGTCATTTCCAAAGACATGGGCACCCCCGACCAGAAACGTCTGGAAATGGCAAGAGCTCTTGCCACCAAGCCCGAAGTGCTGTTTCTCGACGAGAACATGGCCGGCCTGAACCCTGCTGAGACGGAGGAGGCCATCCAGCTGATCCGCAAGATCAACGAATCCGGTGTGACCATTCTGCTGATCGAGCACATCATGAAAGCTGTCGTCAGCCTGTGCGAGAAGGTCATCGTCCTGCATCACGGCGAAAAGATCGCCGAGGGCACGCCCGAGCAGGTCATGAACGACCCGTATGTCATGGAGGTGTATCTGGGCACCAAAAAGGAGGGCGCAAGTGCTTAAAGTTGAAGGATTGAACGCCGGTTACGGCTCTGTGAACATCCTGTGGGACATCGGCTTTGAGGTCAAGGACGGCGAGATCGTCGCCATTCGGGGCTCCAACGGTGCAGGCAAGACCACCATGGTTCGCGCCATCACAGGCATGGTCAAGGCAAGTTCCGGCAAGGTAGAGTTCAACGGAGAGGCTCTCTCCGGCAAAAGTTCCCGTGTGATTCTGGACAGCGGCATCGTGCAGGTGCCGGAAGGCCGTCAGCTCTTTACCGAGATGACTGTGCTGGAAAATCTGGAGCTGGGTGCTTTCAACAAAGAGACCAAGGCACATTTTGCAGAGAATCTGGAAAAGTGCTACAACTGGTTCCCCAAGCTGCGCGAACGCGCGAAGCAGGCTGCCGGTACTCTGTCCGGCGGCGAGCAGCAGATGGTGGCCGTGGCCCGTGCGCTGATCGGTATGCCCAAGCTGCTGATCCTGGACGAGCCCAGCCTGGGCCTTGCCCCCAACATTGTGGACGACATTCTGGAAGTGGCCAAGACCATGGTGAAGAATGACGGAATCTCGGTGCTGCTGGTGGAGCAGGACATCACCAAAGCCCTTGCAGCGGCAGACCGCGGCTATGTCATTGAGAATGGCCGCGTGGCGCTGGAAGGCACTGCCGCCGAGCTGTCGGCAAACGAGCACGTCAAGAAGGCGTACCTCGGCATCTGATCGGAACTGGATGTCCGGCGGGTGCCATTCACACGGCGCAGCCGGGCGTCTCGGATAAAAAAGCTGTTTTTACAAACAGAACTGGAGGACAATTATGAAAAAGATCTCTCGCAGAAGCTTCCTGAAGGCATCCGCTGTTCTGGGCGGCGCAGCTGCCCTGACCGCATGCGGCGGCGGTTCTTCCGCTTCCACCAGCACTGCTCCCGCAGCATCCGGCAGCACCGCAGCTTCCGGTGCAGCCGCCAGCGGTGACACCATCAAGATCGGCACCATCTACGCTATGTCCGGCGGCAACGCAGCCATCGGCGAGAACATCCTGCGCGGCATCGACTTCGCAGTGGACGAGATCAACAAGGCTGGCGGCGTCAACGGCCAGATGCTGGAAGTCGTGCGCGGCGACCACGCAGGCGATGCAGCTACCGGCAAGTCCGAGGCAGAGCGCCTGATCACTCAGGAAGGCGTCAACGTCATCATGGGCTGCCATATGTCCGTTGTCACCGAGGTCGTGGCTCAGGTCTGCCAGCAGTACGGCATCCCCATGATCACCGCTATCTCCACTCTGGACCGTCTGACCGACGAGGATCACAAGGACTACGATTACTTCTTCCGTCTGTGCCCGCTGAACTCCGTGTACGTCGAAGATATGCTGAAGTATCTGCAGGACTCCAAGGAGCAGACCGGCAACGAGATCAAGAAGGTGGCTATCTTCACGGATAAGGCTGCTATCGGTCAGGAACTGATCCGCTGCGTCAACCTGTTCGCACCCGACTACGGTCTGGATGTTGTGGCCGAAGTTGACTACAGCTCCAACGCAACCGACCTGTCCTCTCAGGTCCTGGCCCTGAAGCAGGCTGACCCCGATGCTATCCTGTGCGACTCCTACATCGGCGATGCAACTCTGTTCGTCCAGACCCTGAAGGAGCAGAACTACAAGCCCAAGATGATCGTTGCAAAGGCAAATGGCTTCACCGATGCATCCTTCATCCCCAACCTGGGCGCATCCGCAAACGGCGTGGCTTCTGTCGTCGAGTTCAACTCCGACCTGACCAACGGCGTCGAGATCAACGAGGACTTCAAGAAGGTCTACAACGTCAACATGAACGGTCACTCTGCTGAGTCCTACACCGTCGTGTGGCTGTTCAAGGCAGCGATCGAGAAGGCAGGCTCCACTGATGGTGCTGCTATCCGCGACGCTCTGGCAACCCTGACCATCGACGGTTCCTTCGACGGAGGCCGCAAGATCGTTCTGCCGTACTCCAAGATCGAGTTCAGCCCCGAGTACGAGATCGGCGGCGTGAAGCACTATCGTGACAACACCTATGCTTCTGTTGCTATCGCGCAGGTGCAGGATCAGGAGTGGAAGACCGTGTGGCCCTTCGAGTTCGCTTCCTCCAAGATCCAGGATGTCACTCTGGCATAAGCAGGAGAACACCAAAGAACACAGCAGGCGGGCCGCCCAATGGCGGCTCGCCTTTTTTGCGTATTGTTTCCCGTGCAGAGCGTATTCGAGTGGGGTAGGCTGTGTGACTTTTATGAAGTCGTTCTCCGCCGTAGATGTACTCTTTTGCACGCACAAAAGAGTACCAGAAAAGCGCCCGCTACTTTCGAAGCGCGGGAGGCACGAATTAAGGGCTGCTCGCCCTTAATAATCCCAAAGCAGTAGGCTTCATCCCAAAAAGCTGGAGATTCCCGCCTGTTCGGCGTGAAGATCTCTTAACCGCTTTTTGCGGTTCCGCCAATTAGAAGTCGCTACGCGACAGCCGAAGGCTGACAGCAGCAGATGCAGTTACCCGTTACGACCTTTCCCGTGAAAAAGCAAAGAGGAAAATCCCGCAGGATTTTCCTCTTTGCAAATAAAAATAATTTTTCCGCTGAATATGCCCAGAGTGAAACGGAGGGCATTCTAAATCGTCAACCCTTCTGGATATAAGTAAAAATATCCTCCGGCACCGCCGCCAGGGCATCCGCCCCGGCCGCGGTCAGCTCTGCACGGCCCCGGAAGCCCCACAGGGCCCCCATGGCGGGCAGACCAGCATTGTGTCCCGTGAGGATGTCCACGTCGCTGTCGCCCACGAAAAGGGTCGCAGAGCGGCTTGCGCCGATCTCATCCATCAGAGCATACAGTCCGACGGGGTCTGGCTTTGTGGGCACGCCCGGGCGGCTGCCTCGCACGGCGTCGAAACGCCCCGCGCCGAAATAGTGCTCGATGATCTTCCCGCACAGCGGGTCGGCCTTGTTGGAGAACACCGCGCACTGGATGCCGTTTGCCCGCAGCTTGTCCAGCAGCTCCGGAATGCCGGGATAGGGGGCTGTTTTGTCCTCCTTGTGGGCATCATACCGGGCGGTGAACTGGGCCAATGTCGCCGCCAGCTGTTCCGGCGTGCGGGCATTTTCCGGGGAAAAGCGCTCCACAAGCTTCGGGATGCCGTTGCCCACCATGTGCTTGAACTGCTCCACTGTGAAGGTGGGCCAGCCGTGTTGTTCACACACCCAGTTGCCCGCATCGGCTAGGTCGTCAATGGTGTTCAGCAGGGTGCCGTCCAAATCGAATAATACTGTTTTTATCACAAAAAAGACCCCTTATAACTCCATAAATGGAATGTCCTCGCAGCGCACGCTCCGCACCTTTTTGCGGACGCCGCCCGGAAAGGTGAGGGTCAGATTGGTGCGCCGCACTGCTGCCGCCCAGGGCGACTGCAGGGCCGTCAGGGCAGGGACAGGACAGAAAACACAGATATCATGCAGATGCAGTCCGTGTTGGATGCGCAGGGTAATATGCCCGTCCCGCAGCCAGACCCCCTCCCGGCGGTAGCCTGCGACGGCCCCCGCCAGAAATGCAGCGGGAACAAGGGTCAGTACCAGCAGAGGAACTGTCAGCGCGGGCAGCGTGTAGCGGGACACAGCCGTCAGCAGCAGGCACAGCCCGAAAGGGATGCCTGCATACAGAAAGAATGCCGGGATGCTGCGGTTTGCAGTGTTCACCGGTTCGGCCGGCGGCAGAACGAACCCGGGCAGAAGCTCCTGCAAAAATCCGCCGTCCTCCCGCCACACCAGCAGAGGGATCTCCGGCTGACAGCAGCTGGCTGTGACGAACACCGGGCTGTAGTGCAGAGCCCATGTGGCGGGGGAACGCCGCACATCTGCACAGCTCAGGTGGCACAGCTGCACCCGCATCTCGTATTTGTGCAAAAAGCCGCCCCGGGTTCCCAGCTGGGTGTCGGTGCGCCAAACAGTGTAGTGGGCCGCATGAGCCGCGCTGCGGGCAAGACTTGCGCAGAACAGCACTCCGCCCAGCACCAGCAGCCACGCTGTGCCCATGGGCAGCCACCGCGCCGCCCACGCGGCAAGCCGGTTCAGGTGGGCGAACGCCGCTGTCTGGGCGTCCGGAGCATAGGGCTTGCTCTGCCGAAGGGCAAGCGCCAGCAGGGCAAGGGTGGACAGGCTGTTGGCACCCAGCACCGCAAAGGCCAGCTTTTCGCCGCCATGGGGCGTGTGGGCCACAGCGTCACTCATGGGCATCATGCAGTCAGCCAGGAGCTTTGCGTCCTGCCGGGTGAGCATCAAGGTAATGCTGCGCTTCTGCCCGGCGGGATAAAGCACCACCCGGCTGGCGTCGGCCAGCCGGTAGAGCAGAGGGCGCTCGATGGTCAGCGCGGCCAGCTGGTCGGCCCGCAGAGCGCGGTCCAACCGCACACCCAGCCGCCAGCGGATGTGCAGGGGGCCGTGCTCATCCACCTGCCAGCGGCTGGCATGGAGAGCGGCAGCGCTCACTGCAGCAAGCAGGAGGAACAGCACAAGATCCTGCACCAACGCCGCCCACAGGGCCTCCCAGTTGCGCTGGAACAGCACCTGCACCAGCGGGATCAGGTAGACCAGAATGGTCTTGCGCAGGAAATGCAGCACCGCGAAAGGGTGGAAGCCGCGTTCTGTCATGGGCTGTCCTCCGTCAGGGCATCGGTCAGGGCCTGCGCCTGCTGCGCAGGGACGCCCGGCAGAAGCAGCTGCACGCCCGGCCCCCGCACCAGCAGCAGGCTGCTGCCCGCCATCCAGAGCAGCGGCGTGCGCAGGGTCCACACACCGGTCACGGCCCGGCGGGGCAGCTGGCGGGTCAGCGGGACTGCCACCCCGGACTGCACCACGAGGTTCTGGCAGGTGAGGAATGCTGCAAAGCTGCAGCTGCGCATCCACACTTCAAACACCAGTGCGGCCCAGAGGGCGCAGAAAACACACCCGGCAGGAATGCTCTGCCAGAACACAAAGGGGGCACAGATCAGCCCGGGCACAACGGCCCAGACGCAGAGCACCGCCCGCGCCCGGGGCGGGATGACCAGCGCAGTGCGCAGCAGTTCCCGCTCTGTCATTTGTCCGAGAGGCCCCAGGCATCCATCAGCAGATGCAGGGTGTCGTCCTGGGTCAAGCAGAGGATGCGGTCCCAGGGCAGCAGGGTGGTGTTGCCGTGAGGGATAATGAACTCCGCGTCGCGGGTGATGCACACCAGAATGGCGTCGCCCGGCATGGGGATGTCCTTCACGGCCTGCCCGGCAAACTGGAAGTTCTCCGGCAGCAGGATCTCATTCAGGCTGGCGGTGCCGCCGCCCAGCGAGAGCAGCTGGCGGATGGTGTCCGTCTCGATCTCACGCTCGAGGATGTGGCTCAGGTTGTCGGTGCCGCACACCACGGTGTCCACACCCAGCGTGTGCAGCAGTTCCCGGTTCTTGGGGTTGGAAGCCCGGGCCACCGTGCGGTCCACACCGAACTCCCGCTTGGCGATCTGGCAGGCCACAAGGTTGTCTTCGTCCGCGCCGGTCACGGCCACAAATGCGTCGCAGCTGGCTACGTCGGCCGTGCGCATGGTGTCGAAGCTGATGGCGTCGCCGCAGATCACCGGGATGTCCAGCGAATCAGCCAGAGAGCGGCAGAGCATTTCCTGCGGTTCAATGATGGTGACCTTGTGGCGGTGGGCCAGCAGGCTCTGGGCCAGATACATGCCCACTTTGCCGCCGCCTGCAATACAAACTTTCATATCGTTACCTCATTCTACAGAATGGAATTTAAAATCACTTCGCCAGCGCACGGAACACCGACTGCTCGGTGAGCACAGTGGGGCAGATGGTGTCGATCTCATAGGCTTTGTGATACAGCACCTGCAGGTGGGGGTCGGACACACGGCAGATGACCTTTTCCCGGCGGAAGATGCTCTTGGCGATCTGTGCGGCCATCAGGTTCACCGAGTCGTCCTCGCTGACGGCGGCCACAGCGTCGCAGTTTTCAATGCCGCCCTGCCGCAGGATGTCCGGGTCGGTGGGGTCGCCCACCAGTGCTGTGCCGCCGAAACGGTAGTCGTCAAAGGCATCCAGCCGCTTGAGCTGTTCGGGGTCTTTCTCGATCAGGGAGATGTCGTGGCCGATGTGCTCCAGGTCGCGGATGAGGGATGCACCCACCTGATCGCAGCCTATCACCAGAATGTTCATGAAAGCTCACCTCATTGTAAAAAAGATAAAAGGAGTTTAAACTCTGTTTTAATTTCTGCGTAAAATGAAAAGCAGAAGGTCTTGTGTTCAGTATATCACATTTCCAGGCACAGTTACAGCCTGCGGGACCGGAAACGAGTGTGTAAAAATTTCGCATTCTGCGTGCGCGGGCTGTCATAGTATGGTATACTGGGTGAAACAAGTCAACACGCGCTTTGCGCGACAGGAGGGGTTTTTACGTTTTTTGAGATCATCAAAGCGATCCTGATGGGCATTGTGGAGGGCATCACCGAGTGGCTGCCCATCTCGTCCACCGGCCATATGATCCTGCTGGAGCAGATCATCAAGTTCCATGCAAGCGAAGAGTTCATGTCCATGTTCCGCGTGGTCATCCAGCTGGGTGCCATCATGGCGGTGGTGGTGCTGTTCTGGGACAAGCTGTGGCCTTTTGGAATGCGGCAGGGCAGGGTCATCTCCAAGCCCAGCGTCTGGAACCTGTGGTTCAAGGTGGTGGCAGCCACCCTGCCGGTGCTGGTCATCAGCCCGCTGGACAACTGGATGGAGGATCATTTCTACAACTACATCACCGTCGCCGCCATGCTGATCCTCTACGGCGTGCTGTTCTTCGTGGTGGAGAACCGCCGCATCACGCCTCATGTGACAAGGCTGGATCAGATCACCTACCGTGACGCGCTCATCATCGGCCTGTGGCAGTGCCTGGCTATCATTCCCGGCACCTCCCGTTCCGGTGCCACCATCGTGGGCGGCCTGCTGCTGGGCTTGTCCCGTGCCTGCGTGGCGGAGTTTACCTTCTATCTGGCCATCCCGGTCATGGCAGGCGCTTCTCTGCTCAAGGTGGTCAAGTTCGTCGCCGACGGCTCGGTCATGACCGGCACGGAGATCGCAGTCCTCGTGGTGGGCTGTGTGGTGGCCTTTGGCGTCAGCCTTGCGGCCATCCGCTTCCTGATGGATTACGTCAAGCGCCACGACTTCAAGTTCTTCGGCGCTTACCGCATCGTGCTGGGTGTTATCGTTCTGGCAGTGGCAGCAGTGACGGCCATCTTCTGATTTGAAATGCCCTCTACTTCGTTCTGGGCATATTCAGCGGAAATATTAGTTTTATCGTTTGAACCTCCGGAAAATCTGCGGATCTTCCGGAGGTTCTTTTTTACATGAGGAGCTTAAAGGCAAACGGCATTTGTTTTTTACAGCGCGGTGAGCGGCCCAAAAGCTTCGATGCAGCCAAGGCGGGGGCACCCTCTCCGGCATCGACGAACGGTGCCACAGTGTTCCAAAGGGCAGAGGACTCAAGTGCGCAGAACCATGTTTTATGGAGTGCGAGGGCCGCCCTCGGTGGATGGACTGGTGCCGTGAGGAGGGACGGAGAGGGCGCACCTGCCATCCCTTCACGACTACACTTTTTCTTTCTCAAAAGTTGTGTTATACTGAAACCATGAGAGAGTATGCGGCAGTGGGCCGCGCAACAAAATGGAGGAAAAAATGGAAGCATCCAAGGTTTATTATACGGATTTCCGCTGTCCGGTGGGCACCAGCCTGCTGGACAAGCTGCGCCGCGTGTGCATCGCGGCCGGTATCAAGGACATCGACATGGACGGCAAGTTCGTCGCCATCAAGATGCACTTTGGTGAGCTGGGCAACCTGGCATTCCTGCGCCCCAACTACGCCAAGGTGGTGGCCGACCTGTGCAAGGAGCAGGGCGGTCTGCCGTTTTTGACCGACTGCAACACCCTGTATCCGGGCAGCCGCAAGAACGCACTGGAGCATCTGACCTGCGCCCAGACCAACGGCTTCTGGCCCATGACCACCGGCTGTCAGGTCATCATTGCCGACGGCCTGCGCGGCACCGATGAGACCGAGGTGCCGGTGCCCAACGGCGAATACTGCAAGACAGCCAAGATCGGCCGCGCCATCATGGACGCCGATGTGTTCATCAGCCTGACCCACTTCAAGGGCCACGAGTCCACCGGCTTCGGCGGTGCCATCAAGAATATCGGCATGGGCTGCGGCTCCCGTGCAGGCAAGATGGAGCAGCACGCTTCCGGCCACCCGGATGTGCAGCAGAGCCTGTGCCGCGGCTGCCACCGCTGCGCTAAGGAGTGTGGTTCCGATGCCATCTCCTATGATGCAAACAACAAGGCCGTCATTGACCAGACCAAGTGCAAGGGCTGCGGCCGCTGCATCGGTGCCTGCAACTTTGACGCCATCTATTCTCAGTACGACAGCGCCAATGAGATGCTGGACCGCAAGATGGCGGAATATGCAGCCGCGGTCTGCCATGGCCGCCCCAGCTTCCATATTTCTCTGGTGCAGGACGTGAGCCCCAACTGCGACTGCCACGGCGAGAATGACGCACCCATCCTGCCGGATATCGGCATCTTTGCATCCTTCGACCCTGTGGCGCTGGATCAGGCCTGTGTGGACGCCTGCCTGAATGCCACTCCGCTGCCCAACAGCCAGCTGAGCCAGAACCTTGCAAAGCCCGGCTGGAACTGCCACCATGACCACTTCAAGGACTCCAACCCCAACATCGAGTGGAAAGCCACTCTGGAGCAGGCCGAAAAGATCGGCATGGGCACCCGTCAGTATGTGCTGAAGAAAGTGTAAAACAAAGGGGCTGTTGCAAAATGGCTCGCTGAAAAAATTATGCACAAAACCCGGAACCTTTTCAGGGCCAAAGTGGCTCAAAAAGGGTTCCGGGTTTCTGTTTTTGCGCTATTTTTTGTGCAAATTGCTATCGCATTTTTATTTTGCAACAGCCCCTTCTTGTGCGCTGTGTTTACTGATTCACTGCGGGCACGCAGTCGTCCAGCACGCTCTGAAGAGCCTGCCAGTTTTTCAGGGTGCAGCCCGGCAAGGTGCTGGGGTCGAGCCCGGCGTCCTCGATGCGGCCGGTCATGCTTTCCTTGTCGCTCAGCAGGCTCAGGGCGTCCGGCTCGATCATCGTCCATGCTTCGGCAAAGCTTTCCTGATCGTCGGAATCAAGGGAGTCGTACCAGCTGTAGAACGCATCCTGAATGGCGTCCGGCGTGCGGGAAGCAAGGCGGGCGCTTTCGGCCCACTGCAGCAGCGAAGCCGCTGCGATCACCGATTTCAGCGAGCAGCCGGACACGCCCGGACCCCAGCCGAGGCAGGGCTCAAAGGCGGCAGAGGTGCCGGTGATGGAGAAGATGGAGTTTTCGTCAAAGTCAGCGGGGTTCAGGCCCGAGGTGTTGGCTTCGGTGGTGGAGTCGGGCAGGGTCTCGCCGGAAGCAGATGCGCTTTCCGAAGAGGCGGCAGAGCTGGAAGCTTCGGAGCCGGAGGCACTGGATGTGCCGGAGCCGCCGCAGCCTGCCAGAATGCTGCAGGCCAGAGCCGCGCAGAGAAGCAGCGAGAGGATGCGTGTATATTTCAATTTCATAGGTGGGTCCTCCTTGGAACAGCTTTGAAGGATGCCGCAGAAAAGGCCGCAGCATCTCAAAACGATACACACTAAGTATACGTTCTGCACCGGCGCTTGTCAATTGGCGCGGGCAGGACGAATTTCAAGCAGATGGGCACTCTGTACAAAGGCAGGCGCATTTTTTGTGCGGTTTGCGGCCTTGACATTTTTCGCGGATGGCGGTTGACTACAGATAGGTTCTCCGCACACGCGGCCCGGAAAGAGAGGAAACAGGATGAAAAACAGGATCACACCGGCGCTGGAGCGCTTTTCCAAGGCGATGCTGGCGCCGCTTTCCTATCTTTCGGCGGCGGGCCTTCTTTTGGTGGCGGGGGCGCTGCTCACCAGCACGGCGCTGGCGGAAGCTTTGCCGTTCCTTCGCTGGGCGCCTGTGCGCCTGCTGGGGCAGATCATTTATAAGTGCCTGACGGCAGTCATCAATAATCTCAGCGTGCTGTTCTGTGTGGGCATTGCGGCGTCTCTGGCCCGGCGGGAAAAGCATCAGGCAGGGCTCATTGCCCTGATGAGTTATCTGATCTATCTGACAGCGGGCAATGTCACCCTGACTGAGCTGGGGAGCCTGGCGGCAGACGGCGTCACCTACACCGGAGCCTATGTGGTCATGATGACCGAATACAACCTCGGCCTGCCGTTTTCGGACGGCATCGTCTGGATGTACACCGGCTTCACCAAGACGTTCGGCTACTTCGGCATCGCAGCGGCATTCATCTTCTGCGCCCGGAAAGAAAACCGGAAAAAGACCGCCGCGCAGCTGCTTCCGCTGGCATTTACGGCTTCGCTGGCGTCCATCACGGAACCGCTGGACTTCCTGTTCTGTTTCTCTGCGCCGGTGCTCTGGCTGGCTCACGCAGTCATCTCCGGCTGCTTCATCGTGCTGTTGCACCTGTGCCATGTGACGGCTTTTACGTCCAACCTTCTGGGCTCGCTGCTGATGAACCTTTCCGCGGGCGTAGCACGGACGAATTACCCTGTGCTGTATCTGCTGGGCGTTGCAGAGATCGGGGTCTATTTTGTGGTGTTCACGGCGCTTATCAAAATGCTGGATCTGCCCACGCCGGGCCGCCGCCCGGAAGAGCCTGCCCACCCGGAAAAGGCTTTGCCGCTGGATGAAAAACCATTAAAAACTGCTGACTGCCCTTGGCGGGCGGGAGAATATCTGTTCCGTGGACAACTGCTTCACCCGCCTGCGCATCACGGTGAAAGACCCTGCATTTGTGAAGCTGCAGGCGCTGAAAGCCCTGCCCTCCAGCGGTGTTGTGGTGAATGGATGTGAAGTGCAGGTAGTCTATGGCCTGCAGGCCCCGCAGGTGCGGCAGGCTGTGGAAGAACAGCTGAACAGAGTTCTATCATGAAAGGATATCACATGAAAAATAGAAACGACACTGTGATTGGCCGCTTTGCGCCCAGCCCCAGCGGGCGGCTGCATCTGGGCAATCTGGCCTGCAGCCTGCTGGCGTGGCTCAGCGCAAAAAGTCAGGGCGGGCGCATCGTGCTGCGCATCGAAGATCTGGATGCCGAGCGCTGCCCGCGCATCTATGCCGATCTGCTGGAACAGGACTTGGACTGGCTGGGCCTTGCCTGGGACGAGGGCGGCAGCAAAGGCGGCCCCAACGGCCCGTATTATCAGAGCGAGTGCGCTGACATCTACACCGCCAGCTATAAAAAGCTGGAAGACATGGGCCTTGTGTACCCCTGTTTCTGTTCCCGGGCCCAGCTGCACGCCGCCAGTGCACCCCACACCTCGGACGGCAATGTCATTTACCCCGGCACCTGCCGCGGCCTGACGCCTGCCGAGATCGAAGAAAAGCGCAAAAAGAAAACCCCTGCCTACCGCGTGAAGGTGCCGGATGAGAATATCACGTTCACAGACGGCTGCATGGGCGAGCACACGGAAAATCTCTTGCGAGACTGCGGCGATTTTTACCTGCGCCGGGCAGACGGCGTGTTTGCCTATCAGCTGGCCGTGGTGGTGGACGATGCCCGCATGGGCGTCACCGAGGTGGTGCGCGGTTCAGATCTGCTGTCTTCCACAGCGCGGCAGCTGTATCTGTACCGCCTGCTGGGGCTTCAGGCCCCGAAGTTTGCCCACTGCCCGCTGCTGCTGGCCCCGGATGGGCGGCGGCTTTCCAAGCGGGACGGCGACCAGAGCCTTGAGAACCTGCGGGAAAAGTACACCGCGCAGGAGATCGTGGGCAAACTGGCCTATGCCTACGGCCTGCAGCCGGAACCGGCCCCCCGCACACCGGAAAGCCTGATCCCGGAGTTCTCGTGGGCCAAAGTGCCCAAAGAAGATGTCTGCCTTCCGGAAGGGCTGTTTTGATTCGAATAAAAAAGGGGCTGTTGCAAAATGGCTCGCTGAAAAAATTATGCACAAAACCCGGAACCTTTTCAGGGCCAAAGTGGCTCAAAAAGGGTTCCGGGTTTCTGTTTTTGCGCTATTTTTTGTGCAAATTGCTATCGCATTTTTATTTTGCAACAGCCCCTTTGTCGCTTAAATTCGCCGAACTTCCGGCAGATTGTCGGCGTCCATCATACGGCTGAATGCGGTGTCCAGCACCAGAGCCAGCGCAGCGCCCAGCACCACGTCAATGCAGCTGTGCTGCTTGAGCAGCATGGTGGAGAGCACGATGGAGAAGCACAGCACGGAGGCCGCCGGACGCATCCAGCGCAGCCGGGGCTGCTCAAAGATGCGGCTGCGGTAGTAGGCCAGCAGCAGCGTCACCGAGTTGAACACATGGATGGACGGGCAGACATTGATGGGCGTGTCGGTGCTGTAAATGAACCGCACCGCCTGTGCAAAGATGTCATTGCCCGGGACATAGTAGGGGCGAAGGTTCAGCCCGGTGGGCACAATGACGTAGCACGCCAGCGCGATGGTCATGCCGCTGAACAGCGGCAGGCACAGCCGCCAGAAGTCCTCCCGGGGTGCCTTCCAGAGCAGGAAGAACAGGGTGAACGGGATCCACGGGAACCAGGCAAAGTAGGGGATGACGGCATATTTGCAGAACGGGATCAGGTCGTCCAGCCGGCAGTGCACAAGGATGTGCGGCATGTGGATCTGCGTGTTCAGAAAATTGAATGCGGACAGATAAAGCAGCAAGTAAAGCGCCATAAAACAGATGGGATGGCGCGAAAACCAACTACGTTTCATAGAAAAGCCTCCTTTTTGTGGAAAGCAAAACTCTTTTCGCATTGAGAAATTATACGCTCCAAGTGTGACAAAAACAAGAACGAAAGCGGACAACATTCTCAAAAACATCGCGAATTATTTGTATGATTTGCGTAAAAACAGGGCAGATGTCCCGGGCAAATGCCCCTCTGCAGATTCATACGAATCAGAAAGCCGGATTCATGCAGGAAAACAAAAAAAGGGGCTGTTGCAAAATGGCTCGCTGAAAAAATCATGCACAAAACCCGGAACCTTTTCAGGGCCAAAGTGGCTCAAAAAGGGTTCCGGGTTTCTGTTTTTGCGCTATTTTTTGTGCAAATTGCTATCGCATTTTTATTTTGCAACAGCCCCTCAGCAGAAAGTTTAGATCACATGCTGTTCCAGCCACTTGCCGCGCACGAAGCGGACGAAGAAGCACAGCGAACGGAAGGCCCAGTCCAGATACATGCCCATCCAGATGGACAGCAGCCCGCCGTGGAAGGCCAGCACGCACAGATAGCAGAAGCCCACGCGGAAGGCCCACATGGACACGATGCTCACGGTCATGGTGAACCGGGCGTCGCCGGCTGCGCGCAGGATGTTGGGCAGGGTGAAGCTGGAAGGCCAGATGAACAGGGAGATGATGTTGAACCAGACCATCACTTCCAGCGCCATGGAGTAAGCTTCCGGCGACAGGTTGAACAGGCCCAGGGCAAACTTGTTTGCAAACAGGAAGGCCGAGATGTTCATGAACCATGCGCCGCAGTAGGCGAACAGCATCAGGCGGCGGGAGTAATACACAGCCTGGTCCTTTTCGCCTGCGCCCAGGCACTGGCCCACCACGGTCAGCGCAGCCATGCCCACGGCGTTGGCCGGGATGTTCAGGAAAGTCGTGGTGGTGTTGGCCACGGCGTTGGCCGCAATGGCGGCGGTGCCGAGGGTGGAAGTCAGGCTGGACACCGACAGCTTGCCGATCTGGAACATGCCGTTCTCGATGCCGGCAGGGATGCCCACCCGCAGGATCTGGCGGATGAGCCTGCCCTGCGGGGCCAGTGCCCACACGCTTTCCAGCCGCAGGGGGCAGGCGGGGCGCTGCAGCAGATACAGCACGGCAACGCAGGCGATGGCGCGGGAGACAAGGCTGGCCAGCGCCGCGCCCATGACGCCCATGCCGAAGCCGTAGATCAGCACGGCGTTGCCGCCGATGTTCACCACGTTCATCACGAGGCTGGACATCATGCTGATCTTGCTGTTGCCCTGAGCGCGGAACAGCGCCGCACCGGCGTTGTACAGGCCGATGAAGGGGTAGCTCAGGGCCGAGAGCAGGAAGTAAGTCTCGGCATAGCGCATGACATCGGCATCAATGGAGCCGAAGATGCCCCGCAGGATGGCGTGACGCCCAAACACCACAACAGCAGCCACAAAAATGCTGAAGCTGGACAGGATGAACAAGATCTGCGCCGCCGCACGCTTGGCGCTTTTGGGCTCCTGCCGGCCGATGTACTGGCTGGTGACCACTGCGCCGCCGGTGGCCAGAGCACTCATGATCTGGATCATCAGGGTGTTGAAGCTGTCCACAAGGCTCACGCCCGAGACAGCCGCTTCGCCCACCGAGGAGACCATCAGCGTGTCGGCCAGACCAATGGTCACGCTCAGAGCCTGCTCAGCGATCAGCGGCAGCAGCAGGGCAATGAGCTGCTGCCGGGTGAACAGCGGCGGATTTTTAAATCGGGGTGCGGTTTTGGACGTTGTCATAGGTTCCTCCGTGACAGTGACAGAATACGCATGGATACAACGCCTTTATGATACAACTCTGCCAGTCGAATTACAAGAGGATGTATACAAGAATTTGACAAAAATCACCGGCAGGTCATACAAATTCCTGGCTGGGGGTCAGGCTGCTGCCGAAATACACAATGTAATCATAGGGGATGGCCGGGTTGAACACGGCCTTGTCGGCATACTTTGCCAGAATGTCGTTCCGCAGGTTTTCCGGGCTGTAAGGCCGGCCGGCAGAGAGGGTGTCGGCGCACACGGAGTTCCAGATGCCCTCGGTGAAGGCGGCGCAGTTGTAATAGGCAGACCAGTGGTCGGCATTGGCAAGGTTGCGGTTGAGGACATCCAGCTGTGTCTGATCCAGTGAGGTCTGGATGCCGTAAAGGTTCTGGTAGTAGGAGCTGGAAAGATAATATTTATAGTATCCTTCCAGGTTGTACCAGATGCCCGCGTGCTCCTTGCGGTTGCCACGGGTGCCGAAGGTCATTTCGGTGCCGGGAGCGATGAGCAGCCCGCCCACATTCAGCTCGTGGTCGGATACATTGCGCACCGAGATGAATGCATGGCCGCTGGTGTTGAGAGAGGCGTCGCCCCGGTCTTCCGCCCGGCTGTAAAGGCGCAGCAGGGCCACGGCACCCTCAGCGGGGGCATCACCGTAGGCCTGAACGGCGGACTTGTGATCCGCCTGCTCAAAGCAGTAAGGCCCGCCGAAATTGGTGCTGAAGCCCACGATGTTCCGCAGGCGGTCTTCGAGGGGGCTGGCGTCGGTGACGACCTTGTCGTCTTTGGGCGCGGGGACGGCGGCAGGCACATCGGCCGCATGGGCGGGCAGGGCACAGAGCCCGGCCAGCAGGACGCCGAGGGTCAGCAGGGTGCAGAGAGTTCGTTTCATGAGATCGCTCCTTTATAGTTCAGAATCATTTGCTTCAAAAGTACCGGGGAAATGACAAAATGTCAAGCGTTCCGGCAGAGAAAAAGCCCGGCGGCACCGTGTTTGTCCCACTTTACCCCCGCGTGCAATTGTGCTAAAATAAAATCACGGCATGCCGTGCTGTGCAGGAGCACGCATGTGCGAAAAAAGAATGATAAGAAACCCGGTAAATGAGAAACCCAAAGGGGGAAGAATATGCCCAAAGCAGCCCACAAAGTCGTGGTCATCGGCCATCGCAACCCGGACACCGACTCCATCTGCTCGGCCATCGCATATGCCGAGCTGAAAAACAAGACCAGTGATCTGGTCTGCGAGCCCCGCCGCGCCGGCAAAATGAATCAGGAGACCGAGTTCGTGCTCAAGAAGTTCGGCGTCAAGCCGCCCCGCATGTGCACGGACGTGAACCCCAAGATCCGCGATGTGGATTACCGCGAGATGCCCGGCATCCCGGGCTCCACCAGCCTGCGCAAGGCGTGGGAGATCATGCGCGATCAGCAGATCGACACCCTGCCTGTCACCAGCACAGACAATGA
Source organism: Barnesiella intestinihominis (assembly GCA_963656875.1). Taxonomy (GTDB): domain Bacteria; phylum Bacillota; class Clostridia; order Oscillospirales; family Ruminococcaceae; genus Faecalibacterium. The sequence continues at coordinate 22,594 of CAVKKE010000001.1, read as the reverse complement.
GCTGGAAGGCGTCATCACCGTGAAGGATATCGCCACGGCCAACATGGACGTGTTCGACACCGGCATTCTGGCCAAGAGCCTTACCAGCTACAAGAACATTCTTGAGACGCTGGGCGGCACCATGGTGGTGGGCGATGAGAACGCCGTGTGCACCACCGGCCACATCCGCATTGGCACCGCCACCCCGGAAATGCTGGAAAGCACTGTGGAAAAGGGCGACATCGTCATCCTGACCAACCGCTATGAGAGCCAGCTGTGCGCTATTGAGAAGGAAGCATCCCTCATCATCATCTGCAACGGTGCCAAGGTGGGCCGCACCATCCAGCGCATTGCAGAAGAGACCGGCGTGGCCATCATGTCCGCGCCGGTGGACACCTACGCTGCCGGCAAGCTCATCAGCCAGTGTGCGCCCATCTCCTATTATATGACCCGCGACGACATCATGAAGTTCACGCTGGTCACCCCTGTGGCAGATGTCACCCGCGTCATGGCCAAGGTGCGCCACCGCTATTTCCCCATTCTGGATGAGGATGGCAAATACTGCGGCATGGTCAGCCGCCGCAACATCATCAACCTGCGCAAGCGCCGCATCATTCTGGTAGACCACAACGAAGCCACCCAGGCGGTGGAGGGCTTTGACCAGGCGGAGATTTTGGAGATCATCGACCACCACCGCATCGGCAGCCTGGAGACCAGCGGCCCGGTGTATTTCCGCAACCAGCCGGTGGGCTGCACGGCCACCATCATCACCCAGATGTACGACGAAAACGGCGTGGAGATCCAGCCCCAGACGGCTGGCCTGCTGCTGGCCGCCATCCTGTCGGACACGCTGGTGTTCCGCAGCCCCACCTGCACCCCCATTGATGAATCCACCGCCAAGCGTCTGGCAAAGATCGCAGGCGTGGACATCAACGAGTTTGCCAACGAGATGTTTGAAGCAGGCGAGAAGCTGGACGGCAAGACCGCCGAAGAGGTGTTCCTGCAGGACTTCAAGGTGTTCATGTGCGGCGACATCCGTTTCGGCGTGGCGCAGGGCAGCTACATGACCCGCAAGAACCTTGTGGCGGCGGAACAGCTGCTGCGGCCCTATCTGGAAGAGGCCCGCAACAAGCAGAACGTGGAGGATATCTACATGCTGCTCACCGATGTGCCCAAGGAGGAAAGCGTGGTCATCTGCAGCGGCCGCTATGCCGGTGAGGTGCTGACCGAAGGCTTTGAGACCCAGCCTGCTGAGGACAGCAGCTGGACCCTGCCCGGCGTGGTGAGCCGCAAAAAGCAGTTCATTCCCGCCCTGATGAGCGCATATCAGGAGCTGTAAAAGGGGAGCATCCTCGCCCTCTCAGTCTCGCACAGGCTCGCCAGCTCCCCCAAAGGGGGAGCCCTTGGCAAAACCGGAAACTTTGCGTGGACTGCCAAAGCCTCTCACTTTGGGAGAGGTGGCATTGCGCAGCAATGACGGAGAGGGCGAGCTCGTTAAAGGTAAAGCACAATGTTCGATTTTTTAAGCAAAAAAGACCGCACACCGCCCACCCTCCCGGAGGGCACGGCGCGCCGCCGCTATTCCATCCGGGGGCAGGTGCAGGGCGTGGGCTTCCGCTACCGCGCCCGCTATGCCGCCCAGACGCTGGAACTGACCGGCTGGGTGGAAAACGAGGACGACGGCAGCGTGACGCTGGAAGTGCAGGGCGACCCGGAGAAATTCTGGCAGCTGTTTGCCATGATCCAGAAAAGCGACTATATCCAGATCACCGACATCCGCGAAAAAGACCTGACTCCCGACCCCTGGGAACGGGGCTTCTCGGTAAAAGGATATTGATTTTTTGATAGAACTTCTCTGTGAAAGTGTGTTTGCCGCAGACAAACAAAAAAGCTGACGCGAAAGCGTCAGCTTTTTTGCTCTTTCTAATTTTTAACCCACTATTTTGAGCGGAGAATTTTCAGTCCAGATGGTGCCGTCCAGCAGCCGGGTCACGGCCAGCGTACCGTTTGCGCTGACCCGGGCGGGGTCCAGCGCGTAGAAGTCGCTTTCCTTCAGGTTCGCGGGGTCTGCGGAAGGGCTGATGCCCACCACGCACACCCAGTGGCCGTAAGTGCTGCTGGTGGCGATGTGGGGGTAGTTCACCTGATTCCAGCCGGAGCCGGTCTGGTGATATTCATAGGTGGAGGTGCGGTTCACATGCTTGGAAACGCCGCTCACCGTGGTGTTTTTCAGATGTACGATCACCGGCCGCCCGGCGGAAAGCTCACTGTAAAGCTTCTGCAGGCACTCGGAGAGATTGCCCGAATAGCCGTAGTAGCCGCCTGCCGACCAGACCGCACCGTTCGACCACATGCCGCTGCCGGAGGAGACTTTGCCATCCAGAATGGTGCGGGCGTAGCGCAGAGCGTACCAGCTGCATTTGCCGGAGGTCTGGTTGCCGATGGCGAGGATGTGGCTGGAGCTGAAGTCCAGCAGCCGGATGCCGCTTTTTTCCTGCAGCGTGGCTGCGTGAGCGTGGGGGACGATCATTGCCAGCAGCAGGCACAGCGCCAGAACTGCCGCCGCCAGCCGCTGTGCCGCGCGGGCGGGACAGTGTTGCATGAGATGCACATCCTTTGTTCTTTTATGACCTTATTTTACCAGAAAAGAGTGGTGAAATTGTGTAAAAGCGGGGCGCTCCTTGTGGAAATTTTGTGAAGTGCGCCAACGGCACAACAAATATCCCCCTAAAAGCCGGGCTGTTTTTCCGGGAAGAACAGCCCGGGAACCCCGGCAGGAACGGCATTTTCTGCCGGGGTAAAGATCCTTTGCGAAATAAGGTTATGACATCTCAAAACTGCAACAAAAACGGCGCTGTTTCATGGAATTTGAACGAAAAAGCATGAGAAACTTTATGCACCTTCTCGATTGACAAAAACGACGGTTGTCGGATACAATAAGGCCAGAACGACACCCGTTCTGCGGTGCACAAAACAGCACCGAAAATGAGACGAATCAACAAAATCTCAAAATGACAGGAGGCGCTTGACAATGAAAAAATGGAAGAAATTTGCAGCCCTGCTTCTGGCAGGCGTGATGGCCCTGGCCCTGCTGACGGCCTGCGGCGGTGGTGATTCTAGTGAGGAAGCGCAGGCGGAAGCCCGTGTGATGAGTGAAATCAATGCCGGGCGCGCTGTTCCGCTGAACAACGATGATACCGCGATGATTTCCATCGCAAATAAAAATCTGGATGCCTATCTGAAGGGCGGGCTTGGCAATTACGGGTTTAAAAATAACATTCATGTTGATACTGTGGATGGGAAACTGACCATTACTGTTGTGGTAAAATATGACTACGGCAGTACAAAATTACAGGACTTTATTGATTCGATCACGGACAATAAGCCGGACAGCAGTTTGGATTTCAACCAGTCCAGCAAGTGGACGAGAGTTGGCGTTGTGGCAAAGACCAAAAGCGGCCAGACCTATGTTGCCGTGTCGGTACAGGTAGGCAAGCTTGCCTGACCATGACAATGAGATATTCAAAATAGAATTAAAAGTTTCCTTTTTCCTTCCTCCCCGAAGAGCGTTTCTTCCCCCGAAACGCCCTTCGGGGCTTTTTGTATCCATGCTATCGGGAAATGTGCCAAAAATACGGCGGATATTTCGGGAGAATGCCCGTTGACATGCGGGGGGATGGATACAATAAATTCAGACGGGTAAAGCGATTTGGGGTCGCCCAAACCGTCAGAATAAAGAATTGGGAGGAACATGAAATGAAAATGTTCAAACGTCTCGCCGCCGTCCTGCTGGCCGGTGTCATGGTTCTGGCAATGCTGACCGCCTGCGGCGAAAAGTCTATGGGTCAGCAGTTTGAAGACCTGACGATGGAGTACTGGACTCTGGTGGGCCAAAGGGCTGGCGTAGACATCACTGAAAACGACAAGGGCCTGAAGAGCGAGATCTATGAGATCCTCGGCCACATTGACCCGGAGACCGGCCTTTACGAAGAGGGCTATAAGCTCCCGGAGAATCAGGAAACCAACACCTATATGAAGCAGTATATGGTCGTATCGAATGGTGCACCGATGGAAATTACCCAGAAGGATATTGACGATCTGCAGGTTGCGATCAAAGCAATCAATGACGCAGCAGCTCAGGCAAGTGAAGTGGGCACCATGAAGGTGGGCGTTGCAACCCGCGTGGTTGGCGGCAAGACCTACGCAGGAATGATCGTGGAAGCGACCCGTTCCGCACCGGCTGCAAACTAAAGCCAAACTGAAACTTTGAGTTCCGCCCCGGAGAGCAAATGCTCCCCGGGGCTTTTTGCGTCTTTTTGTGACAAACTGTGCCGGGTGTGGTACAATAAACCTGTATTCTGATGTAAACAGGAAAGGACGTTTCCATGCAGCTGTTTGAACTGGTGTCCCCCCGGCTGTTCCGCCCGCTGGCGGGGCCAAACCGGGCTTTTTATGCCGAGCTGCTGCTTTTGCTGTGGGAAGAGTGCCGCCATACGGCGGACTACAGCATCTCCCGCGGCGAGGCAGTCTCCCGGGCCGAAGATTATTTTGCCGCGCTGGCAAAGCCCCTTGCGCTGGACGCCGACGGCGCCGGTGACGAGGAAGAGCAGCCCACCCGCGACCCCCACACGCTGGCCGTGGGCTTTCTGCTGCGCCTGCGCCGCACCGGCTGGCTGGAAGAACAGCCCGGCAGCTATGAGGGCGAAGCGTCCCTCGCCTTTGTGCCGGAGGTCACGCCTTTGCTGGAAGCGCTGGAAGAGATCCTGAACCCCCGGGTGGTCACCTACACCGGCAAGCTCTACAAAGCCTGGCAGCTGCTGGGCAGCATCGGGCAGGAGAAAAGCCCCTATGAGAACGTCCTGCGGGAGGTGGACTCCGACCTTGAGACGCTGAACAAGTCCCTGCGGGCGCTGAATGCGTCCATCGGCCACTACATCGACCGTCTCACCCGCAACCGCACCCCGCAGGAGGTGCTGGAACTGTTCGACCAGTATGAAGAAAAAGTTGTGGCTGCAGCTTACCACCGCTTCAAGACCAGCGACAACCTGTTCAACTACCGCGCCTATCTGGAAGAAGAGCTGGACGACTGCGAGGAAAAGTATCTGCCCCAGCTGGCCTTTGATTATGCCCGGGTGGAGCGCTGCGCGCCGAACGAAGCTGCGCCCCGGGTGAAAGCTCTCATCCAGAAGCAGCGGGACGCGCTGGAAGAAATGAGCCTGCTCATGCGGGAGATCGACGCCAGCCACATCCGCTACCGTAAGCGGGCCGTCCAGCGGGCGCAGTTCCTGCTGTTGAGCGACCGCTCGTCGCAGGGCAGCGTTACGGCCCTTCTGCGCCGCTACGCCGAGGAGATCAAGACCCCAGAACAGCTGTTTGAGACGGACGACGGCCCCGTGGCAAAGCGGCTGCATCTTTATCCGGCGGCAGTGTTCGGGGAGAAATTCCTCTATCCGCCCGCCGCCCAGCGCACCGACGAGCCGCTGGCCCCGGTGCGCACCGAAGCCTTCGACCCGGAGCAGCTGAAAAAAGAGCAGCAATTGCTTCTGGATTACGCCCGCCTTGCGGTCACGGAAGAAAACGTCACCCTGATGGCCCGGCAGGCCCTTGCCGCCCGGCCCAGCGTGAACGCCGCCGCACTGGCGGAGGAATACCCGGGCGACTTTGCCCGCATCATCGGCCTGCACACTTATTCGCAGTCGCCGCACCGGGATTATGATATTACGCTCACCGGGAACTGGGTGGAGCGCGGCGGCTTCCGCTTTGAGGATTTTGTCCTCACCCGCCGCAAGGAGGAAGAAAATGGCAACCATTAACATGCTGGAAGAAACTGCGAACTACCTGCTGAACCACTGCTTCCTGCTGGGCGGCGTGGAAGATCAGCGGGGGAAATATCTTTATGTGCAGGACCATCTGGACGAAGTGCGGGCTGTGTTCGCGCCGCTGGGCTATTCGGTGATGCTGTACCCCGCGCCGCTGCAGGCGGCGGCTCTGGTCAACGGCCACGAGGGCAGTCAGGCAAGGCTGCTGAAATATGAGAGCATTTTGCTGCTGGTGCTGCGGCTTTTGTATCTGCAAAAGAGGGAAAGCCTTGCCGCGAATGCGGATCAGGTGCTTGTCACGGTGGAAGAGGTGCAGACCGAACTGCAGAAGATGAACCTGCCCCGCCGCCTTGACCAGAAAACGCTGGAAAACCTGATGCGCACTCTGCGCCGGTACAATCTGGCCCGGCCTGTGGGGCGGCTCACAGGGCTGGACAGCCGCATTGAGGTGTTCCCGACGGTGCTTCTGGCGCTGCCGGACGCCGACCTTGCGGACGCGGCGGCGGAATCCGACCGCACCCGCGCCGAACTGGGCCTTTATGAACGCCCCGAGGGAACCGAAGCAGGGGAGGCAGAAGAATGATCGAACTGAAACGCCTGAAACTCATCAACTGGCACAACTTTGAAAACGTCACCTTCGACTGCGCCCGCCTGACCTATATGATCGGCGTCAACGCTGTGGGCAAGACCACCATTCTGGACGCCATCCGCTACTGCCTGACCACCAACCGAAACTTCAATGCCCTGGGCAATAAAAAGAGCGGCCGCACCCTGCAGGGCTCTGTCCACGCCAAGCAGCGCGGCGAAAATGCCTACCGCCGCCCGGGCCATACGGTGGCCTACATCGGCGCGGAATTTTACGACAACGTAAAGCGCACCCCCTTCGTCATCGCGGTGCGCGTGGAGTCCGAGGGCCCCATGCAGGAGCTGCATCCCGGCGACCAGACATGGTATATTTCCGAGGACGGCTGCACGCTGGAACAGCTGCCTTTCATCGACCCGCGCACCGGTGCCCCCAGTGCCAAGGAGGACTTCAAGCCTGCCACGGGCCGTCTGGCCTACACCCGCAGCCCCAGCGAAGCCCGTGACCGCATTTGCCGCGCACTGGGCATCGGCCGGGCATCCAGCCCGCTGGGCAAGAAGTTCAATGAGGTGTTCCAGATGGGCACCAGCATGGACGAGATCCCGAACTTCCGGGAGTTTTTGTATCAGTATATCCTGCCCCAGCCGGAGCTTGACCTGGACGCTTTGCAGGGCGACCGGCTGGAACTGGAAAACCTCCATGCCGTGCTGGCCGAGGCCCAGACCCGCGCCGCCGCACTGGAAGAGATCGTGAATTTTGGACGCGAAGCCGCCGAAAAGCAGACCCAGGCCCTTGTGAACCGGGGCGCGGCCCTGCTGGCACGTTCTGCCGCCGACGGCGGGGAGCAGGCCGTGTGGCAGGAGCGTCTGGACGCCGGGCACCGCCAGCTGGACAGCCTGAATGCCCGCTATGCCGAAGCCAAGGACGCCGAAGCGGAAGCCCGCCGGGCCTACCTGACCGCCCACGGTGCGGCATCCGCCAGCGGCGAGGGCCGGGCGCTGGACGCCATGACCGAGGAGCTTTCCCGCCGGAAAACGGCGCTGGATGCGGCTTCCCGCAAGGCCGAAAAAGCGGAAAAGGCCGCAGAGCGCACCGGCACATTGCTGGCCGTCCTGCGCCGCAGCGGGTTTGCATCTGCACTGAAAATGGAAGAGCTGACGGCGGACACCCTGCCGCAGCTCACGGAATGGCTTACCGCACAGGAAAAGCCGCTGGAAGAAGCCTACTTTGCGGCCCGCCAGAACACCGCCGCTTTGCAGAAAGAGCAGGCCGACAAGCGCGCCGAGCTGGATGCAGTGTCCGGCGGCAAGTGGGTCTACCCCCACGGCGACGCCGCCACCTGGGTGCGGGACGCTGTGAATGCGGAGCTGAAGAGCCGCGGAATGAAGCCGGACGCGAAAATTTTCTGCGAACTGCTGAACGTGGAGGATGAGAGCTGGCAGGACTGTGTGGAAGCCTGCCTGGGCGACCGCCGGTTCGATATCCTCGTGCCGCCTGCCCACTATGAAGCCGCCAAGAGCGCTTTTGTGACCCTGAAAGATAAAGTTGGGCCTATCAGTCTGCTGGACACGCCGGGCATCCGCAAAGCCAACCGCCGCACGGACAAGTACGGCCCGGACAGCCTTGCCGCGCAGGTGAGCAGCGAAAACCCGCTGGCCGCGCAGTACGCGGAAACCATTTTGGGCCGCATCATCTGCTGTGATACCCCCGACACGCTGGAACAGTATGCCGACAGCGCCACCCGCGACCTGCTGCGCCACCACCCGTTCCGGCTGGAACGCCTGCGCACGCCTCAGCGGTATATCGGTCTGGACGCCCGCCGTGCCCGTGCCGGGGCACTGGCCGCAGAGCTGGAAGCTCTTGGCGAGACGGCCCGCACCGCCGCGCAGACCGAGCAGAACCTGAAAGCCGCTTATAACCAGTACCAGGCCCTTCTGCGGGGCACCGCGCTGGACGAGCTTTCCGCCCTGTGGGATGCCCGTGCCGATCTGACCGCCGCGCAGACCGCTGTGACAGAGCAGGAAGCAAAGCTCACCGAGTGCCGCGAGAATCCGCTGCTGCAGGAGCTTTATAAAGAGGAAGAAGCCCGCGAAGCTGCATGGGAAGCTGCCCGTGCCGCCGTAGAGCAGGCAGGCGGCGATATCCGCGTGTGCGAAAAGCAGATCGCTTCCTGCGAAGCAGAGCAGAAAAAGGCAGGGGAGACAGCGCAGCTGAGCGCCGATGCAGCCAAGAGCTTCTTTGCGGGCCACCCGCTGGTGGAGCCGCTGGCCCGCGCCCGGATGCTGGCCCTTGCCCCGGCGGACAAGCCCCGCGCCGCCGCACAGGCCGCAGAGAAAGCGCAGGCCAAGCTGGACGATGCGCTGGCCGTCTATCTTACCGGAACACTGGAACCCGCCCAGAAAGCCTACAACGAGCACTATGTGTGTGATTATCCGCTGGGCCTTGCGGGCCTCGACCAGTATCGTGCCCAGCACGAAAGTCTTGTGCGCATTGATCTGGAACGCTACGCCGCCCGTCTGGAACAGGCCCAGCGCGACTGCAAGGACCGCTTCCGCAAGGATATCCTGTTCCGCATGAAGGACGATATTTTCAACGCCCGGCGGCAGTTCCGTGAGCTGAACAAGGTGATGGAACAGCTGACCTACGGAGAAGAAGTCTACCGCTTTGAGCTGGAGCCCAGCCGTGATCCGCAGTTGGCCGCATTCTATCAGGTCATCGTGGACAAGGGCAACCAGCAGATGACCGACGGTGATTCGCTGGACAACCTTGCCGCCACCGCCGACCCGGCCTATGAGCGTCAGGTGGACGAGCTGATGGAAAAGATCATGTCCGATGTGGACGAGAACACCCGCGCCCGGCAGGAGGGCCGCACCGGCGGCACTACCCTCTCGGATTATGTGGACTATCGCACCTATCTGGACTACGACATCAAGGTGACCAACCGCGTCACCGGCCAGCAGGCGTACCTGTCCCGCGTCAGCCGCGATTCCTCCGGCGGCGAGAATCAGGCACCGTTCTATGTGGCGATCTGCGCATCTCTGCTGCAGATTTACGAAAAGAGTGAAAACAGCATCCGCCTTGTGCTGCTGGACGAAGCCTTCAGCAAGATGACCAGCGACCGTATCCGCCCCATGATGGAGCTGTTCCGCCGCCTGCAGCTGCAGGTGCTGCTCATTTCCACCGTGGAAAAGAGCACCGCCATCCAGCCTTATTGCGACATCACCTACTCCATCGTAAGACACGGCGATGCCAACGCCATTGCACCGTTTATCAAGCTGGCAGAATAATATAACAAAAAAATGCACCCTGATGATTTTAAAGTCAGGGTGCATTTTTTTGCTGATAAATATTTCAATAATTATTTTTTGGGAAAAGAAGTGGGAGTATCACTGACGCCGGTGATATAGTTCATATCGACATTGTAAAACTTGGCAAGTTCGATCAGGCATTCAACAGGCATCCGCACTTTGCCTTTTTCATAGTCTGAGTAAGTTGTTTGCGCAACGTGAAGGGCCTGAGCCACCTGTGTTTGATTCAGATCGTTATCATCTCGCAGAGCTCGAATGCGGGTTGTGTACAGCATGGTGATTGCCCCCTTTGTAAAAAGTCTACAAAGTGTTGGGCAATATCTTGATTTTTAACGGAAATTCCGTTAAAATGAAAGCGTAAACATCTGCATGGAAAATCACATGCAGAAAATTGAATCGATTTGGAGGAATGAACTATGCGAAAAACAAAACTAGGCCTGTTTCTTGTGATGTGTGTAACGGTTTTGGCGATGTTTCTGTCTGGCTGCGGCGGTACGGGCAGCTCGAGCGCCGTAGATACGGCCAAAGTGGAAAAAGCAGTCCTGTCTGTGATGAACAAGGCTTTGGACACAGAGTTTACTAATGATGAGAGCCTGCGTGGTAAGGCAGATTATATCTGGAACAAGGTTGATAAAAACGGTAAAATTTTCTGGACGGACTCCGTGTATGTTCCGCAAGGTGATAATGGGAAAATTTACTGGGTAGAACCGATTTATAGTTCTGATACTTTTGGGGAAGATTCGAAGTTCCAGCTGACTGCATTTACCGAGGAGGAACTGAAAAAGCTTGAGAATCCTTCTGCAGAGCTGCTTGCGCAGGTAAAACAGGAGATGGCGGTAATCACTCCGGGCTATAAATTGAATGCACTTTGTGTGTCTGCCAGAAACATTGGCGGTAAAGTATACGTCGTCTATGTGAAGGAATCGGTACAGGAGTAAATAACAGAGAACAGGCACGCCCATTGTTCAAAAAAGTGAGGGGCTGTTGCAAAATAAAAATGCGATAGCAATTTGCACAAAAAATAGCGCAAAAACAGAAACCCGGAACCCTTTTTGAGCCACTTTGGCCCTGAAAAGGTTCCGGGTTTTGTGCATGATTTTTTCAGCGAGCCATTTTGCAACAGCCCCTTTTCCTATACCACCAATTATCTCAGCGGTAAAACATCTTCGTCTTCGTTGATCTCTTCCATTGTGCCGTCTGCGAAGTACCGCGCCTTGCCGTACAGCGTTTCGTGGCCGTCGCTGCACATCAGATAGGAGCCGTCTGGCAGGGCGAGAAAGTGGCGCTTTTTGCTGTCGGCGAGGGCGATGTCCTCCACCTTCTGGCCGCCGAGGATGTGCTCCCGGATGAACTGGTAGTGCGGCAGGATGCGCGTTTCGGTCAGGCCCAGGCCGTTCAGCCAGCGGGAATAGTGAGGGTCAGCGGCTTCGCCCGGCTCTTCGGGTGAGGCGTAGACGATGCGGGCGGCGTTCATGCTGCCGGCGCTCACGCCCAGCACAATGCCGTGATAGTTGTGGAACAGCCCCGCCAGACCGATGCGGGCGAAGAACTGGTTCTGGGTGGGTACATGCCCGCCGCAGAGCATCACAAAGCCGCTCTGGGACAGCAGGGTGCCGATCTCGTCCTGATTGCGGGCGTCGCAGGGGATAAGATCGGTCAGGGGAAGGTGTGCATCTGCGAAGCTCTGGGCAAATGCCCGGCACATCTCGTCGTTGGCTTCGTAAGCGCGAGGGTCAGCGGCGATGGCAAGGCCCAGCACGGGGTGATCCGGCCACACGGCACGGAGGTTTGCCACAAAATGGTTGCGGGTGTCCAGCACCGGAATGTCCGGCCCCGGCTCAAAGGGGCAGCCGCTGGGGCTGCTGGTCAAAAACAGTGTCATAATGATTCCTCACAAAACGGTGAATAAAAGCTGTGTCCATTCTAGCACGATTCCGCCGCTGGCGGCAGAGCCAGAATCACCCAAAAAATCCCCCGCTTTTCGCCGTTTCGCAAAAAGCAGGGGGAGAACCGGGAAATTAAAAATTAGTAAACATAGCCTTTGGCAGTATAATTAGACAAATCGACCCGGAAAACAGTCCATCCATCTGCGTTGCGGTACATGCCTGGAGCAATTTCGGTGTAATCAGGATTTCGACCGTTGGCAATCAGCGCCATTTTATTATATTCACTGGCATTGCCAATAACGGTGATGGAGCCGAGGACAGAGTAGGCCTTCTTAACGCGAACCTGCTGAAGTTTAAGATTCATTGTGGTGTAATCCAGCCAATACTGAATTTTGCTATCATCAGTATAGCTGATAGAAGCAAGTTCATCATCCGTATAGGTTCCTTTTACACAGATAATGACCTCATTTGTCTGTGTGTTGGAATCAAAGGTCATCAGAAGCTTTTCAAGTCCAGCATAATAGCGAGAAGGCGTTTCAGTAATAGATGCCATTTTTGCAGCGCGTGCAGCGTCTACCTGCGTTTTAGTAGTGGAGTAACCTTTGGAAGCGTAATCGGAAAGATCAATGCGAACTTTGTAATTTAGGGAGTCTTTTACAAAACCATTCCCCAAAACGCTGATACCAGAACCTCCCGAAAAGTTACTGACAGCGGTTGTGTAGTTGAATTTGGAAAGACCTTCGTTGAAATGTCCGCCGACGGGCAGTAAATCATACGAATAGCAGGTTTTACTCTGGCCAGTCTGATCGGTTACAACGTATTCGATGTAAAGACAGGGACCGTATGTGGTGCCTTTAGCAACTCTTGAGTCAAACTCACTCTGAACCCAATAATCAGTATCGCAAAAGCCGATGGCACCGGTCAGGGTGACTTCAAAGGCATTGCTGTTTTCCTTTGTGATATTGATGAAGAACTGGTTCAAAGATGAATAATATAGCTGTCCGCGTGCAAGAACTTCTGCGTCAGTATAAGCAGGGTCTTCGGCAAATGCATGCAGCGGGAACATAAGCAATACGGCTAACAACAGGGATATCAGAAATTTTCTGCGTTTCATAGAAACCTCCTCAAGTATAAAACAGCAAAGCAACAATCTTAGTTAAGTATAATATGGTAAGATACTGGCTGCAATGGAGAGGATAGACAAAAATAGACGCAGAAATTCGTACGATTGGTCGAATTTCTGCGTCTGTAGACAAAAGAATAATGATGGAATACTTACACCTTGCGGTAATGGAATACTTTATCCTTGGTGATGAACATGGTCACGCTCACAGCCAGGGAGGCCAGTTCGGCGGCGGTGATGGCCAGCCAGATGCCGTCCAGCTTCAGGATGGCGGGCAGGATGAGCAGGGCCGCCAGCTGGAACACCAGCGTGCGCAGGAAGGAGATCAGCGCACTGGTCACGCCGTCGCCCAGAGCTGTGAAGAAGGAGGACGCATACACGTTGAAGCCCATGATAAGGAAGCTCAGTGCATACAGCCGGAAGGCATGGGTGGTCAATTCCAGCAGGCTTGCGTCGTAGCCCACAAAGATGCGTGCCACATAGGGGATGAACACCATGGAGACGGCAGTCATGACCACAGCCACCACAGCGATGAGCCGCAGGCTCTTCTGGTAGAGGTTGTGCACCTCAGCATGGTTGCGGGCACCGTAGTGGAAGCTGACGATGGGGGCGCTGCCTACGGCATAGCCCACGAACACGGCTACGAACAGGAAAGCGGCATACATGATGACGCCATAGGCGGCCACGCCGTTTTCACCGGCCAGGCGCAGCAGCTGGTAGTTGTACAGGATGTTGACCAGCGACATGGAGAGGTTGGTCATCAGTTCGGAAGAGCCGTTGATGCAGGCGTCCCGCAGGACCCTGCCGTAAAATTGGGTTCTGCACAGGTGCAGGCAGCTGGAATTGTTATGGTTGAGGAAGTAGAAGACCGGCAGCACGCCGCCCACCAGCTGGCTGATAAAGGTGGCGATGGCGGCGCCCTCGACGCCCCAGCCCCAGACGCCCACCATCAGCACGTCCAGCACTATGTTGGTGCAGCCCGCGCCCACGGTGAAGTAGAAGCCGAGATGGGGCTTTTCGGCGGTGACAAAAAAGCTCTGGAACATGTTCTGCAGTGCGAAGGTGGGCAGGGAGACCATCAGGATGCGGCCATAGCGCAGGGCGTAGTCCAAAAGCTCGCCCTTAGCGCCCAGCAGCACGGCGATGGGCCGCAGGAACACGAAGCCCAGCACGGCCAGCACGCTGACCGAAACAAGGGCCGCCAGCAGGAACATGGTGAAATAGCGGTCAGCCTTTTTCTGGTCGCCCTCGCCCAGGGTGATGCCCACGATGGCGCTGCCGCCGGTGCCCAGCATGAAGCCGATGGTGCCCAGCAGCTGCGGCAGGGGCATGATGAGATTGACCGCCGCAAAGGCCGTTTTGCCCACGAAGTTGGAGACACACAGGCCGTCCACGACGCCGTAGATGGAGGTGAACAGCATGGTGCCGATGCAGGGCAGCACGAACCGCAGCAGGCGGGAATAGGTGAAATGGTCAGAAAGCTGAATTCTTTGCTTTGACATGAAAGTTCCTTTCGATGTGATTATTCTTTTTCCGGCAGTGATTCGCCCGGCAGGGGCAGCAGGGCCTGCAAAGACCGCTCAAAAGAGGTGCACTGCTTCTCGCTCAGGGAGATGAGGGTGTGCCGCTCTGCGGCGGTCAGCCGGGAAAGGCTGCGCTCTTCTGCTTCCATCAGAGGAACGATGACCTTTTGGCAGAGTGCGGCCCCCTCTGCGGTCAGCTTCACGGTCTTGCCGCTGCGGGCACCGGGACGCTGTTCGAGCTGGACACAGCCTTTTTTCACAAGACCGGAAATGGTGAAGTTGATGGTCTGTTTGGGGTACATCCAGATGGATGCAATATCGTTCTGGGTCATGGGGGCTTCGGTTTCCCACAGGGAGTAAAGCACCCACAGGGATGGATCAGACAGGCCGCAGTGCACGGCATAAGCGTGGTACTGCTCGTTCATGCGCTTGTAAAACTGGTTCAGCGCGATATTCTGAGCTTTGACTTCAGCGTCCATTCCCTCACTCCTTTCTATAATCCAAGATTGGATTTTGACGGCTGGAACAGTATAAATCCAAAATTGGACTTTGTCAAGGCAAATCTGCGGCAAAAAACAGAGTTAATGGGCCAAAATTCAGGATTTGTCTATTTTTTAAACCCATCAAACCTGATAGAATGATAAAGGATTTTTACAGAGAGGAGCTTTTCTGTTTTGATGAAACGATTCTATACCGCCATTGTGCGCCGGCGCAGGCTGGTGCTGGCGGTGTTTGCACTGGCGGCCGTGCTGAGTGTGTTCGCCATGCGGCAGGTGCAGGTGGACTACGATATCAACGACTATCTGCCGCCGGATTCCCCCTCTACCACCGCCATTGAGGTGATGAACAGCGCTTTCACCGGCGGCATCCCCAACATGCGCGTCATGGTGCGGGACGTGACGGTGCCCGAAGCGCTGGAGTACAAAGAAAAAATTGCCGCCATTGACGGTGTGTCGTCAGTGGCATGGCTGGACGACAGTCTGGACATGACTGTGCCGCTGCGGATGCAGGACACCGACACCGTAGAAACTTATTATAAAGATGGCTGCGCCCTGTTCACCGTCACCGTGGAAGACGCGAAGCGTCTGGAAGCCGTGGCCGCAGTGCAGGACCTCATCGGGGAGGACAATGCACTGGCCGGCACGGCTGTGTCCACAGCTGTGGCAACCAATTCCACCGTGACCGAGGTGGCGAAGATCGCCGCCATTGCGGTGGTGTATGTGCTGTTCATCCTGATCCTGACCACCGACTCCTGGGCGGAGCCCCTTCTGGTGCTGACGGGCCTTGGTGCGGCCATCCTGATCAATAACGGCACCAACCTCATCTTTGGCACCATCTCCTTTGTCACCAATGCGGCTGGCAGCATCCTGCAGCTGGCGGTGTCGCTGGACTACTCGGTGTTCCTCATTCACCGCTTTGCCGAGTGCCGGGCCGAAAACCCGAATGCCGGCCCGGAGGACTGCATGGTGGATGCGCTGTGCAAGTCCACAGGCTCCATTCTGTCCAGCGGCCTGACCACAGTCATCGGCTTTCTGGCGCTGGTGCTCATGCAGTTCCAGATCGGCCCGGATCTGGGCCTTGCGCTGGCAAAGGGCGTGGTGCTGAGTCTTGTCACAGTGTTCACCTTCATGCCGGCGCTGACGCTGGCAGCATACAAGTGGATGGATAAGACCCACCACAAACCGCTTCTGCCCAGCTTCGACAAGTTTGGCCGGTTCGTCTCCCGCATCATGCTGCCCATGGCGCTGGTGCTGGCCATCATCATGGTGCCCAGCTATCTGGCCTCCAACAACAACCAGTATCATTATGGTGCTGCTCATATGTTCGGCACCAACACCCGCCTTGGCGCGGATACAGCCGCCATTGAAGAGATCTTCGGCAAAAGCGACACCTATGTTGTTCTGGTGCCGGAGGGCGACACGGCCACGCAGGCCGAGCTTTCGGACGCGCTGCACGCAGTGCCGGAGGTGACCAGCATCCTGTCCTATGTGGACAACGCAGGTGCATCCATCCCGCCGGAGTTTGTTCCCTCGGACACCCTGAAGCTGCTGGTGTCCGGCGGCTATACCCGCATGGTGCTGACGGTGGATTCTGACACCGAGGGTGACTCCGCATTTGCGCTGGTGGAGCGCATCCGCGCCATCGTGCAGCAGTATTACCCGGACAATTATTATCTGGCGGGCCAGGGCGTGAGCACCTATGATCTGATGGACACCATCACCGCCGATATGGTCAAGGTGAATCTGCTGGCCATCGGCGCGGTGTTCCTGATCCTGCTCATCATGAAGCGCCAGCTGCTGCTGCCCATCATTCTGGTGCTGAGCATTGAAACGGCCATCTGGATCAATCTGGCCATTCCGTATTTCCGGGGCCAGTATGTGTTCTACATTGCTTACCTTATCATCAGCTCCATCCAGCTTGGCGCAACGGTGGACTACGCCATCCTGTTCTCCGACCGCTATCAGGAGTTCCGGGAGACGCTGGGCCGGAAGTATGCCATTGCGGCCACGGTGTCGGCCGTGACGACCTCGGTCATCACCACCGGCAGCGCGCTGGCTGTGGTGGGCTTCCTGATGGGAGCCATTTCCACCAACCAGCTGCTGGGCCAGCTGGGCAACTTCCTGGGCGTGGGCGGTCTGGTGTCGCTGGCCATCGTGCTGCTGGCCCTGCCGGGTTATCTCTATCTGGCCGACCCGCTCATCATCAAACGCAAGAAACAGCCGAAGGAGGCTTAACGGATATGAAACAGCATTTTGTGCGCCGAATGTCGGCGCTGGCGCTGGCTGGCTGCCTGCTGGCAGGCGCGGCAATGCCTGCCTTTGCGGCGGCATCCACAGCCAAAGAGGAAGTCATTTATGCAAACCTGACGGCCTCCGGCGAAGTCACAGGCGTGTACGCAGTCAACAGCTTTGCCGTGCAGGCGGGGGACACCGTCACCGACCATGGCAGCTACACCGCCGTGCGCAACATGACCACGAAGGATGCCATTGAACAGAACGGCGGCATCATTTCGGTCAATGTATCCGAGGACGGCAAGCTCTATTATGAGGGCACCATGGACACTGCCACGGCTCTGCCCTGGGTGGTGAAGCTGACTTACACGCTGGATGGCGCGGAGATTAGCCCCGACGAGCTGGGCGGCAAAAGCGGCGCACTGGCTATCCGGCTGCAGGTGAGCCGCAACCCGGACTGCACCGGAGATTTCTTCGATAAATACGCTTTGCAGGTGACCATGAGTCTGGACACCGACCTTGCACAGAACATTGAAGCCCCGGGTGCTACCGTGGCAAATGTGGGCAGCAAAAAGCAGCTTTCCTACATCCTGCTGCCGGGTGCGGACAGCGACGTGACGGTCACCGCCGACGTAACGGATTTCGTCATGGATGCCGTCTCCCTGAACGGTGTGCGGCTGAACCTGAACATCGACCTTGGTGATATCGACATCCAGGGGATGATGGATCAGCTGCAGAACGGTTCTGTGCAGCTGGACGACGGTGCCAATGCGCTGGCAGACGGCATTGCGCAGGTGCAGGCGGGCATTGACACCCTGAACGGCAATTCCGCCAGCCTGACGGGCGGCTCCGCACAGGTGCGCGCTGCCCTGACCCAGATGCAGACCGCGCTGAACGGCATCTCGGCATCCACCGATGAGCTGAACACACTGCTGAATGCCTCCGCTCAGATCAAAGACGGCATTGCCCAGATCGACGAGGGCGCGGCACAGCTGGAACAGCAGGTGAGCTTTGAGGCCTACAAGGCCATTCTGAAAGAGAACGGTCTTGACTTGGACGTGGTGAAGGATGGCAACGCCAAGGCCATTGAGCAGCTGCAGGGCATGGTGAAGCTGATGCCCCAGCTGAAGGACGTGATCCTGCTGCTGCAGGGTTCCAGCGCCAACATCGACGCGATGCAGACCTACCTCGACACGGTGAACGGCGGCATTGCCAAGCTGCATGAGGGCAGCAGCACCCTGAACAGCAGCTACGGCGAGTTTGACGCCGGGGTGCGCCAGCTGGCGGATGTGCTCACCGGGATGCTGGGCAACCTGTCTGTGCTCACCGACGGTGTGAACCAGTTGACGTCCCAGTATGCACAGCTGGACGACGGCCTGAACGCTTACACCGACGGTGTGGCCCAGCTGAAAGCGGGTGTGCAGCAGCTGGCCGAAGGTGCTTCCCAGCTCACCGGCGGCACCGGAGAGCTGCGGGAGAACGTCGCAGGCATCGAGCTGGGCGACCAGCTGGATACCCTGCTGGACAGCCTGTCCGGCGGCGGAGAGGTGCAGAGCTTCACTTCGGCAGAGAACACCGACGTGAGTGCGGTACAGTTTGCCCTGCAGACCACCGCCATCACAGCCCCCGCCCCGGCGGCAGAGCCGGAGGCGGAAGCGGTGACTCTGACCTTCTGGCAGAAGCTGCTCAAGCTGTTCGGGCTTTATAAGGGATAAGACATAAAAAGAAAGCATCTGCGATTGCGATGCCTGAAGTACAGTTGCAGATGCTTTTTTTGTTAACGGGCTCGCCCTCTCCGTCACGGCTGATGCCGTGCCACCTCTCCCTTTGGGAGAGCTGTCGAACGAAAGTGAGACTGAGAGGGCGAGGCCGTGATAGATTATGAGAAAACTTTATTCAAAATCATACTCTACTAGCTCGCAGTTCCGGATGCCGGCCATGGCGTATTCCTCATTGGTCATATCGTAGAAGTAAGACTGCACCACACGGGCGATGCCGTTGTGCGCCACCAGAAGATAGGTCTTGTCCGTGTCGGCTTTCAGCTCATCCAGCAGGTTGTAGATGCGCTGGGCCAGCTGCATCATGCTTTCGCCGCCGTCGTAGCGGTCGGCGAAGTGGGTCTTGGAGACGCGGAACTCGCCGCCGTTGCGGGGCGTGCCCTCATATTTGCCGAAGCACTGTTCCCGCAGGCGAGGCTCATACCGGGCCGGCAGGCCGGTGGCATCCGCAATGGCCTTGGCCGTGTCGGCGGCGCGGGACAGGGGAGAATAGAGGATCTCGTCGATGTGCACGCCGCTGGCCTTGACCTTTTCGCCCAGCTGCCGGGCCTGCTGGCGGCCCTTCTCGGTCAGGGGGCTGTCGGTCATGCCGCAGATCTTGTTCTCGACATTCCACACGGTCTCGCCGTGGCGGGTGAAATAAATCTTGTGCATGGCGTCTCCTTACTTGTTGTATCCGGCTTCGATCTCCCGGATGCGGGCATAGAAAAAGTCGTTGGCGGGGGTGGGCATGTTGTATTTCTTTGCACGCTCACGCACCACACCGGCAAACTCATCCACCTCGGTCAGGCGCTTTGCCAGCACATCCTGCCGCATACTGGGCATTCCTTCCGGGTTGAAGGTGGGCATCATGGCGTCGAGGAACTTCACGTCGTTGTCCGGCGGCAGGGGCACGCCCTCAAGGTTGGCAAGATGAATGACCTCCTGCATAGCGGTGCGCATCATGTTCTGCGCTTCGCCGGGCTGGCACAGGCCGCCGTAGGGCTGGTTGAATGCTGCCGCAGCCTGGTTCAGGCCGTCGTTGACCATCAGCTTGTTCCACTGCTTATAAAGGATATCGCTGCAGGGTTCGTTGGCGATGCCGCAGGCATCCAGATAGTCGGCCACAGCCTGCACGCGGTCGGTCATTTCGCCGCTGCGCTCACCGAACTGGATCTTGCCTTCCTGATTGAATACAAGGCTGCGGCCGGTGCGGGTGGCATCCATGCCGATGGCCACGCTCCACAGGGTGTGGCCGGGGTAGGCGGCGTCGATGTGCTCTTCGCTGGTGATGCCGTTCAGCACGCTGATGATAACAGTATCCGGGCCCACGAACTTTGCAATGTCCTGAATGGCCTGCTCCAGCACGGTGGCTTTGACGGCCACGAGAAGCAGGTCTACCGGCTTGCCCTCGGCGGGGGTGACGTAGCGGAACTTGCACTCTTCGCCGTTGCAGACCACGGGCTCTGCGGAATAGCGTGCGATGCGCTTTTCGTCGGCGATGACCTGCACGCCGGGCATTTTGCGGCCGAACAGGATGCCCAGCGCACCTAGGCCGATGAGGGCGGAAGTTTCGATCTTTTTCATGGTTTCCTCCTGTGAAACACCTTTATTTGCGGCTCCCCTTGGGGGCTGATGCGCAGCACCTGAGAGGGCGTTGTTCAAGAAAAATATTTCTGTAGGGTGCCGTCTGCTGTCAGAACTACCGTGTCGCCTTCGTCGATGCCAAGGCGGGTCAGCTCTTTGTCCGGGTAGGGCAGAGTGCGGGTGTTCCTGGCGGCATCGGCCAGCGTGACGTCGCACAGCACCGGCTGACCGGTAGGCAGCTCTTCGCAACCGTACATCTGTTCATCAATGCGCAGGACGCGGTAAGTGGTCTCCATACAGCAAAACTCCTTTTTCAGATTCTCTTTTATTATAAAGCGCCGTTCCGGGCGCGTCAACTGCGTTTGGCTTGACAGCAAGCCAACGGAATTGATAAAATAGTTGTAATTTGTGGAACGGAGGATGCACATGAATATCACGGAACTGCGTTATCTGGTGGCCATCCGCAAGTGGGGTTCGGTGTCGGCGGCAGCAAAGCAGCTGTATGCGGCTCAGCCCAATGTGAGCAAGGCGCTGAAGAACCTGGAAGAGGAATACGGCATCCGCATTTTTGAGCGCTCTTCCACCGGCATGATCCCCACCGAGCAGGGCCGTCATTTCATCCAGCAGGCCGAGCGGGTGCTGGACGAAGTGGACCGGCTCGATCTGGATGCACGCCGCCAGCAGGGCAGCTGCGCAGAGCTGCGGGTGGTGCTGCCCCACGCCACCTATGCGTCCTATGCCACTGTGGACTTTCTGCAGCAGGCGGCGGACAGCGAACAGCTGAGGGTGCACATCCGGGAATCCGGTGCCATGGAAGCACTGGATTTTGTGCTGCGGCGGGGCTATCATCTGGCGCTGCTGCGCTATGCAGAAGAGGACGAGGACTATTACCGCCGCTATTGCGAGCGCCACAACCTGCGCCGGGAACCGGTGATGGAGTTTGACTATCTGCTGCTGACCAACCGGGAAGGCCCGCTGGCAAAGCAGGAAATCACTGAGATCAGCCAGCTGAACCGCTATACGGAGATCCTGCACGATGATTTTCAGCTGCCCGGCGGTGAGGACAGCGGCCTGCACTGGCACACGAACCCCAACCGCCGCATTCATGTATACGAGCGGTGCAGCCAGTTCTCCATTCTGCAAAACCTGCCCAATGCCTATATGTGGGCGTCGCCCATGCCGCAGAAGGCGCTGGAACAGTATCACCTGGTGCTGAAAAAGTGCCCCGCCCAGCGTCAGCGCATGAAAGATGTGCTGGTCTACCCGGACAAGGGCACTCTGCGCCCGGAAGAGCAGACTTTTGTGCAGCTGCTGCACAAACAGGCGTCTCTCACGGTGAAATGAGGGCCCGGCAGGCTAAGAACTGGTAAAAACAGCAGATAAGAATTTTTAGGAGCGGGAAAGAAACTTCACCGACGGCAGGAGCATGAAAGATGCTCCTGCCGCTTTTTGCTGATAAAACGAACGAAAATGGAACGAAATATCGGTTAAAAACCTTTGCGGCCAGATACTTTTTGATATGACCCTATTCCAGAAGCATATTATCACTTTTATGAAAAATATGTTAACATGAGGGCAGAAAGTTGGTCGGGCTGAATGGAAATTCTGGAGATTATTTCCATTTAGTTCGTCACGAGAGAAAAAGGAGGTTTCTGGTATGATCAGTTTCTTACTCTGTCTGGCGATCCTGATTGTGGGCTACTTCGTCTATGGTAAGATCGTGGACAATACCTTCGGCCCGGACGACCGCGAGACCCCCGCTGTGCGCATCAACGACGGTGTTGACTATGTTGTGATGCCCCAGTGGAAGCTGTTCCTCGTCCAGCTGCTGAACATCGCAGGTCTGGGCCCCATCTTCGGTGCCATGCAGGGCGCTTTGTGGGGGCCTGTGGTGTTCCTGTGGATCACCTTCGGCACCATCTTTGCAGGCGGTGTGCATGACTACTTCTCCGGCATGATGAGCGAGCGCAATGACGGTGCTTCCATCGCCGAGATCACCGGCAAATACTTAGGCCCCGTGATGCAGAACGTTATGCGTGTGTTCTCTGTGGTGCTGCTGATCATGGTTGGCACCGTGTTCGCAGTGGGCCCTGCAGGCTTGATCGTGGAGCTGTGCAGTCAGAGTGGCGCTTCCGGCGTGCTCACCTCGCTGCTGTTCTGGCTGATCATCATTCTGGTGTACTACTTCATCGCCACCTTCATTTCCATTGATGCAGTCATCGGCAAGATCTACCCCGTGTTCGGCATCTGCCTGATCATCATGGCCATCGGCGTCATCTTTGGCATCTTCACCAATC